>CAUZAE010000113.1:0-9429 GCA_963577685.1 Gemmatimonadales bacterium UBA6960 | reverse complement strand
AGACGGCTTCAGGATAACGACTCGGGCCCCGGCCATAGAGGTCGACCTGGAGGTGCTTTCGGAGCTATTCTTCGATACGATCCCGAATCTGATGGATGGAGCTAGCCGATCGTGACCGTGAAGCCCCCCTCATTGCAGCAAGGACCCAGTGACATCCTGTCGTCGGACTTCGACGATGTACCGCGGGAGGAGTGCGGTGTCGTAGCCGTCAGCGGTATCGACGGAGCCGCTGAGTTGGTGTTCTTGGGCCTCTATTCACTGCAACACCGTGGCCAGGAATCTGCGGGGATCTGTGCCATCGAAGATGGCGAGGCCCGTCTCCATCGGAACGTGGGGCTTGTGGCTGATGTGTTCGACGCTGAATCGCTGATCAAGCTTCCTGGACGCACGGCCGTGGGTCACGTGCGATATTCTACGGCCGGCGGTAGTCGCGCCGTGAACGCTCAGCCGATCTTCGTGCGCTACGCCGAAGGCGATATGGCGGTTTCCCACAACGGCAACCTCACCAACGCCCACGACCTGAAGACCCGGTTGGTCAAGGAAGGAGCGATCTTCCAGACCACTTCCGACTCGGAGGTCATCGTCCACCTGATCGCCCGATCTCGCCAGGAAACGATCGACGGCCAGGTTGGCGACGCGATCCGTCAGTTGGAAGGTGCATTTTCACTGGCGATCACCATCGGAGAAACGGTTTATGCGATCCGAGACCCCCGCGGATACCGTCCACTGGTGCTGGGCTCGCTGGCCGGTGGACACATCGTTGCGAGTGAGACTTGCGCTCTGGATATCATGGACGCGGAGTACGTGCGAGATATTCAGCCCGGTGAGATCGTCAAGATCACCCCTACGTCGATCGAGAATCTCCCCAGCCTCCCCGAAGTAGGCGCGGCGGCTCCGTGCATTTTCGAGCTCGTCTATTTCGCCCGTCCAGATTCCCGCCTTTGGACCATCTCGGTCGACCGCGCACGTCGAAAATTCGGACGGAAGCTCGCGAACGAGCATCCGGTCGACGCAGACGCCGTCGTCTCCGTTCCAGATAGCGCCAACTCGGCAGCGTTGGGATACAGTGAGGCCAGTGGCATCCCCTTTGAGTTGGGCCTGCTAAGAAACCACTACGTGGGCCGGACCTTTATCAAGCCGTCTCAAGCCGACCGCGATTTCGGCGCACGCATGAAGTACAACCCGGTGCGGGAAGTGCTGGAAGGGAAAAGAATCATCGTGGTGGACGACTCGCTGGTTCGAGGCACGACGGTCAGGAGCTTGGTTAAGTTCATTCGGCAAGCCGGTGCACGGGAGGTCCACTTCCGTATCGCCAGCCCTCCTGTGCGCTTTCCGTGCTTCTACGGTATAGACATGCCCAGCCACGAGGAGCTCATCGGCTCACGGTTGAGCCCTGATCAAATCGCGGAGGAGTTGGGGGTGGACTCGCTGGGTTACTTGTCCCTGGACGGCATGCTCTCGGTCGTGGCGAAGCACGGGACATTTTGTGACGCATGTTTCTCAGGAAACTACGCCGCACCCTTGGTGGACGTGGACAAAGGGTACGTGCCCGGGAACCATCCCATCAGCGGCTGACCTGTATGTGGTCAGCCCATGGGATCATGAGTCTCTTTCTGCGCAGCGCGGGGCACGCCGCCCTGACGCTTCTTCTCTGCGGGTTCGTGGCCCCGCACACGCTGGCCGGTCAACGAGCGGCGTCCGATACGTTGACGACGCACAGCGTTCGTCGCGCCACGGCCAGCGGTCTTTACGCTGACACGGCCCGCGCCTTCCGCTTCCACGGATACGCGACTCTGACGTTCTCCGAAAATGGTGAGGCGTTAGGGTCGGAGGTGGGTCGCACCCCTCAGACGCTCATTCCCGGTACGAGTCCTCGTTCGGGGGTCAACCCATCCGGGTTCAAACAGGACGCCGCGATCTTCATCGGTGGGGAACCCGTCGGTGGCATCCGGACCGTAGTCGAACTTCACTTCGAGGGGAACGCGCTCGATCCCATACTGGCGGAGGCGAAGCTCACATGGGACCTGGTGGGGAGGGACGGTGGCGATGCTGCCCTTCGGCTGACCGCGGGGAGGTTCTGGTGGCCCTTCGGACAGCACGATCGAGAGTGGTTCTCGACCCTGAACTCCCTCACCGCGTTGTCGCCGGCCGCGGGAGAGGTCGTCCCGGCCCACTACAATGAAGTCGGCGCCATGCTCGAGGGGGAGGTCCTGGTCGGACGCGATTTCGGCTTCAACTACCTGGTGGCGGTCGGTAACGGTACACCGAGCTTCGAGTTGGCAGACAACGTGGGCGGGACGGCGTTTGATGAGAACAAAAACCGCACGGTCACGAGTAGGGTCGGGTTCGTGTTCAGGAACTCGGGCGAAATCGATCTAGGCTTCAGCGTCGCCCACGGAACGCTGCGCGAAGGCCTCAGCACTACCTACGCGGATGCGGACGCGCGCCGGTACGGTGCGAAGTTCACGGCGTACGGGCCGGACTTGTCCGTTTCCAGCCGTCACTTCGGCCTCACGGCGTACTACTACGTGTCCCGCGAGAGTCTGGTCGGAGCCCCACTCCCCCACCTGGACCGAGACGGACTGACGGTCGAGCCTCGAGGTATTTTCTATCCGGACATCGGACGCCTCACCGACCTGACCCTCCACGGCAGGTTCAGCTTCTCGGACGAGTGGAACCTCGACGGAAGGACCTTCCGACGCCTCCAATACGCTTTGGGGGCCTCGACCCGCGTGGCCGAACGGCTCAGCGTCAAGGTGAGCTACATCCTGCAGAGAGAGAAGCAGGACGCCACAGAAGTTCCGAATAGTATCTTCGTGCTCGCCCTGACCGCAGAGTTCTAGGCTTTCAGCCTTCGACGTCTGCAGCCAAAAACTGTTCGGCCAATTCCACCAGATTACTGGATCCGATATAGAGCGGAGTCCGCGAGTGGATCCCTTCCGGGGAGAGATCCAGGATGCGAGACCGTCCGTCCGACGCCCTGCCTCCCGCCTGTTCACAGATCATGGCCATGGGCGCCGCTTCGTAGAGGAGCCGAAGCTTCCCCTTCGAGTTCTTCGAATCCGCCGGGTACATAAAGATTCCGCCCTTGAGGAGCGTACGGTGGAAGTCCGCGACCAACGAGCCGATGTACCGGGAGCTGCAGGAGATGTCGGACTCCCCGTCGAGCCCCTTCAACCGTCTCATCAACGCCTGCTGTCCGGCGGACCAGCGGGGGTAGTACGCCTCGTTGATCGAGTACATGGGCGTAGACGAGTCGGGGATGGCAATGTCCCGATGGCTGAGAAGGAACTCACCGATCGATGGATCGAGCGTAAAGCCGTGCACACCTCGGCCGCTCGTGTATACCAGCATCGTGGATGAGCCGTAGAGCACGTACCCTGCGGCGAGTTGGCGGCACCCCGCCTGCAGGCAGTCCTCCAGGGTGCCGTCCTCCCCATCGGAGATTTTCTTGTGGATCGAGAAGATCGTTCCGATCGAAACGTTCACATCGATATTAGAAGAACCGTCGAGCGGGTCGAAAATAAGTACGTACTTCCCTTTGGGAAATTTGTCCGGGATCGGCAAGATGTCCGGCGACTCTTCGGAGACCATGCAACACAGCGTTCCCGTATGGTCCATCGCACGATAGATCACGGCCTCGGCATAGATGTCGAGCTTCTGGACACGTTCGCCTTGGATGTTCGTGTCGCCCGTAGCCCCTAAGACGTCCCCGATGCCGGCCTTGTTCACCTCTCTGGAGATGATCTTCGCCGCGAGCGTAAGGGAGTGGAGAATATTGCTAAACGCCCCGCTGACATCGGCGTGCCTGCGTTCCTCCTCGATGATGTGTCGCTCGAGCGTGACGACGCTGTTTTCGGTCATGACCTCAGGCTTGAAGCAGTGGGCGGCCAAACTTTGCAAACATAGCAGCGCCTGGACTGCGGTCAACGACTCCACAGTCTCCCCCGCAGTACCATCGGTTTCCGCTCACGATGCCCCCACGACCTCGTGAAGACCGCTCCTGCGCGCCCGTACACGGACGTGCCCGTTCCGGTCCGTCCGGAAGATCCGCGACCCGACCGTCCGCAAGCGAGCGACGACACGGTCGTCCGGGTGTCCGTACCGGTTGTTCGCGCCCACAGAGATCACGGCGAGAGCCGGGGTCGTGTGCAACAGCAAGCCGTCGGAGGTGGAGGTGATCGAGCCGTGGTGGCCGACCTTGAGAACCTCGAGGGACGTCGGAAGATCACGGAGCAGCGCACCCACGCCGGCGGCCCGCCCGCCCTTGAACGGACGCGGAATCCTGCACAGCCACGCCGCGTCGAGGCGTCTTCGGATGGGAGGGGCCACAATGAGAAGGCCCAACGCTCCCGCGAACGAAAGCTGGAAACCGGGTCGGGCCGGAGAGAGCGGATCCACGAGGAAGAGGACGAGCAGGCTCGTTGCGACCGCCCCCAACGCCCCTGGTGGCCTGGTCCGCCATCGTGAAACGGAGACGAAGGTGAGGATCAGCGCTGCCCGAGTCGCCGCGTCCGGAAACCCGAGAAAGCCAACGTAGAGCCAGGTAACCGCTGAAGAAAGCATTCCGGTCCGCCTTGGCCCCAAGCCGATTTGGCGCACGACCATGCTCACTAGCATGGACACCACGCCCACGTGGCGGCCGGAAATCGCCAACAGGTGAGCGGATACCCGCTATGGCAAAGGACTCCCTGACGTCGTGATCCAGCCCCTCCTTCCGAGCGAGAATGAGCGCGGAGGCCAAGGGCCATGTGGACGGAAACAGAGTGCGTAGTCGGCTCTCTACCCTCCCCCGGAGACGAGCCCGGGTGCGCGCCAGCCGTGCACCAGGGTCGGTATCGTTGACGCTGGCATCCGGCAACCGGAGCCGACTCGAACCACCCAGCGACCGGCCCTACAGCACCATCGGCGAGGTGGAGCCGACAATCTCGCTCCATCGACCCCCGCTGAAGGCGAGTGGTCATCGCCCCCGTGAATATCGCCAGGACCACGGAGACATATTGGGCGTTGCGAGTGCGTGGTTCGGATGTGGAGGGAGGCGTTCGCTTCCGATCGGGGCGAAGGAATGGCAGAACGGGCAGGAGGAGAAGCGTCAGCAACGGAAGGTGCGCCTCGGATGAGGCGAGAAGTGCGGATGCCGCGCTCCCGACCATGACACCGAGGGCGATCCACGCGACAGGGGGCGGTCGTGGCCTCAAGGAGGCACACAGACCCACCGGATGGAACGACGGATCAGGTTAAGGGCACCTCCTCTCCCTCCCCTCCCTCGGGATCGGCCGGGAAGAGATCTTGCTGTGTACGATCGATCAGCGCCCGCTCTTCACGATCCTCGTCTTCCAGGCGTTGACGCAGGATCGTCCTTACCTTGAGGTCGCTGTGCACACCCGCTACCAGCATCACTACCATCCCGATCAAGAGCCCGCCGAAACCGATGATGGCTACAGGCACCCGGTAAAAGACCATGACCCCCAGGTCGATCGTTACCCGTTGCGCCCCGTTCAATGTGACGAACACGGTAGAGAAGATCAGGACAAAGAAGACGCCGACGAGGCCCGCAAAGCGGGTCATGGACTCACGGCCGGGATCCTGGCCTCGAGGAGCTCCCCCATGAAGGTGGCGCCCGTCGTATCGGTCAGGCGCACGGTGTGATAACCACCGATGAGGTCCGGAGACCCCACGAAGGCGACGAGCTTGTTTCGCCGCGTCCGCCCCAGAATCTGATTCGGTCCCCGGGCCTCCTTTTCTACCAACACCTCCTCGATCCGACCCACTTCTCCACGGTTGATCTCGGATTGAATCGCGCGTTGCATGTCGATGAGCCGCTCGAGCCGATCCTGAGCTTCGTCGTCGGAGACGAAGTCTGTGGTAGGTAGGCGGGTAGCGGGCGTACCCTCCCTCGGCGAGAACTTATACATGTACGCCTCATCGAAATGGACGGTGCGGAGGAGCTCGAGAGTCTCTTCGAATTCCTCCTCGGTCTCACCCGGAAATGCCACAATGACGTCGGTGGAGAGTGCGATACCGGGTATCGCGTCACGCACTAGGGTCACCTTCTCCAGAAAGCCCTCTACGGAATAGCGTCGCAGCATACGTTTGAGGGTCCGATCGCTCCCTGCTTGGAGCGGCAGGTGCAGATGTTCACATACCGCCGACTCCTCCGCCATGACGTCCACCAACTTGGGGGTGACGTCTTTGGGATGGGGGGACATGAAGCGCACACGCTCGAGGCCCTCCACGCGAGCGACGGCTCGAAGGAGTTCAGGGAAGGACCACCCGTCGGCCTCGTAGGAGTTGACCGTTTGACCCAGCAGCATGACCTCTGTCACTCCGGAGGCCACGATATCATCGATTTCCCGCATCACCTCGACCGGCCGCCGGTTTTTCTCCCCACCGCGCACGTAGGGGACGATACAAAAGGTGCACCGGTGATCACAACCACGCTGGATTGGAACCCAGGCTGAAACACGAGAGGCCCGGCGCTGGACCAGGCCTTCGTAGTTCTCACCCAAACTCAGATCCAAAACGGCGAGTTGGGGTCCCCGCTTCTTGCCGGAACGTGACGGTCGCGTTCTGCGCCCCTCCTCGATATCTTCCAGGCGCCCCGGGAGGGACCGGTATCCGTCAGGCCCCATCACCAGATCGATATACGGCGCCTGCTCCAACAGGCTCTCACCCATTCGCTGGGCCATACAGCCGGTCACGCCCAGGATCAGTTCGGGTCGATCCTTTTTCAGCCCTTGAAGTTGGCCCACCCGACCCAACACCCTCTTTTCGGCATGCTCCCGGATCGCACACGTATTGACCAGAACGACATCCGCCTGCTCGGGCGAGGAGACGATCTCATACCCTCCATCCTCCAGCAAGCCCTCCATGAGCTCACCGTCACTGATATTCATCTGGCACCCGTACGTTTCGACATACGCACGCTTCTTTGTCGTTCGGATCATATCGAACTCAGGCATGAACGATGGGACGACTCCATGCCGGAAAAGGCCGAGCCGGCGAGTTCAATATAGAGATCCTGCCCAATCCCCCGAAGGACACCGTCATGCAAGTGCGCCACATCCTCCATCCCGGTTCCTCTCGCTTCCACACGCAAGTAGTCCCCCGTCAGCGCTGTGGCGCCGTTGGCCTCGAGCGTAACGCGCGCGCGTTGCCCGGCGCGGGAGGTCCGGTATTCTCCACCCTTATCCCTCACAAACTCCCTCAATTCCAGACTTCGTTCCCCAGCCACACGCTGTGGCACAGGGTTCGGTAGATCCTCGGCCATCGTGCCGTCTTTCGGCGAGAAGGGAAAGACGTGTAGATAGGTGAACGGAAGCTCCTCGACAAGTTCCACTGTATCGCGGTGGTCCGATTCGGTCTCACCGGGGAAGCCGGTTATCAGGTCGGCTCCCAAGCCCAACGGCGTCACTTGAGCGGCGATCTCCATCGCCCGCCGTCTATACGCGTCTCGCGTGTGCCACCTCCGCATCCGGCGCAAAACCGAATCGGCCCCACTCTGCAGGGGCATGTGTAGATGCGGAGCCACCCGGCCGCCCGACGTCACGATCAACTCGAGGAGTAGATCGTCCACTTCGGTCGCCTCTACACTGCCGAGACGGAAGCGAACTTGGGGCACGGCGTCCAGGAGTTGGGCGAGGAGGCGCGACAAAGTTGGCCGCGTTTCCAGGTCTCGTCCGTAGTGTCCGATGTGGATTCCGGTGAGCACTAGCTCCGGGTGATGGGCGGCAAGCTGAAGCGCCTCCCGAACCACCTCGTCGACTTCGCGAGAACGACTCGCGCCGCGGGCAAGGCGGGTGGCACAAAACGAGCATCGACGGTCACATCCGTCCTGGATCTTGAGCCAACCTCGGGTCGCCCCCTCTCGGCGCGAAAGTATCTTCGCTGCAATGGGCTCGAGAGCCAGGTCGTCGTACCCCCGCCCGATGCCGAGCTGCACTAATCTCGGTCCGAGACTCGCGGCCCTAGCAACCTCCACCGGATCGTGGCCCGGAACTACAGCCCCCACACCGGTGATGTCGGCATATTCGTCGGCACGAAGTGCGGCAGAGCAACCTGCCACTACCACGTGTGCCCCAGGGCTTTCCCGATGGATACGCCGGATGAAGCGGCGAGCGTCCGCGTCCGCCGCGTTGGTCACGGTACAGGTGTTCACCACGTACACGTCGACCCCACCGGGGCCGTCCACATTGATCGCTCCGCGGGCGGCAAGCTCCTGCCGCATCCGGTCCGTATCGTACTGGTTGGCCTTGCAGCCGAAGGTCTTGAAGCGAACCCTCATATGGAGTCGCCCGCGTCAGCGGCCCCCGATTCGAACCGAAACAGTGAGGCGTCTCAGATTCTCGTCGAAGTCGCCGGAGGACCGCCCACCCATCTCCCAGGCTACGTCGAACCCAGCCAACGGAAGCCCTTGGTCCTGGAACATGGTGACCGCAAATCCAAATGAGACCGCGCTTTCCTTGACTGCGTCACCGCGGAAGCGGAATGGTAAGGAAGCCCGGCGATACCCCAGACGCAATGGAAATCCGCCCGCCCAGAAATTTCCGATGTCCCACTGTATGCCCGCGCCGATCGTTGAAGCCCTGCCAACGCCGACGGAATCGATCTGAGGTACACCTAGATCCGACCAGTTGGCCGTGGACATCCCCGCGGTGATCATGAGTGCGGGACTGACCTGCGTCGTCGCCGCGAGCTTGAACTCGAGTGGCACGTCCACGTCGAGGGTCTCTCGTCCCACGTCATCCGTGGGCGTAACAGCGATCGTGCCGGACCAGTCGATCGCGCCAGTCAGCTGAACCGAGCGAATCGGGTCCCAAGACACGTTCAAGGAGACGACGGGTCCCGAATGAGTCCACCGCCCGATGTCGGAGAAGGGATCGATGGGTTCTGCAACCGAAACGCTGTCCAGCACGGTCTGTGCGAAGGTTCGCCTGAAGCTACGGGTCAGCCCGCCCATATGCATGCCCGCGGTGGCACCCACGGCAAGTGTCGGGGTCAGGCGCTTCGCCCAACCGGCTCGGGCCGTCGAGACGCCCCCTTCGGAACGAAACTCGTCGGTAATTCCGACCATGGTACCGCCGAGGTCGAGGGAATCCTGGACCACCGCAGACCACCGCTGATCGAACTTGCTTCCCATCGTGAGGGTCAGAACACTCGTAGTACCGATCGGGAAGGCAAATCCGAACACCGGGAACCGAGTCGCCGCGAAGTCACCCTCGTCCGAACCGACCGTGTAATCTCCCCAGGTCGGCTGAATCGTGAATGTCAACGTGGGAGCCAACAAATCCAAAGAAGCGGTCGGATCGCCGGGAAGAACCGTGCTGGATTGGATCGCTGCTCCCGCTCCGCCAAGCGCGCGCTGAACCGCATCCAATGGCTCGGTTCGCGTCCCTAAGCCGCTCGATCCTAGGATAGACTGACCGATCA
>CAUZAE010000112.1:0-9516 GCA_963577685.1 Gemmatimonadales bacterium UBA6960 | reverse complement strand
GCGTCAAAGACGTAGGGATGAGCGGGTTGGGTGGGGCGTTCGAAGGAGTAGGTGGAGCGTTGCGGTCTTCACGAAAATCCGGTGCGGACGCGTGATGACGATGTGATGTGGTGGGGTTGGGAAGATCATGACGCGGCCCGGTCGGCTCTACTGAGTCGGCCGGGTTTTTTTCGCTAGTACCCTTGGCTTCGTGTGGTCAGTGTTCACCCGGTCCACAGATTCGATTCCGTCCGCTTTGTTTCGCCCTATAGAGTGCGCTGTCGGCCTGGGTGAAGAGTGCATCCACAGAAGCTCCGTGATCCGGGCAAGAGGCGTATCCGGCGGAGGCCGTTACGTTCACTTCGAAGTCGAGCCTCGGCCAGTACGTTGACGATCCGCTACGTGACGTGATGGGCGACCTCACCTCGGGTGGCGGGCGCCAGAGTGGCGAGTTCGTCTCCACCGATCCGGAAGGGCGTGTCGGCGGAGCGCGTGTGTTCGGTGAGGAGGCGGGCCATCCATATGAGGACGACGTCGCCGACATCGTGGCCGAATTCGTCGCTGATGGATTTGAACTGGTCCACGTCGATCAGGACGAGCGAAAAATGGTCGTCGTAGCGAAGCGTCCGGCCCACCTCCTCCTTGATGCGCTCCTCGTAGGCCCGTCGGTTCAGGATTCTAGTCAGTGGATCCCGCATCGCCTTATCGCTGAGACTGCTGATGTGTGCGTCGGCACCCCGGATCTGGATCGAGAGTGACTCCAAGAGCGGAACGCGACGCAGACAGTCAGCTACATCCATCGAGGAAAGGCCCAGTGGAGGGTACGGGTCTACCCAAAGATAGCCACCAGGATGATGCTCTTCAAAGCTCAATCTCACGGTGATGAATCAGGCCCATCGTCATCCATCACGTGCGCTATCTGCGCTAAATAACAGCTGTGGGATACCCCCCCGTGTGCCAGAGCACTACCCGGTCTCCGTGAGGCACACGACCGTTCCGGCACCAGTCCAGCATGGCCGCCGCGGTTTTGGCCGTATACACAGGATCCAACACCACACCCTCTGTTCGAGCCAACAGAGTCGTTGCTTCGTCCGCTTCGGGGGAGGGAAACCCATACCCCTGGCCAACGTATTCCTCCGTCGGAATCATTAGATTTGGCGGCGTCGAGATCTCGGTTCCCAACAGGTCTGCCGCTCCGCGGATCAGGCGTGCGGTCTCCTCCATGATCTCACTCTCATCCACGTCCGGACTCACGCCTACCAGCCTCACGTCGCTGGCCTCCAGGAGGGTGAAGCCCAGGGCGAGGCCTGCGTACGTCCCACAGGACGAGGCGGAAACGAAGATCCATGTCGTTCCGTCATGCGCGCGGTCACTCCACTGTCGGGAGATCTCCGCCGCGGCGCGCACATAGCCGAGTGATCCCAGGGGGGTGGATGCACCCAGGGGTATGACGATCGCCTTGCCACCTTCGGCGTCTATCTCGGCCGCCACCTCCTCCATGGTCGGGTCCCTCTCTTCCCTACCCTGGACGGTTCTTATTTCTGCTCCGAAGAGGCGATGGAGATACGCGTTGCCGGTATGAGGTGTTGCGGGTTCGCCATTTACCACGATCACACACCGCAAGCCGAGCCGAGCGGCGGCCGCCGCCGTGAGGCGGCTGTGGTTCGACTGAGGCCCACCACAGGTGATCACACACGTGATGTCTTCGAGTCGGGGAGGAGAGAGCTCGAATTCGAGCTTGCGAGCTTTGTTGCCGCCGAGTCCAAAGCCCGACTCGGCGTCCATCTTCAGGAGGACGTCGGCCGGTGCTCTTCCGAGAATCGCAGCCAGGTTCGGCGCCTCCAACAGAGGCGTCGGCTCTCGAACGAAGCGGGCGCGAGGCCACTCCTCAAGCTGGGCCAGAATGTCGTTCAAGGTGTGCTGCGGTCTAGAGTGCTGGTTGACGGACTGCCTAATATTCAAAGAACATCGGACACTAACTGTAAAGCGGCGCGCTCGCGAGGGAGGGTGGTCCTCTCCCGGGCTCCCGTCCAATGCGGAATTCTCAATGCCCATCAAGGCAGCGGTCATGACGGCGCCGGGAGCGCCCATGGAGGTGTGGTCTCTACCCGATCCTGTGGTCGAGTCCGGTGGAGTGCTTCTCGAGACCATCGCGAGTGAGGTTTGCGGAACGGACGTGCATCTTCACCGCGGCCGACTCGAGGGTGTCCCGTACCCGATCGTTCCCGGGCACGTCAGTGTCGGACGGGTCTTGGAAGCTCCAGGCGTTCGAACGGACGCTCTCGGGGAGCCCCTGTCGGTGGGGGACGTCGTGACCTTCCTGGATGTTCACGAAGTCTGCGGATCGTGTTACCACTGCCTGGTGGCTCGCCAACCCAACCGATGTCCGAGCAGAAAGGTGTACGGGATCACCTACGGAGCCGAGGAGGGCCCTTTCGGGGGGTGGGCAGAACGAATCTATCTCCAGCCGGGAGTTCGAGTCCTGAAGCTTCCGGAGGGCATAACCGCCGATGACCTCATCGGTGGTGGGTGTGGGCTCTTCACGGGATTCGCCGCGGTGGACAGAAGTGAGCTCGCCATGGGGGACACGGTGGTCGTGCAGGGCTGCGGGCCGGTGGGGTTATCCGCCGCCGCGTTCGCCAATCTGCGGGGTGCGGGCCGCGTGATCCTCATCGGCTCGCCGGCCGCCCGCCTCAAACTCGGGCGAACGCTCGGAGCCGATACGGTCTTCGGCCTAGATACGATGACCGTTGAGGACCGAGTGGCTGAAGTGACAGCATTGACGAAGGGACGAGGAGCCGATGTCGTGATCGAGGCGTCGGGAAATCCGCAGGCCGTCCCGGAGGGTTTTGATCTCCTGCGGGATGGCGGTACCTACGTCGTCGCGGGTCACTACACGGACGCGGGTGAGATACCTCTGAATCCGCACCTGCATGTGAACAAGAAACATGCTGTCGTGAAGGGCCAATGGGGAACTGACTTCCACCATCTGGTGGGCGCGCTACGGCTCCTTGGACGCCACCACAGTCGCCTGCCATTCGCCGACGTGGTGGGGGGCCGCTATCGCCTCGAGGAAGCCGGAAAGGCATTGGAAGACGTCGCCGAACTGCGGGTGACCAAGGCGATCATCACACCGGGTTGAAGGGTCAGTCCGGTCCCACCGGCGTCACGAAGATTCTCCCGGCGAGGTCGGAGCCGACCACCTCGCTAGCATTGCCGTCCGACACCGAAACTGTCAACGGTCCATCGAACGGTGCTCGCCCATGGACGGTGAGTCGAATTCCGGGGGTCAGTCCGAGCGTTTCCATATAGCGAAGACGTTCGGGGTCCTCATCACGCACGGAATGTATCTGGACCGTCGTACCCGGGGCGATGTCATTGAGCGTGTCGTACTTAGAAGGCTCGATCTCGCCGGCCGACGTCGGAATCGGAGCCCCATGAGGATCGTGACTCGGGTGCCTTAAGATGGTCGCCATCCGCTCGATCAGCGTCTCTGACGCGGCGTGCTCCAGCCGCTCCGCTTCGCTGTGAACGTCGTCCCAAGTGAATCCCAAATGCGTTTGGAGATAAGTCTCGAGGATCCGATGCCGTCGGATGACCCGAAGTGCCGCTTTCGATCCCTTTTCGGTGAGGTGAACCCCTCTGTAGCGCGTATGCTCTACGTACCCGAAGTCCGCCAGACGCTTGATCATTCCCGTGATGGACGCGGGTTGAACGTCTAGCGCCTCCGCGAGAGCGCTCGTCGAGGCGGCCTCACCCCGTTCAGTAAGCGCATAGATCGCTTTTAGGTAGTCCTCGACCGAGGGGGTCAGACGCATTTTTGAGGTGTCATTCATTTGTAAACATGGACTGCAGACCGCCGTGTGGGAAGCCCGGGAGCCCACGCAGATCCCTCTGCCGGCGCCGTTGGCGCCGTGCTCCCAGAAGCCGTATGATACCCTTATGTTCTATGAACAAGTCACCCAGGGCATCCGCGTGTCGGTTCGGCCGAGTTTCTCACTTTCTCACTCGAATCCGGAAGTCGGCAAGTTCGTTTTCGTCTATCGGGTCGAGATGGAAAATCAGGGTGCGGAATCCGCGCGACTGTTGTTTCGTCACTGGCATATCCACGACGCCAAGGGAGAGGATACCGAGGTCGATGGCGAGGGGGTCGTGGGCAAGCAACCTACGCTTGGGCCCGGCCACTCTCACCGCTACGAGAGTTCTTGCGTGCTTCGCTCGCCGGTCGGTTTCATGGAGGGCTACTACACGTTCGTTCGTCCCGACGGGCGAGAATTTCGAGTCTCGATTCCTCGGTTCGACCTGGCGGCCCCCTTGGCGGGGGGGCTCTCGCAAGACCCTGCCGTGCTTCACTAGAGGCCTCAGCCTCTGGGGATCCCGAGGGACCCGCCGATCCGGAAGGTCCAGAGGTTGGCATCGCTCCGCCGTGGGTTGAGAACGATGCCCCCGTCGGGCTGATCGATGATGTCCCCCTCGACGAGATAGGTGGCGGTGCTCTCGTGCCCGTAGTTGATCAATCCCGCACTGCCTCTGAGGAGGATCACTCAACGTTGGTTCAGAGCCCCGAAAAGGCAGTAATTGTATGGTCTCCTGCCATGGGAGAGCGTCCCCTCACGAGGACGGTGCGAGGGAAGTGCCAGTCTGAATGGCGACGCCACGAGTAGGCCGTCCGCTCATGGATTGCCCCGCGTGGTCTCGAGGCGTCCGAGGGGAGAGAAGAGGGGGAGCGCCCCACTTCGAGACGTTGGAATAAGTTGCGGAATCAGTTAGCGTTAGGGGATTTGAGGGACTAACGAATTATTGGGGGACGCCAGTGTCCGATTCGGTCGCCGTCGATGCCAAGCGCATACTTTTGCGCTACGGCGCACCGATCAATGTCTTGGATCAAGTGTCGGAAGAAGATCGCATTACTCTCGCACGTGCCATTGCAAAGACTAGTCTACCGGAGCGTGAAGGCCGCGTGAAAGAGCTTCTCGAAGAGGGAGGCTACGCCGCCGCCGAAGAGGACGGCTGAAGCGACGACCCCTCAGGGAATCACCGCCTTTTTGGCTCCCTCGAAGTCCCCTGACTTAACCATCATCATCTTGCTGAGATCCAGGTGGCTTCGGATCGCGGCGTTGATCTCCCCGAGGGTGAGCGATCTGATGCGCTCCTCGAATTCGGCCTCGCGAGCGAGGGTCCGATCGAAGTACAGGCCCTGGGTCAGCATCCCCACCAACGAGGCGTCCTGCGCACGCTCCAGCTCCCTGGACTGTAGATATCCTCCCTTGGCGACTACGACCTCGTCCTCCTGGAAGCCTTCGTCCAAAACCTTCTGGATCTCCTCGCGGAACGCGGCTTCCACCGCCTCCGCGTTTTCTGGAGCGTAGATCGCGAAGGCGAAGAACGAGCCCGCCTCATCGATCGGATGTCCACTGATGCCACCGCCAACGCCGTAACTCAGACCGTCCTGCTGACGGATCCTGGTGGCGAGGCGTGAGTTCAGGACTCCCCCACCGATCATATATCCAGCGAGCGTCAGTGCCGCGTAGTCCGGGTGGTCGTCCCGAAGCCGCAGATTTTGCTGGGCGAGAAAAAATGCGCTGGCCTTGTCGGGTGTCTCGATCGCGACCGTCTCCGCCACGGGCTCGTAGAAAGGTGTGCTCACGCGGGTCGATGCGTAGGGGCTCTCCCAGTCGCCGAAAGCTTCCTCGATCACGAGTGTTATCTCGTCGGGGTCGAAGTCTCCGACAATCGCGAGCGTGCCGAGCTGGGGTCCATAGAAGTCATCGTGAAACTCCCTGGCTTCTTCTAGCGTGACGGCCTCCACGCTAGCTGTCTGCTCGGGGATCGTCGCCGTGTAGCTTGGATGCCCTTCCGGTGCGGCGTTCATCCTTCTTTGGAGAGCAATCTGAGCTAGGGCCGCCGGATCGGAGCGTTGTTGTTCGAGGCCCGCCAAACGCTGTTCCTTGAGTGTTTCGAACTCGTTTGCCGGGAACCTGGGCTCTCGGACGATCTCGGCCATCAGACGGAGCACGGCACCGAGGTTGTCCCGTACCGTCTCGACGCTCCCAAAGGCCTGCGTCGCCGACCCACCCACCGAGCCCGAGGCTTGAAGGCGGTCCAATTCATCCTGGATCTCCTGCCGAGTATGTTGGCCGGATCCCCTCATGAGCATTTGGCCCGCCATGGACCCCGCGGCAGTGCGCCCCCTGAGTGCCTCTTCATCGCCCAGAATCACTCGAAATCGGGCGTTTACGGTCTCGCCGCGGGTTAGCTTGGGAAGCAAGGCAACCTTGATGCCGTTTGCCAATGTATACCGGGTCGTGCGCTCGTCGATATTCGAAGGCGAAGGATCGAATGATTCACCCCCGGCCAGGGCCTCACGACCCGTGTACCCCATTAAGGCTGCTGCCAGATCTGGCAGATCCGGGATCTCGGCCCGATCGGGCTCCGTCGTGGGATAGAAGAAGCCCACGGTCCTGTTGTCGGGCTTGAGGTACGCGCTCGCCACCCGATGCACGTCCCCTGGCTCGACCCGCTCGATGCGGTCTCGATGCAAGAAAAAGAGACGCCAATCTCCCATGGCGGCCCACTCGCTGAGCTGCATCGCGATCGATTCGGCGTCGCTCAAGGTCTGCTCGATACCCTTGAGGATCGATGTCTTGGCCCTGGCCACCTCTTCTCCTGTGACCGGGTCACGAAGAACGTCTACCATTACCTGCCCCACGGCGGCGGACGCGGCCTCTAGGTCTTCCCCGACACGCACTTGCGCGAAAGCGAGAAGCGGGCCGGCCTCCCGAAGCTGATAGCCGAAAGCGCTGCTTGAAGCTGCGAGGCCCGGCTCCACGAGTCCGCGGTACAGACGTCCGGACGGACGATCGCCCAACACCTGCGCGAGGATAGAGACGGCCGCGTAGTCCGGGTGTGAACCGGGCGGCACGTGATAGGCCATCATCACGATCTGGACGTCTCCAACGCGGCGAAGGGTGACCGTGCGTTCTCCGTCCTGCACAGGCTCCCTCGTGTACGTATTCCAAAGTGTGTTGGCGCCACTACGGTCGGGTCGAGGGATGCGCCCGAATTTTTCCGCGATCAACTCCAGCGCCTTTTCTTCGTCGAACTTCCCAGTAACGATGAGAAGGGCGTTGTCGGGCTGGTAATACTTTTGATAAAAGCCCTGGAGGCGGCCGATCGGGACCTGCTCCACGTCGGATCGTGCCCCGATGACCGATTTTCCGTAGTTGTGCCAGATGTATGCTGTGGACAGGGTCCGTTCCATGAGAATACGGAACGGACTGTTCTCGCCGGATTCCATCTCGTTACGGACGACCGTCATCTCGGAATCGAGGTCTTCCCGGGATATGAAGGAATTGACCATGCGATCGGATTCGAGATCGAGCGCCCATTCGAGATTCTCATCGGTGGCGGGGAACGTCTCGAAGTAGTTCGTGCGGTCGAAGGACGTCGTCCCGTTCGGGCGTGCTCCACGCTCGGTGAGTTCTTCCATGATGTCGGGATGATCCGGAGTGCCCTGGAAGACGAGATGCTCCAGCAGGTGCGCCATGCCGGTCTCCCCATAGTTCTCGTGACGAGAGCCCACGAAGAAAGTGACGTTCACGGTGGTCGTCGGCTTGCTGGCGTCCGGGAAGAGCAGGAACCGTAGGCCGTTGTCGAGGCGGTACTCGGTGATTCCCTCGACCTCCGTGACCTGCGCAGTCTCCTGAGCTTCGAGTGCTCCGCCGACCAGACAAAGCGATATCACCAGGCATCCGAGGTACTGTGGGCTGAGGTAGTCGTGACGACGGGGCATGGTCTCCTTCCTCCTCGGATTGGCGCCTCTAAGGCACCGTGAATCGTTGAGTGGCAGATCGGCGGGTGCGCGCGCCGGGCTTGGGCCTCGTTCAGGCCGCGCCGAGGTATGGCGGCTACAGACCATCGGAACTTCGGTCACGAGACACCCTCAAAGTACGCAGGCGGTTCAGGGCCGCTGCGAACTCCAGAGGTCTGAACATTGCCAGGTCACCCACGAGCCGTTCGTCCAGGACGTCCAACCCTCCCTCCTCGATCATCCCCGAAATCAGAACAAGGATCTCACCCACCGACGTATTATCGTCGATGAAGTTTCTGTGGGCTAGCACGAGCGCACGTCCGATTGCTCTCGTCTGCGCCTCGGAGGCCAGTTGGGAAACGGCGGTAAGGTCGATCAGCTCCTTTCCGAGGGCCAGGCGGTTTCGGTCGTGGACCTTGATGACGGCCTCACGACGACCCCGACTCGGGTCCACTGAACTTGGGTCCGGCACCCTTATGGGCACGGGTCCTAGGGGAGTGGGGCTCTCAGATTGGCGGCCGGTAGGAAAGTCGGCCGCCACACGGAGAGCCCCTGAGGAGACGTCGAGAGGTCGGTACTCTTTCATGGCGATAACTCTGTCGGCTACATCGAGATAGTCGCCACTTCCTCCCAAGCGGAGTACGTCGATGTCTTCGTTGGTGAGAGCGTGTTTGATCACGATATCGTGGCCGATGGCTTCGGCGCGCAGGCTCTCATCCACGACCGAAGGCATGTCCCGGGTGAGAAGGGCGGTGGCCTCACCAGCATGGACCCGGCGGCCCGAAGCAGGAAGGCCGATCCTGAAGCGGGCCTCCACGCCTCCGTCACTCTCGACCATGACCGCACTTTGAGCCAGGACCTCCTGGCCGGGCGCCTCGATTTCGATCGCCCCACTCTTGCCGCTTCCCCTGCGCCTTGCTGTCTTCAGCGCGGCGTCGTGGAAGCGGCGCGCAAGCAAGCTGGCTACGCCCACACGCCGCGAGGGAGTCGTTAGCGTTGCGTTCGCAAGCCCGGCGGTGGTTGGGGGGAGGAGCACTCTGACCCGCGTGGGTGCCGCGAACGGGTCCCCTTGAACGTGGTCTATGTGGAGAACGAAATCGGGAAACTGCCAGGCCCGGCGGAGATTCTTGTGTGCCTTGTAGCCTCGGCTGTCGATGTCGTTCAAGAGGTCGACGAGTGTGGCGATCGTGTCTATTGGAGCCGTCGGACACCGCGGGCTCTGTGCGGTTCCTCTTGCTGTGTCCGTCTTAGGAACCTTCGCCGACCCGTCGTGATTCCATAGGTGACGCCGGGGATGGATCGGCGGCGATTACCTCAGGAAAAGACTCGGGAGGGATTCGTATGTGTCCTGCAGGACGACATGAAGCGTGGTACCGTGGCAAAGGGCTCCGGGGTGTGGGGTTGGCCATCGTGGTCTCGCTGGCGCCCGGGCTCGTCCACGGGCAATGGGTGGAAGCTCCCGGCAAGGGTTGGATTAGCGTCGAAGCCTATCATCACGACACCAGGGATCGCTTCGACTCGAACGGAGACCGGAACCCGATTGCCGTGAACGGCCATGCTGTGTCCACCGCCGTCTTCGCCACCGGCGCCGTAGGGCTGATCCCCAACTGGGACTTGTGGGCGCCCGCCTCTCTGAACTTCCTCAGCTTCGACGACGCGGGGCGGGGGCGCTCGGAAAACGGCCCCGGGGACGTGAACCTGTGGCTCAGGGTTGCCCCCCTCAAGTA
>CAUZAE010000111.1:0-9559 GCA_963577685.1 Gemmatimonadales bacterium UBA6960 | reverse complement strand
AAGAAGTCTGCGCCGGGAACCCCCACGACGGCTACGCCCGCCTCGGCGACCACCGACACCCCCATGAAGGAGAAAGCGTGCTCCGTCGTCAGAATCTGAAGCTCATTCCAGTCGTCCCCGGACCGACGGATGACATATGCTGTGCCCGCGAGGGGAGCGCCGACCAGGACATCGGTACCGGTGTGCGCGAGCGCCATCCCAAACCCCGACTGTGGCACGGGCGTCGCAGCCGTGAGCCGTCCACTCTCCGCCCAGCCCCCCGAGGTCCGCGTGAACCGATAGACGACGCCTGCCGCGTTGTTTCCGAGCGGCGTGCCGACGAACGCCTCGTCACCCTCGAGTACGAGCGCGTGGCCGAACATGCCGCGTCCGTCATCGTCATCACTCGAGGTGAGGCGGGCTCGTTCGACATAGGAACCGTTCTCCAACTCGTACACATAGACCGACCCGGGCATCGGGCGAGTTTGTGCTCCCGGGACGAGACCGGGGAATGCTCCCGGCGCGCTCACCATGACCCGGTTTCCATCGGCCGCAAGTGTGGCGCCGAAGCGTTCCCCCGCGCCGGCCGCGGATCCCTCGAGGGTCCCCACCTCGGACCAGTTCCCGCCCCGTGATCGAAAGACTACGACCGTGCCCGTGCCCTCAGCTCGGCCCGGCGCCCCCACGAGGGCGAATTCCCCGGCGAGTGAGACCGCACCCCCGAACTCGTCACCCGCTTGCGTGCCCGCGCCCGTGAGCCTGGTGACCAAGGTCCACTCCGAGTCGACGTTGGTGCGCTGGAACACGTATACAGCTCCCCGATTCCCGCCCGTCTTCGGGGCTCCGACTAGAAGTGTGTTGCCCTCCACCGAGAGGGCCATACCGAACCTGTCTCCCACCTCGACAGAGGCTGCGGACACGGTGCCCGTCTCCTCCCATGCGCCGCCATCACTGCTTCCGAAAATGTGCACGGAACCCGCATGGTTCGGCGGGATCGGAAAGAACGGGATCTCACCCGGACGACCGACGAAGATCTCGCCGCCCTCAAAGACCATGGCGGCCGCGAATCCGGCGGACCGCGGGGCCGGCTCGGAGGCTCTAAAAGTCTGGGCCGTGGCCGCGCCTGTCAGCGTGATGCTGAGGCCCACGACAGCTACGGTGAGCATGGCTCCCACGCGCTTGAAACTGGACATCGGGGCTCTCCACCAAGGGGAAATCGAAGGAAAACTCAAAGGGAACACGAATCGTCTCTGATCACCCACCGTCTCTAATCGTCGAGGGCGGACACGGCCTCGTTCGGCGCGACACGTTCACCCGGCTTCCACAACGTGCCGAACACCCACCAGCTCAGACCGCCCACGACCAGCGTCAGGAGTGCCAACCCCAGAGTGGTGGCGATGAGCTCGCCGGTCAGGACGGGCCACCGGATCTGGTACTGGCGGAAGATACCCCAGCGCTCGGTCATCCAATGCCAACCCGTGTGACCGACGAGCACCGAAAGGATGATCGTCCCCATACGTTCCGCGACCACGAAACGAAACAGGAAGTCCAAGCTGGGGATGAGCAGGAGGAGCACGAGGAGTTGGCCGAGCTCCACACCGATGTTGAACGAAAGCAGTGAGGTGAGGAGATGCGAACCGGCGAACTGGAGCGACTCCCGGAGTGCGAAGGAAAAACCGAATCCGTGGATCAGACCGAATCCGAACGTGAGCAGCCAGCGACGTTGCACGTTGGCGCCCGTGACGTTCTCGAGGGCCATATAGACGATCGAAGCGGCAATCAGTGCTTCCACCAACGGAGGGAACCAAAGACCGCCTGGTGCAAGCCCATAAGCCGAAGCGATGAGTGTTACGGAGTGGGCCACGGTGAACGCCGTGACGATCTTGACCAGTGGACCGAGGCGCCGGAATGGAATCACCAGACAAAAGAGAAACAGCAGGTGGTCGAATCCATCGAGAATGTGGAGAAATCCTGACTTCACGAACTGGAGCGCGGCCTGGTGCCACCGAGGGTCGAGCCTGACTAGCCCCGGATCCCCGATGTACCGGAAGGCGCGAACGACTCCACTCGGTGGCAGGAATCGCAGAACCATCACCACACGAGACGCCAACCGTTCGAGTCCGGGGCGAATCGAGAATTCGGAGGCCTCGGACTGTATCGGATATTCGAACAGAATGTCGAGAAGTGCTTGTTGCCAGATCAACTCCGTGTCGTCGGGCAGACTCGGTCCCGTCACATGAGCGAGGGCGTCGTCGTACTCTCTGAAAGATCGGTCGGAAGGGATCGAGACCATGATGGCGGCGATCTCGGGTGTGCCGAGGGGGCGGTCCCCCTCATACAGCTGCAGTGGCTGGCCGACCCAGAGCATGGCCGCGTCTCGTAGCGCGGAGTCTGCCTGATCGATCACGAGGTAACCCGGCCCCGAGGTGGGGAAGGTGACCTCTTGCATGGCCGTCAGCGGAACGCGCAAGAGAAGGCGCATCCGCTCGCCTTCGGGCTTGAGGAACGCTTGAACCGTCACGTCGGCCGGTGTCTCGTGAGCGGGCGAGCCAAGGGGCAGAGCCGCGACAAACGCCAGTGCCGCCCCCCCGGCGAGGCTCAAGGTGACGATTTTGCCTTTGTTTCGTACCACGAGCTTCCTCTCCAACCGTACTGGCTGCACTGCGATACCTACCTGGGGCACTTGCGAAACCAACATACAGCAACTTAGATCGGGTAGCGACCGAATTTCCGGCTGGTTCGGTCGGGTGGTGCCGTGACTCCCCATGACCGACCCAAGGGGTCGCCTCGTAAGGGCCGGCACTGACGATGTCGCCGAAACCCCCGGCAATGAAACCCGCACCGGATGATGGAGGAAGGTAATGAAACGGCAGCTTGATCTGCTCCTTGGCGCGGCGGTAGTCACACTTATCGGCGCGTGTTCAACAGGGGAGGGCTCACCGGCCATCTCCGCGATCAACGGACAGGCTCCGATGTTCGAGGTGGACCCCTTCTGGCCGCAGCCGTTGCCGAACCATTGGCTACAAGGCGCGACGATCGGTGTGGCGGTCGACTCCCGTGATCACGTGTTCTTGGTCCATCGGAATACGCCCGACCAATTCGCTGCGCGGACCGAGATTGGTCTCGCCCAGGACCCGCCGCTGAGTGAGTGCTGCCAGCCAGCACCTCCGGTCTTGGAGTTCGATCCCGATGGAAATCTGGTAAACGCTTGGGGTGGTCCGCCAGACTCCGGTGAGTACGAATGGCCGGCCTCGAACCACGGCATTGTCGTCGACCACATGGACAACATCTGGATCGGCGGAAACGGGGGGGGCGACGCCCACGTGTTGAAGTTCACGCGGGACGGGACCTTCATCATGCAAATAGGCAAGGAGGGAGCGCGGGCCAGCGGGGAGACGGATGGACGAACCGTCTACACCGGAAACAGTCACGACACCGAGAGCTTCGGTCGAGTGGCCAAGATCTCGTTCGAGCCGAACGCCAACGAGATGTTCCTGGCCGATGGTTACCTGAACAAGCGCGTGGCGGTCATCGACGCGACTACAGGTGAGTTCAAGCGGTATTGGGGAGCGTACGGCGATGCGCCGGACGACGGGCTCGATCTTGGCCGTTATTCGCCAGATGCGCCGCCCGCGAGACAGTTCCGGGGCCCGGTGCACTGCGCTGAGCCGTCCAACGACGGCCTGCTGTACGTCTGCGACCGCGCGTCCGACCGGATTCAGGTCTTCCAGCTCGACGGCACTTATGTGAGCGAGACCTTCATTGCGCCCGCGACTCTGTCTCAGGGCTCGACGTGGGACATCGCGTTCTCGCCGGATGACGAGCAGACGTACATCTACCTGGCCGACGGCCAGAACATGAAGGTGTACATCATCCTGCGGGAGACGATGGAAGTTCTGACGAGCTTCGGGGACGGCGGACGGCAGCCGGGGCTGTTCTTCGCCGTACACAGCATCGCGACGGACTCGCAGGGCAATATCTACACGACCGAGACCTACGAGGGTAAGCGGATTCAGAAGTTCAACTATATGGGAATGGGGCTGGTCGTCGCGGAGAATCAGGGCGCGCCTTGGCCCGGCAATTAGCTAGGACTCGATAACCAGACGATTTCGGCCCATCGGGGCCGGTCCTGGAGGGCTTTGGCCGGGACCAGCACCGATGGGCTGAAGTTTCACATCTGTCCACAACTGGTGGGGGCTACACCATGAGCAGAACGAAATTTTTCTTCGTGGCGGCTATGATGGTTCTACTCGGATCCTGCGGGGGGTCGGGCGACGACGCCTCGGCGGACGCGGCAGCCGAAACTCGCATGACCTTCTTCCTCACGAGCGCGGGTTCCGGCAACGGAGCCGACCTCGGAGGCCTCGCCGGAGCCGACCAGCGCTGTGAAATGTTGGCCGACGCGGCTGGGGCAGGTGATCTCACGTGGCACGCCTACCTCAGCGCCAGCGCGACGGCCGATGCCGCGGCTGTGAACGCACGTGACCGAATTGGCTCGGGTCCGTGGTACAACCATGCTCTCGTCCAGGTGGCCAGCGACATCGCCAATCTCCATGGAGAGAGCAATGGCCTCACCAAGGAGTCGGTGCTGAACGAAATGGGCGGGATGACCAACGGGCGTGGCGACGACCCGAACCGACACGATATCCTGACGGGTTCCGAGTTGGACGGCACAGCGCTTGGCGGCGACGATGATACCACGTGCCAGAACTGGACCGGCAGTGGTGAGGGGAGTGCCAGGGTTGGACACTTCGACCGTCAGGGTGGTGGCGACAATCCCACGTCGTGGAACAACGCGCATGCGAGCCGGGGATGCAGTCAGGAAGACCTGCAGGGATCTGGCGGCGACGGACTGTACTACTGCTTCGCGATCGACCGACTGTAGGACTGCAGAGCCAGTAGGTCTGACGGTCTGTAGAGTCAGGCGGCGGTGACGGCCTCGCGGCCGCGCCGCCGCAGGGACGCTGATAGGGGTAGGGCCACGAGCGCCATCGTGGCCGCCGTCAGCGTCCCCAGGATCACGGCGAATCCGAAACGGCGCGTCGGTGGGAAGCTCGACAGGCCGAAGACGCCGAAACCCACACAGATCAACAGCGTGGTCGTGAGAACGGGCTGCGCCATCTGAATTCGCGCCAGGCTCCAACTCTTGAGCGTGTCGAGGCCCCGATCACTTTGAAGGTGCCGGACGCGCACGACGAGGTGGATCATCGAGTCCACGCCCATTGCGAGCGCCACGTTCGCTGCGGGTGACGTGATGATATCCATGGACAAGCCCAGGTGCCCGAACACGCCGAGAACGACCACGGGGATCGCGGCGAGGCACGCTACCATGAGGACCGTGATGTCGGCCGAGCGCGACACGACCAAAGCGACTCCTACGAACAGCAGGAGGAGTCCGCCGAGGCCGATGCGGAGGCTAGACGAGATCAGTCGACCGAGTTGGTCCTGAAGGTCATACAACCCCCCCATCTGGACGGGATCGAGGCCCGCATCATGGGCATAGCCCGTCAGTCGGTCCATCACCTCTCGCCGCGTGCCTGCGTTCACCGACTCTCTCATCCGTAGCTGAAATAGCCCTTCGTCCCGACCCGGGGTCACGAAGCTCAGCGCGACCCGGCCCAACTCCGGACTCTCCGCGATGTCGAGCAGCACACCGAGGCTCAGGAATCGCGAGAAGGGTTGCAGGCGGGCGTGCCCGAGGAGAACTGCGGGCGACAACACGACTCCGACCGCCGGATCCGCCTCCAGGGCGGTCTGATAGGCCCACATGCGCTCATAGACATCGTCGCTGTCCATCCGTCCACCGCTCTCGTCCCTCACCGCGATGTTGAGAGGGCTGCTACCGCCGTCCAGGTCCATGCGTTCGAGCCCACGTCGAAGCACGGACTCCTCAGAAAAGTAGGTGAGGAGTCCCGGATCGGTATTCAGACGCGGAAGGCCGACTCCTGCGACGACCACCACCACACCGATGCCCGCCAGAACGGTGCGGGGGAAGGACGCGGGGGCGAAGTCGATGAGGTCGTCCTCTGAATCGAGATCCGCCGACGCTCCGGGCACAACGCTCTGCTCGACCTGGCTGCGAGTTCCGCGCCCAAGGAAAGTCGGATAGAGGGCGTAGGCCATCGTCATCGCCGTGGCGGCTCCGACGGCTCCGGCGATACCGAGCTCCCGGAGCGGCTGAGCCGACGCGACGAGCAAGCTCGCAAACCCCAGGAGTGTCGTCGCCATCGACCAGAACGACGCTTCCACTGTCACCGAAACCGCTTGTCCGACGGCTTCGTCACGCGGGAGTCCCAGCGCTTTTGCGCGGCGCCAGTTCTCTGTGAGAAATACGATGTGGGAGAGCGTCAGCACGAACACGATCGTGATGAGGTTGGCCGTGAGTAGACCGATATCGATTCCGATGCCACGCGTGAGCAGGAGGGTTCCGGAGCAAGCGGCCATGCACGTGGTGAGCGCACCCATCACGACCATGGCGCTTCGGTACACGAGCGCGGCCAGGAGGCCGTACAGTACCAGGGACGCCAGGCTGAAGACGACGAGATCGCGGAAGAGGCTCCGGCGGATCTGCTCCACGATGACCGGGACTCCGGACATGACGAGGGAGAACTCCGGTGTACCGACGGATTGGACTACGCTTTCCAGTCGAGGGACAAGCAACTTGGGGTCCCCCTCGTCGATCTGGAGGAGGAGATTGGTGGCCGCACTGTCTGGCGTCAGCAATATCCGGCTGAATAGGGGGCTTCGGGAGGCGTCGTCCGTTGTGATCGAACGAACGTTGACCACCCCTTCGACGTCCGAAAGCGCCTCGGTGAGTGCGCCGACCCGGTCGCGGTAGAGAGTCGGGTCTCCCTGGGTGTCTTCCGCACGCACGATCACCTGGGAACGACCTGGGAAGCGCTGCGCCAGTTCTTCGGATGCCCTGAGTTGGGGATCGTCGGCGGCGAAGAAGAAGTCGCCTTCGACCTTCGGGGACAGGTCTACCCAGGTCCAAACCGCACCGAGTCCGCCCACCATGATGGCGATTGAGACCCAGGGAGCGCGACGATGCGTCCAGGCTCGGCGGAACATCAGAGCCCGGGGGCGGTCGAAGTGAAAAGAGTGCTGGGTTCGAGACACGCCGTCGCTCGGCCGAATTTTCCCCCGCGAAAGGATACGGTCACTTGAGAGCTCGACAGGTCATATCGGTATTTTTCTTGACGTTTCTCTTGTCTACACCCTCGGCTCGCGCTCAGGACGTCGCCATCCGAGCCGCGGTGACGGAGACCCTGGCGGCGTGGGGAGCCGGAGACTTCAAAACGTTCCGGAGTTTCTACCACCCTCAGGCGCACGGGTTCTTCATGGACGGCGGCCCCATGATTACCGGCTTCAACGGAGTTGCTCTCGAGGCTGCCTATGCCGCTGGACTGCGGACCCGCATCGAGCTGAGTGAGCTGACGGTGGAACGCTACGGTGGATTTGCGGTGACGGCCGCGCTGCTCGAGGGCTCCGTGACTCTGCCTACGGGGACGGAGATACCCGGGACCTGGCGCTACACCGAGACGCGCATGCTGGACGGGGGAATCTGGAAGATCGTTCAGTATCACTTCTCGGAACGGGCGCCTTGAGGGGTCACGTCATCGCTCGACGCGCGCTCTTTGAACTCGCCGGCGTAATCCATCGTGCACATGGTTCGGAAGGTCAGGTGTGGGCCACACGAGACACCGATGACGTTGAGAGCGCCGTTGAAGATCGTTGTGCGGTGCCCACGGTCTGGCACGCCGTCGTCGATGATTAGGCCCATGACCACGTGGCGTGCCATGTCGGGCCCGTAGGAGAGATTCTCGGCCACGATGATGTCCCAAGAACCATGGCGCGCAACCCTCTGTGCGGGTCTGGAGCCGTCGCTGCCACCGTGGCCGGTCTTCCCCTCGGGGCCCTGATCACGCACGTGGTCGGCGGCGGCGTCGGACATCCCTTGAGAGGGGGACAGGGCAGGGGCCGGCTCGATCGTCATCAAGAAGGCGATCGCTTCATCCACCGCCTCCACGCCTTCTCGAGTGAGGACGGTGGCCTGGCCAGGGATCCGAATGAACTGTCCGTCGAATAGCTCTCGAAAGGCTCGGACGTGGGTCGCGTACCCCTTTGGATCCTGTCGGGCCAGGTTGTGCTCCCTCACGATCCCCTCCTCGAGTGGAGTCAGCGCCCGGGGCGATTCGTGGATCGGGGTCGAGCCCGCGGAGACGCTCGCGGCGGCCACAGCGACAACGAACGCGACAATAATTGAGAGACTGATGCGCACCATGACCTGCCCACGTATACTGTGGTGAATTCAGTTTCCCGTCACCGACGAGAAAGGAGTACCGAATGCGACTTCGCCGTACCACGCTCGCGTTCGCTCTGTTCCTCGGCCTCGCGATAGGCGCACAGCCGATGACAGCACAAGACAACACGTCCGGCCTCATCGAGGTCGGTCAAATGGCACCGGACTTCACCGTGATCGGCGCGACCCGTTACGGGGTTCTCGAGGATCCGGTTCGCCTGTCCGATTTCCGGGGAGAGGCGGTGGTACTCGCCTTCTTCTTCAGGGCACGAACGCGTGGCTGAACAATCCAAATGGAAGCGTACCGTGATCAGTACGCAAGTGTTTTTCGTGGCGGCCGCGGCGTAACCGTCCTCGCCATCAGTAACGACTCCGCTGAGGAGCTCGCGTCATGGGCCGATGATTCCGATTTCCCGGTTCTCTTCGGCAGTGATGCCGATCATTCGGCTGCAGCGAGCTTCGGCCTGGACTTCAGAGAGAGCGGAAATATTCAGACCCGATCGGTGGTGGTCGTCGATCCGGAGGGACGGATCTCCTGGACCGCGCTTCGATTCCGAGAGGTCGATCCGACCGCTTATGAGGAGCTCGCTGCCGCGGTAGCCGCGGTAGCGCCGCCACTCGGCGACGAAGGAAGGGAGTAAAGCGCTACCTGCTGGAGTCGGCCTTCTGGAACGGAGGCCGGCTCCAGGGCTCCTCGAAGGAGGTCAGCTCAGGGCTACTCGGTCTCCCCGATCGCCCGCAGCACCGCCGCTTCGATGTCCTGCTCGGGCCCGGTCCCCGTGTAGACCACCTGACCGTCCTCATCCAAGGCCACGACGTACGACGTCGCCGGGGCCAGAAAAGCTCTTACCGCCCGTCCACCCACGTCCCACAGCGTCGGAAAGTCCACCGGATGCTCGGCGAGGTGGCGCTTGACCGATCGAGGTGTCTGCGCGACCGCGACGCTGACGGCGAGGAACTCGATTTGGTCCTTGTAGCGCGAGTAGACATCTCTCATCTGCGGCAGTAGCGCCTCGCAGTTCTCACACCAGCGTGCCCAAAACTCGATGAGGACCGGGCGGCCTTGGGCGTACCGCGCCAGGCTTACCGGGTTACCATCCAGGTCCTCGATTTCCACCAACTCGGGGTGTTCCCCCAGCGCGATCCCGATCTCGCCGTACGCCTGAGCCTCGAGGGCCTTGGGTGGGGAAGCGGTCAGGAAGAAGACCGTTGCGCCGATGAAACAAATCGTTCTCATGGCCACCCGGCCGCGGGTCCCGGGATGCATTGCGCTCATAG
>CAUZAE010000110.1:0-9652 GCA_963577685.1 Gemmatimonadales bacterium UBA6960 | reverse complement strand
CGCAGAACGAAAAAGGTATCTCCCTCAGCGTCGGCTGACATCCCGCGGGTTGGGAGCCCACTTTCAGCACGCTTCAGGCCGGCGTTTTCCGAAGCCCAATCCGAGGAGGGGGACATCATGAGAGTGGAGCACATGGGGGTGGCCCTTGTCCTTGGCGCGTTGATCCCCGGCTGCGTCGCTGAGAACCAAGCCGAGTCCGCGCCGGGAACCGTGCGGAAGGGGGGTGATAACCGGAACGGGGAGTACGTTGCCGCCGCCAATTGGTGGAAGCCCGCGCCCGACCACACGGATGGGTGGAGTTGGGGTCTGATTTCCGGCGTCGTGGCCGACAATCCGAACCGGATCATCGTCAGTAGTAGGAGTGACCGGAACGCCGCGGGCGAGGAGAGGCCGAACAGCTCGAACCATATCGTGGTTGTCGATGGGAACGGGAACATCACCGAGAACTGGACTCAGTGGGACACGTTGGTGGCCTTTCCCCATCAGCTCTACATCAGCCCTTATGATCCGGAGCGGCATATCTGGGTCGTGGAGCGTGGTGGCGGAGAGAGGAACGTCCACGAGCAGGTGTTGAAATTCACCAACGACGGCCAAGAGCTGGTTTTGCGACTCCTGGACCCGATGCCTCGCCAGAGCGAGGCGGAGGCACGCGCGAACAAAAACCCGGGGCCGCTCGACTACGGCCAGGCCTCGACGTTAGCCTTCCTCCCGAACGGCGACTTCCTCCTGGGTGACGGTTACCAGAACGGCCGGATCATCCGCTACAACGCGGAGGGCGAGTTCGTGTCGGAGTTCGGTTCTGTCGGGACCGGCCCCTCACAGTTCGATCTCATCCACGGCGTCGGCATGGACCGGGATCACCGCATCTACGTGTCAGACCGCGACAACAACCGAATCCAGGTCTTCACGGAAGACGGCGAGTTCATCGAAGAATGGCCCGACATAATGGGTCCCACGGGTATTCACGTCGACGAGAGCGAGGACGTCTGGGTAATCTCCACCACCCTGAACCAGGTCCTCAAGTACAAAAAGAATGGCGAGCTCCAGCACAGCTTCGGCGCGTACTGTTGCACGCGCGGCGGGTTCGTTGGAGGCTTGTCCCGTCCGCATCAGATGGCAGTGGACCAGGACGGGAACGTCTACATCGCCAACTACGACGGTGGATACGTGACGAAGTTCACCCCGAGGCCGGATGCCGATCCGAGCAAGCTCATCGGCCAACCGCTCGTCCTGGAGAGGTAGAGAAACAGCCGATTACGTCTACGTTCCATCCCACGCGGAGCGAGTCGCCGCTTCTTTGAGGATGCGTCTGTTTTCGTCGGTCGGCGCAGGTTCCGAATCCCCGAAAATGGCACGCACCCAGTGTCCGTCGGTGGGGTTCGGCAACAAAATGAAATCTCTGCCGTATTCGTCGCGATCGCGCTCCATCAACGCGTATCGCTCGTCGACATCGGTTACGTAGTAGTCACGCTTGTAGTCGTTCAGATTGTCGCCGAGCATCAGCACGAGATCGTTGGACGCGGACACGCGCTCCTTGATCGCCATCTTGTTCGAGGTCTCTCGAATTACGGTGACGTGCGCTTCGTCTGCCTGTGGAAAATCGATCAGCTCGAGTTGAGCAAGCGCATACTCGTAGGTCCGGTCACCCTGATCCCGATTGCTGACGTAAAAAATCTCAACGTCGTTCTCGTCACAATACATCAAGAAGTCCCGTGATCCCGGCACCGCCTGAATCAGGTTCTTCGCGATCCATTCATCCCAAATGGCGTCATCGAAAAACTCGTAGCCTTCGTTGATGAGGTAGCCCCAGTAATTGGTGGCCTCAATGATCGTATTGTCCATGTCGGTGATGACAGCGAGGCGCTTGTCTCCGCTCCGCCGATTGCCGATCGCGAGATCGAGCCGCATCCTCGCCACGTTATAGGCCTGGTGACAAAGGGCGCCGAATTCCGCCGCGGTCTGCTGCCACGCTACGGCCCAGAGCAATGGGTTGTGCGATCCTTCGTCAGCAGCCCCCGAGAGCTCGGACGCCTCCGTACAAGCGGCCAGTGGCACGGTGGCTCCCCCCGCCACCAGGTAGGCGAGAAACTGCCGACGACTGCGGTCGGCTTCTAACCTGCGCTTGTCATCGCTCATTCACTGGATCTCCCTCATACGGTATACGGGGCGTTCGAAGATGGGCCAGGCGGAGAGCCTAGTCCGATAATCCATCAGAGTAGCTCATCACCGCCCGCTCGAACGCCTTACCGCGACGGTGTTTGTCGGGGATCAGTGCGATGTCAGAGAGTAGCTGGCGCATACCCTGATTCTGCTCCGCCCCACTCAGACCCGCAACTCAGGACGCGCAGAACACTGTTTGGTGGTTCAGCGTTAGTGGCGGTGGAAAAGGGGGATGCCCCCCGGTACTGGGGGTCTCGCCTGTCGGCAAAATGGACCCGCCCGAGCTACTAAATATTTTTCGGGGAACGGCGTTTCAGTGGCATTGATGTGTGCGGTCCTGCACCAGTACCGCCCCGTGGCCGCCAATGAGGGGGGGTAAGCAGTCGGAAACCCCACGAAAAGTGAGTATTTCGCAAGAGCAAGTGTGTAATTAAGTGTGTAATGTTCCCAATGTAAGGGCCTTTAGACGGCATGTAAGTGATTGTAATACAATAAGTTAGCACTATACACCTGAACTATGTGATGCAGGGATGATCGGTCTTGTCGAAGAGGCTTGGGAGAATCCGGTCGCCGTGCTACCCTCGGCGGCCCGGGCGAAGGTTTTTGAGCATCCCGGACAGAGCGGACGCACCGTTGCACGGATCCCCCACCTCCACGCGCTGGCTCCGTTGGTGCGCCACCATCACGAGTGGTGGGACGGGAGTGGATACCCGGACGGCTTGGCCGGAGACGCGATCCCGATCGGTGCACAGATCCTCCGTCTCGCCGATACGGTCACGGCGCTCAATGGCGTGCGTCCTCACCGAGCCGCCTTGAGCGAGCAGGAGATCGCCTCGGTCGTGAGGGATGGCTCTGGGCGAGAATTCGGACCGAAGGTGGTCGAGGCCCTACCTGAGCTTTGCTTGGAAGGGCCTGCCCCCTTACGACGCTCGTCTTTATGGGGACGCGTGTGTCGACGCAGTCGCAGACATCGCTCCGTCTACCGGTTCGCCACTCTCGACCTATGAATTTCTCGAGATCGTTGCCAGCCTCATCGACGCGAAGGACCCCTATACCGCGGGCCATTCGCGTCGCGTCGGTAACTTGGCTGCGGCGTTGGCCTAGCGTTTGGACGTCGATGGAGAGACCCTCGAAATGGCCTGGGGAGGAGGGTATCTCCACGATGTGGGCAAGGTCAGCGTTCCGCTCAACCTCTTGCGCAAAAACGGGACTCTGGATCGCGAGGAGCGCGAGCAAATAGAACGGCATGCGGCCGCCGGAGCCGATATCCTGGGGACGATTTCTGAGCTCCGCCATCTGCCGCCAGCGTGCCGATACCATCACGAGCGGTGGGATGGTGGCGGCTATCCCGAGGGCTTGTCCGGCGACGGCATTCCCCTCGTCGCGCAGATCCTGTCCATCTGTGACGCCTATGACGCGATCACCTCCGAGCGCGTCTATCAGCCTGCCCGATCGCACCGGGAGGCACTCGAGGACATCGTGTTGGGGGCTGGGGCACAGTTTGCACCGGCCCTGGTCGAGGAGTTCGTGCGTCTGCCGGAACTGACGTTCGAGGGCGTTCGGTGGTCCAGCCCCGTGCCGCCCGCTTGGCTCACTAAAGCGCACCGCACGGAGTTGACGGCGGCCGTGCGTGACGTCGCGAGCTGACGCGAGCTAGAACGGCCTGACCCGGGCGGGGCGACTCGACCCTGGGGCGGCCCTCCGCCTGTGGAACCCCCTTGGGTTTCCGTGCGTATTGTGGGGCCGTTCCTGGCGGTAAGTCTTGGCTTCCCTAGGGGTGACCCCTAAGCTTGCTGCATTCCCCAGCCACTTGACCGGAGTGAACGTGGCCGACCCGTTGCCACCCCGTCTGGATCCGAAGACCATCGAGGTGCCCCTCTACCAGTCTTGGAATGAGGCTGGATACTTCCATGTGGAACCGGAGGCCGTGACTGCCGAGGGTCGCACACCCTACGTCATCGTCATCCCCCCTCCGAACGTGACTGCCGTGCTTCACATGGGTCACGGGCTGAACAACACGATCCAGGACGTCCTGATCCGGTGGCACAGGATGCAAGGTAGAGCGGCGCTGTGGATTCCCGGGACAGACCATGCGGGCATCGCCACTCAAAATGCCGTCGAGCGTCAGCTTGCCGAGGAGGGTCTGTCCCGACATGACGTGGGTCGAGAGGCCTTTGTGGAGCGAGTCTGGGAGTACGTAAACCAGACAGGCGGGCAGATCCTCGAGCAGTTGAAGGTGATCGGATCGAGCTGTGATTTCGAACGAACTCGCTTCACTTTGGACGACGGACTGAGCCGTGCCGTTCGCGAAGTCTTCGTTCGTCTCTACGAGAAGGACCTGATCTATCGAGGCGAATACATCATCAACTGGTGCCCCCGGTGTCTCACGGCGCTGTCCAATGAGGAAGCGGAAGGCAGAGAGGTTGAGGGGAAACTCTTTCACATTCGGTATCCCCTGGGCGAGAGCGCTGCGTCCGCCGCCGAGCTGGCCAAGGAGCGCGGCGCTACGGCGGTCGACCGCCTTCCCGACGGCCGCTGGCATCTCACGGTCTCCACGACGCGTCCGGAGACGATGCTTGGCGACACCGGTGTGGCCGTGAGTCCGGACGATCCTCGGTACGCGAGCCTGGTGGGGGCAGACGTGGAGTTGCCGCTGACCGGTCGTACGATTCCGATTATCGCGGATGACTTCGTGGATCCCGATTTCGGTACCGGTATGGTGAAGGTCACGCCGGCCCACGATCCGAACGACTTCGACATGGCTCAGAGGGCGGGACTTCCCATGTTGGATGTGATGACACCCGAAGCGACAATGAATGACAACGTTCCCGAAGCGTTTCAGGGGCTCGATCGGGTTGCGGCCCGCAGGGCTGTCCTGTCGGCTCTGGAGAAACTCGGCCTCGCGGCTGGTGATGACCCCAACGTGCACTCGGTTCCGCACTGCTACCGCTGCCACACGGTAGTGGAGCCCCGACTCAGCCTACAGTGGTTCGTGCGCATGAAACCGCTAGCGGAGCCGGCACTCGAGGCCTCGCGCGACGGGACCATCACCTTCACGCCGCCGCACTGGAAGAAGGTCTACGAGAGCTGGATGGAGAACATCCGGGACTGGTGCATCTCGAGGCAACTCTGGTGGGGCCACCGCATTCCGGTGTGGTATTGCGACGGCTGTGAAGCGACTATCGTGGCGCGGGATGATCCTGAGGGCTGTACGTCCTGTGGTGGGTCCGACCTCACCCGGGATCCGGACGTGCTGGACACTTGGTTTTCGTCATGGCTGTGGCCCTTCTCGGTCTTCGGGTGGCCCGAAGAAACCGAGGATCTCAAGGCGTTCTATCCTACTCACGACATGACCACCGCGCCGGAGATCCTTTTCTTCTGGGTCGCCCGCATGATCATGGCCGGATACGAATTCATGGGGGAGGCCCCGTTCACGCAGGTGTACTTACACGGGACGGTTCGGGACAAGCAGGGCCGCAAGATGTCGAAATCGCTCGGAAACGGAATCGATCCCCTCGAGGTGGTCGACCTCTTTGGGGCAGACGCTTTGCGTTTCACACTTCTCTCCGCCGCCGCGATCGGAACGGACATCCAGCTGGATCACGAGGATCTCGAGTCGTCTTTCTCCCCGGGCCGTAACTTCGCCAACAAACTCTGGAACGCTGGTCGGTTCGCCCTCATGAGTCTCGGAGAGGGTCCGGTTTCCACGATTCAGGAGATGGACGGCTCCCTCGAATTGGAGGACCGCTGGATCTTGTCGCGGCTCCAGCATGCGACGGAGGACGTGACCCAAGGATTGGAGCGTTTTCGTCTTCACGAAGTGGCGGACCGCCTCTATCACTTCGTGTGGGGCGATCTCGCCGATTGGTACCTGGAGCTTATCAAGCCGCGCATGCAGGGGGAGTCCGGAGAGGACAGCCGTCAGGCGGCGCGCGCCACACTCGTCGTCGTCTTGGACCGGGTCTGCCGGCTCCTTCACCCACTGACGCCCTTTGTGACTTCGGCCCTCTGGGACCGGCTGCCGTGGGCGGGCGAATCAGAGCGGCCCGAAACCCTCATGGTCGCGCCGTGGCCAGAAGTCGATGAGGCACTCATCGACACGCCGGCCGAGGGACGCGTGGGGGATCTTCAAGAGCTCATCACTCAGGTGCGGAGTCTCAGACGAGAGTATGCGGTTCCGGAGGGTGCGCGTGTCACCGTGAAGTTGGAGGCGGTGAGCGCGGAGTTCCGCGAGGTCGTCGAAGGCCAGCAGGCTTCGGTACAGCGTCTCGCTCGGGTGGACGCCTGCGAACTGAACGTGGGTGCCAACGGCGTGGGCGCGCACGCGGTTCTCAAGAACGGAGTGGAGGTCTTCATCCCACTGGAGGGCGTGATAGACATTACCCGGGAGCTGGAGCGTCTACGGACGGAGATCGATCGCTTGGCGACACAGGTGGAGGCGACTCAGAAGAAGCTGTCGAATGACGGGTTCCTACGTGGGGCTCCGGCCGACGTGGTGGAAAAGGAGCGCTCGAAGTTGAGTAGCTTTCGAGAGCAGTTGGACAAGCTACGCGGCAAGGCAGCTACTCTTGGTGAGCTCTGATCGACCCCCACTCTCCGCTGCAATGAGCGCGAACTCCACGATCGTGAGTCCGGGCCGTCTTCGCGGCATGGCGATCCTTGTCGTGCTCTCCGCGTGTGCCAGGCCGTCGAACCCGCCTGGTGGGCCGAGGGACCGGACCGGACCTCAGGTCGTCGAGACGGTTCCCGATACCTTTGCCGTTGTCGAGCCGTTCGACGATGCGATTCGTATTGCCTTCGATGAACGCATCAGCGAGCAGGCCACGACGGGCACCCTGGAGAGTGCCGTACAGATATCTCCGGAGTCGGGGGAAATTCAGGTCCGGCACGGGGCGAGGGCACTCGAGGTCCGGATGGAGGGTGGCTTCAAGGCCGACTTGGTGTACCGCGTGACGGTCCTCCCCGTCGTCCGGGACCTCTTTCAGAACGCGATGGCCGATCCTTTCGAGTTCGTATTCTCGACGGGCGCCGCGATGACGCCGAACGCCTTGGCTGGAACCATACTCGACCGCATCACGGGGCGGCCAGTAGAGGGGGCGCGAGTGACGGCACGGATGGCCGGGCTCGAGGATCCTGACGGGGACGGCGGCATACCGACCCACGTTGCGATCACCGACACCGCCGGTGTGTATGCGTTTCGTTATATGCCGAGCGGCGCGTACGTTTTGACCGCCTTCGTGGATCAGAATCGCAATAGAGAGGCCGACGACTTCGAGCGAATCGGCGTCGGTTCTCAGAGCATGGGCCCGTCGGACACGGTGTTCACAGACCTCTCATTGCTTGTCTCGGACACTTCGGCTGCCGTCGTAGTGGGCGCCGACGTGGTGGATTCCCTCACGCTGGCCCTCAGGTTCGACGATTTCGTCGATCCGGAAACTCCGCCTACCGGAGTCACTGCGTCACTGGCCTCCGATTCGGTCGACGCGCCCGAGGTGCTCGAAGTCCTACATCAACGCGTCTATCTGGAGCGGATTGAGGCACGCGAGGACTCGCTTCAGGCCCTGGATTCGATCCAGGCCGAGCGACTTCTGCGCGAGGCTGACGATCTGAGAAGCCAGGGAGACTCACTGGGGGCGGCCGAGCTCGAGGCCGAGCTTCCACTCAGGCGGTTGTCCCGCGCGCGTGGGCGACCCGACCCGGGCAGGAATCTTCCGAAACAGGCACTGTATCTTCTGCTCGGTGATACGCTGGTTGCGGATGAGCCCTATGAACTTACCGTCGGTGGGGTGACCAACATCAACGGAGTCGGTGCCGGCGGAGGAACGGTCGAGGTCCTCCGAGCTGGCCCCGAAGCGGACTCCACATCAGTGCCATGACGGATCCGCGCCGGCACCTCCCCTCACTCGAGCAGATTCTCGAGTCCACTGAATTCGCTGACATGTTGGACCAGCACCCGCGTACCTTGGTGCTGAATCAACTTCGGACCGAGGTGGAGCGCGTTCGTGAAGAGATCGCTGCGGGCGGAAGCACGGAGGACACTCGGGATCCACGTCGGTATGCGACGGCCGTCCTGGAAAGGCTGCGAGTCGTAACCACGCCGTCGCTTCGCCCGGTCATCAACGGAACGGGCGTGATCCTCCACACCAACCTAGGCCGCGCGGCCCTGGCTCCTGCGGCGCTCGAGGCCATGACGAGGGTGGCGCGCGGCTACTCCAATTTGGAGTATGAGTTGGGCGAGGGGCAGCGGGGATCCCGGTATGATCACTGCACGAGGCTACTCTGTGAGCTCACCAGGGCGGAATCGGCGCTCGTGCTCAACAACGGGGCTGCTGCCCTCGTGCTCGCGTTGCGTACCATGGCCTTCGGGCGTGAGGTGCTCGTCTCTCGAGGCGAGCTGGTCGAGATCGGTGGAGGGTTCAGGATCCCGGAGATTCTCGGCAGCTCCGGCGCCGTTCTCGTCGAAGTCGGGAGTACCAACCGAACGCGCCTTCAGGACTATCAGGCCGAAATGGCGGGCGGAACCCCCGCCATGATTCTGAAGGTTCACCGCTCCAACTTCCGGATCACGGGCTTCACCGAAGAGGCCACTCTCGAGGACCTTGTCGGGCTGGGCCGTGCCCATGGGGTTCCGGTGGTTCACGATCTCGGATCCGGACTCATGGTGGATGCTGCGTTGATCGGCTTGCCGGAGGAGCCCCGACCGGTGGATAGCCTGGCTGCGGGTGTAGATATCGTCGCTTTCTCGGGCGACAAGCTCCTAGGAGGTCCCCAGGCCGGGATTCTCCTCGGGAAGCGCGAGTGGATTGAATCGATGCGCCGAGACCCACTTTGTCGGGCTCTGCGGGTGGACAAGACGACACTCGCGGGGCTCGAGGCCACGCTTCGCCTTTATCAGGATCCGGCCGTGGCGATACGAGAGATCCCGGTTCTGGCGATGCTGTCGGCCGACATCGTGACACTCCGACATCGGGCGGATCTCATGGCCGAGCATGCCACCGCTAGGGGGGTGTCGGCCGAGGTTGCGGACGTGACGTCCGTCGTCGGGGGGGGCACGTTCCCCGGTGTGGAGATCGCGAGCTGTGGTATTCGTGTCAGGCCGGGAGACGGAGGGGCTGATGGATTGGCCGCGGACCTTCGGGGTGCCTCAACGCCTCTGGTAGGACGGGTGGAGGACGGGTCTTTTTGGGTCGACCTCAGGACCGTCCTGCCCACTGAGGACGACGACGTGGTCGAACTCTTGTCTCGGCACGCCCGGTGATGACTGAGGCGACACTTGGGCCGGGCGTCTTCTTCGATCGCGACGGTACCCTGATCAAGGAGAGGGTCTATCTCTCCGACCCGGAGGACGCGGTCCTGATCCCCACAGTGCCCCGGGCGTTGGCGGATCTCGGGGCTGCCGGCTTCAAGTTGGTGATCGTGACGAACCAGTCCGGCATCGCGCGTGGCCTCTACGCCGAGAGTGACTACCATGCCGTCGCGAAGAGGGTCGACG
>CAUZAE010000109.1:0-9863 GCA_963577685.1 Gemmatimonadales bacterium UBA6960 | reverse complement strand
CCATTCACTGAGGGCGTTCCGTACCGCGTCCCGATACGCTGACCTCACGTCGGCGACGTTGACATCCATCTCCTGCCCCGTTTCGGGGTCGAAGAAGCGAGCGTCGCCGGCGGCTGGAAGCTCGCGTTCGCCGGGGTCGAGGAGGTGAAACACGAGCACTTCGTGTCCTCGGTGCCGAAGAAAACGCAATGCAGTGCGGGTCGATTCCGGATCGACGAGGAGATCGGACAGGAGGATCACTAGCCCCCTTCGGCGTAGCCGTACTGCGACATCGCGAAGTGCCGAATGGGCTGACGTGCCCCCCTGAGCCTCAAGGCGTGTGAGGTGCCGAAGAAGCTCGTACCAATACCTCGACCCGCCGCGCGGAGTGACTCGGGCGACCACCTCTTCGTGAAATGCGGACAGTCCGACCGCGTCCCCTTGGCGGAGTAGGATTAGCGCGAGAGAGGCCGCCAGGTGTTTGGCGTACCACAGCTTGGTCGGAATAGCGTCGGGATTCGAGCTCCAACCCATCGAAGTACTGACGTCGAGGAGGATATACGCTCGGAGGTTGGTCTCCTCTTCGAACTGCTTCACATAGTAGCGGTCGGACCGGCCGAACATGCGCCAGTCGATGTGTCTCAGGTCGTCGCCGGGTTGGTAGGCGCGAAGCTCCGCAAACTCTGCTGAAAACCCCCGGTGTGGTGAGCGATGGAGCCCCATAATGAACCCCTCTACCACCTGTCGTGCGATCAACTCGACCCCTCCGAGCTGAGAAAGGGCTTGCGGGTCCATGAGGTCGGGACGTGAACGGAGGTCACCGTCGGCGTGGAGCATCGTGTCTAGCATGGGGAGGACACTAGCGGGTCTACAGAGAAAGGCAATGGCCTTTCCGGCAGGCCGAGTTCGGTGGGTTAGACGGCCTCGGGGGCCCTCCTACACTCGACGATTGGTGTCCCGCCACCGTGCCAACATCGTCCACTTTTTCGGACGCTGGACCTCAGTCAATCGCTCTCGAGTGGCTAGATCGTGGCCTCAGCCCGAGGGTGGGACCCTGGCATGGCTCCTGCAACGGATAGGAGTGGGAATTTCATGCCCAGGGAGGATCGGATGGGGCTCGTAGGAGCGATCACACTAGTGACGTTGTTTTCTTCGAGACTCGGCGCGGCCGAAAGTGGCCCGCCTGGTCCGAATCCCTGTGGCAGGAGGCTTCGGAGGCTCCCGAGGCTCAGATTTGGCTCGATCGGGGTAGCAACCCCATCGTAATGCCCGGCGACCGGGTCCGGGTCTATTACCGAAGCAACATCGACGCGTACGTTGCGATCCTCCAGATCGATGCCGACGGTGCCGTGCGCCTACTGTACCCGGCCTCTCCGACGGAGAATCACTACGCGAGGAGCGAGCGCGACTACCGGCTCCTCTTCCCACGTTCCGCGTACTGGAACGTCGACGATCGTCCGGGCGTCGGATACTTCTTTGTCGTGACGTCTCCCGCACCGTTCGATTTTTCTGACTTCAGGTACTCTCACAACGGTGGCGGATGGGATCTTTCGGCGGTTGGGAGCACCGCCAACACGGATCCATATGTCGCGATCGACGAATATGTGGCACGCCTCGTTCCCGGTGGGGAGTACGAGGACTACGGGCTCGACTTCGTGTCCTATCAGGTCGGGGGCGCGCACGACTATCCGAGGTTTCTCTGCTATCAGTGTCACGGCTTTCGCCCTTACGGCACTTGGAATCCGTATCGCTACACGTGTACGGATTTCAGGGTCGTGGTATACGACGATCCCTACTTCTATCCATCGCGGCGTTACCGAGGAAGACGCGTCGTATACACCGTACCCCCATCGCCGCGGCCGCGCTTTTCATTCAAGGAAAGGGCTTCAGGGGAGCCGGGTACCGTGGTCGTAACCCCGGTCCCGGCCAACAGAAGGCGGTCGAGGACTTCGACTCGGGATCTTCCTCCGTCGAGCTCCAGGGCTCGTGTTCGGCCTCCACGCGCGAGCGGAGTCGACGTCGAGGCCCGAAAGGGTGTGCCTAGCGCGGGAGTGGCGCCCCCTGTTCGGGCCCCGGAGGCAAGCAGACCGACCCTTCGGCGGCGGTCGAGCGCTCCGCGGCCTGAAGCTTCGTCTCGGGGGGGAGCGGTTTCCGGGCTGAGTTCGCGCGCTCGCGCTCGGGTGGCCCCGCCGACTGTACGTCCGGCGCCAGCCCGAGTGGATCCCCCGCCGACGCCCGCAGGGCGTGGGCAAGGCTCTGTACGCTCGAGCACTCCGCGTCCACGCCGGCCCGGGGCGGCGGTGACGAGACGTTCAAGTTCGGGATCATCCCCTCGAGCCCAGCCCCAACGTCGAGGCCGCGCCAGACGCCCCCCCGGCGGGCGGAGCCGCTGAGGTGCCTTCTTCGGGCGTTTCCACCTGATTATCTTGAATCGCTCAGCGGTAGAATGACTCTCGACCGGGAATCACCATCCTCGTGGATCTCGACCACATCCGTAACTTCTGTATCATCGCGCACATCGACCACGGCAAGTCGACCCTGGCCGATCGAATGCTTGAGGTCACGCACACGCTCGATCAGCGGGATATGCGGGAGCAGATTCTCGATTCCAACGAGTTGGAGCGTGAGCGCGGGATTACGATCAAGCTCCACGCGGTGCGCATGGATTATGAAGCCGAGGACGGAAGTCACTATGTCCTGAACCTCATCGATACGCCTGGGCACGTCGACTTCACATATGAGGTTTCGAGATCACTCGCGGCCTGTGAGGGCGCGATTCTGGTCGTGGACGCCACTCAGGGCGTTCAGGCCCAGACGCTCTCGAACCTCTTCCTCGCCCTGGACGCCGATCTCACGATTATCCCCGTGATCAACAAGACCGACCTGCCGGGAGCGGAGCCCGCGCGGCGCCAGTCGGAGTTGGCGGACCTCTTGGGGGTCGACCCGGAGACGATCTTGCTGGCGAGCGCGAAGGAAGGTCACGGAATTCAACCGATCTTAGAGGCGGTCCTCGAGCAGGTACCGGCCCCACAGGGCGTCGCGGACGCGCCACTTCGCGCACTCATCTTCGACTCCTCATACGATCAGTATCAGGGTGCCGTTCCCAATGTTCGGGTCGTCGATGGCGTGATGAAGCCGGGTATGTCGATCACCTTTGGCGCCGTGGATGCGACGTACGAGGTGACCGAGGTAGGCTTCATGCGTTTGGGTAGGGTGGCGCGCCCCGAAATCGGCCCGGGAGAGGTCGGTTACGTCATAGCCACGATCAAGGACGTCGCACACACCCGAGTGGGTGACACGATTTTGGAGGCCGACCGGAGAGCGGACGAGCTTCTGGACGGATACAAAACGATCCACTCGATGGTGTTCGCAGGGGTTTATCCAACCGACGCTGACGACTACGAGAACCTTAGAGAAGCCCTCGACCGCCTCAAGCTCAGCGACGCCAGCCTGCAGTACGTACCTGAGACTTCCATCGCCCTCGGATTCGGCTTCCGGTGTGGATTTCTCGGGCTGTTACATATGGAAATCGTTCAGGAGCGTCTCGACCGTGAGTTTGGTGTCGACCTGATCACGACGGTGCCTAACGTAGAGTACCACGTAAACTTGACCGATGGCTCGGAGCTGGTCATCGAAAGCCCGACGGCGCTTCCGGACCGGGCTCGGATCGTCGATGTGCGAGAGCCGATCGTCAGGGCGCGCATCGTGTGTCCAAGCGAGTACATCGGCAACGTACAGAAGCTCTGCTATGATCGCCGAGGGACCTTCCAGGGCATGCAGTACCTCGATCCGCAGCGCGTCGAGCTGGACTTCGACATGCCGTTGGCAGAGATCGTCCTGGACTTCTACGACCGGCTGAAGGGGGGCACGCGCGGATATGCCGGTCTGGACTATGAGTTCCTGGAGTTCCGACCTGGTGATCTGATCAAACTCGACATCCTCGTGAATGGCGACCCGGTTGACGCGTTCTCCGTCATCATTCATCAGGACAAGGCGATGGACTACGGTCGGAACCTGGTGCGCCGTCTCAAGAAGCTCATCCCTCGACAACAGTTCGAGGTGGTACTGCAGGCGGCCATCAGCACCCAAATCGTGGCCCGGACGACCGTGAAAGCTCTGCGCAAGAACGTGACCGCGAAGTGCTATGGGGGTGACATCACCCGCAAGCGCAAACTTCTCGAGAAGCAGAGGGCCGGGAAGCGCCGGATGAAACAAGTCGGATCCGTCGAGATCCCCCAGGAGGCTTTTCTGGCGGTTCTGCAACTCGACGACTCGTGACGCAGAATCCCAAGCGTCTTGGAGTCCTCGGGACCCTCGTTTGGGACAAAATCGAGTATCGGGACGGTCGGGTTGGGCAGGTGGAGGAGTGGGGTGGAGTCGCGTACGCCCTGTCGGCTTTCGAAGCGGTTCTTCCGGATGATTGGGAGATCGTGCCTCTCATCAAGGTGGGGTCTGACCTCTCGGAGTCGGCTTGGCGATTTCTGCGATCCTTTCCGAGGATCGATGTGGACACGGGGATCCGCGTCGTTCCACAGCCGAACAATCAGGTGGAGCTCGTCTACGAGGGGCTGGAGCGGCGCAGCGAGCGTCTGATCGGGGGTGTACCTCCCTGGTTGTGGGCCGAGCTCGGGCCGCTGGCAGGGACGTGCGACGCGCTCTATGTAAACTTCATCTCCGGTTTCGAGATGGAACTCGATACGGCTCGGTCTCTCCGCAGCGCGTTCCGGGGGCCTACCTACGCGGATCTGCATTCGCTCTTCTTGGGCGTCGGACGGAGCGGTTTTCGTTTTCCTCAGGAGTTGCCGTCGTGGGGGGCGTGGCTATGCTGCTTCGATGCCGTGCAGATGAATTCGGAGGAGTTCGAGCTACTCGGTCGAGCGATGGGAGATCCGTGGGAGCTAGCGGCCCACAGCGTCGGCCCCGAGCTGAAATTGATTGCCGTCACACTGGGTACCGGTGGAGCCGGGTACGTCGCGGGCGCCGGATTCGAGAGCGACCCTTTCCTTTGGCCCCAGACCCGGCATCGGGTGGCGACGCCTGGGCCTGCCCGCAGTGGAGTCGCACCCGCACAGGGTGCCGAACGGGTGGGGGATCCCACTGGCTGCGGAGACGTCTGGGGAGCTACCTTCTTGGCCCGACTTCTGGGCGGAGATAAACTCCAGTCGGCGATGAACGAGGCGAACCGGATCGCAGCGAAGAACGTGGAGCACCGAGGCGCAAACGGCCTCCATCGGCACCTCCAGGGCAGGCTCTCGGCCGAGGGGGACGCATGAGGGTCGTGGACCTTCCCGCGTCTCTCGACTTTCGAACGTCAGAAGCTCTCATCGCGGAGGTCAGCGCGAGCGGTACGGAGAAGATCCTCTTCGACGGCCGCCATCTTCGGTGGGTCGACCCCAACGGCATGGTCATTCTTCTGGCTACGGGCGCCGTCGCACGTGAGCGGAGCGGAGAGCTTCCGCGGTTGGAGTTGGCCACCGTAGGAGAGGTCAGGAGTTATCTGGGCCGGATGGGATTCTTCGAGGCCGCTACCGAGGTCTTCGACACCGATGCACCGTCCCCGAGGCGGTCGGCCGGGCGATCCGATGTTCTCCTCGAGATCACACCGATCACGACCAACGGTGATGTACACGAGGTCGTGGATCGGGTGCAGAAGCGTGCTGGGGCCATCTTGTCGAAGACTCTGGGTTACCCTCCGACCTCGGTTGTGCCATTTAGTGTGATCCTGAGTGAGGTCTGCCAGAACGTCATCGAGCATGCCGAGGGACCGGGCTGGGTGGCAGCCCAATCGTATAATTGGTCAAAGAGGTTGGGACGCCAGGTCGTCATCATCTCGGTGGCCGACCTGGGAAGAGGTTTTCGGGGGTCGCTCGCCGACGAACATTCTGCACGTTTCTCCGACCGGTGGGGAGACGCCACTGCGCTGGAGGCGGCCTTTATCCACGGGCTCACACGCTTTCCCGACTCGGGCCGAGGGCAGGGGATCCAACAGATCCGGAAGCAGGTCAGACGGTGGGACGGTCTCATTTCCATACGTAGCGGAACGGCGCGAATCGCAGACGTGCCCGACTGGTTCGACGCCCCGCCGATGGAGGGGGGACTCTCCGATTTTGCCGGTGCTCAGATCAACATCATCCTTCCGGAGCGAGTCGGACATGGGGTCTGAGTTGGGCATCGATCCCATCGCCATCGATGTGGGCCGTCTTCTTCAACACTCGGCCGCCTCGCTCTACTCGCATCTAGTAACGCGACCCACTGGCCGTGCCGTCCGTCTGGCGATTGAGGCTCAGCTGTCCGCAACGTCGCGCACCTCGCTGTCGATGATCGACCTTTCCGAAGTGGCGGTCATCGACTTTTCCTGTGCGGATGAAGTCGTGGCGAAGCTTCTGATGCGCTTCCTCCAGGAGGATCGACCGGGGGACGCACTGTTCGTGTTTCGGGGGCTGGACGTGGGTCATCATGAGCCGATCGAGGCGGTGCTGGAGCGGCAAACGCTCCTCATGGTTACGGAGGGGAGTGACGGGCAGTGCGGGTTGTTGGGGACTCGGAGTGACGAAGAGCAACACGCTTGGTCCGTGCTCGAGAGTCGGGGACGGATCGACACGACAGAGGTGGCGAGTGTGTTTCCGAGCGAGATTCACCGACACGCTCTCGACGAGCTAGTGCTCAGGAGAGTGGCGTTCGCTTCGCCTGACGCGGGCGGGTACCATGCCCTCAGCACTCTGCTGAGGGACGCCCATGCTTGAGGCTGCCGGTCCCGCCTACTCCGCCTCCATCGAAGGATAGCGATAGTCGGTCGGCGGGTTGAAGGTCTCTTTGATACTTCTCGGAGAGACCCACCGAAGAAGGTTCAGGGCCGACCCCGCCTTGTCGTTCGTACCACTCGCACGCGCCCCGCCGAAGGGCTGCTGTCCCACGACCGCGCCGGTCGGCTTGTCGTTCACGTAGAAATTCCCTGCCGTGTACCGTAGCGTGTCCTGAACGTCTCGGACGGCGGCGCGATCGTCCGCGACGACGGCTCCGGTCAGGGCGTACGGAGACGTCGCATCGATCAGCGAGAGCGTCTCTGTCCATTCTGAATCAGGGTAGACGTACACCGTCACGACCGGCCCGAATATCTCTTCGCACATGGACTCATAGGCTGGGGAGCGACTCTCGATGATCGTGGGTCGTATGTAGTAACCCTCCGAGTCGTCGTGGTCTCCACCGACCAAGATGTCCGCGTCCGAGTTGGCGACGGCACGATCGATGTACCCGGAGATCTTTTCGAAGGCCGAAGCGTGGATGACTGCACCCATGAGGTTCCGAAAGTCGGTTGGATCACCCATCGCGATCGCGTCGGTCTCTTCGAGAAGGGGTTTCTTCAACCGTTTCCAGACGCTCTCTGGCACATATACGCGGGACGCCGCGCTGCACTTCTGGCCCTGGTACTCAAAGGCCCCTCGCACGATGGCCGTTCTCAAGGCGTCCACGTCTGCGCTTGTGTGTGCGATGATGAAATTTTTCCCGCCGGTCTCGCCCACGAGCCTCGGGTATGAGCGGTAGGTCGCGATGCGCTCGCCCACGGTCCTCCAGAGGCCCTGGAAGACCGCAGTCGAGCCGGTGAAGTGCACGCCGGCAAAGTGGGGACTCCCGAGCACGGCTTCGGTGGCCTGGGCTGGCGGAGCAGGAACGAAGTTGATCACACCCGGCGGCAGGCCCGCGGCCTCGAAGAGTCTCATCACATAGTAGCTACTCAAGAGTGCCGTACTCGAAGGCTTCCAAAAGACCGTGTTGCCCATTAGGGCCGGCGCGGACGTAAGATTTCCCCCGATGGCCGTGAAGTTGAACGGGGAAATCGCATACACAAAACCTTCTAGGGGCCGATAGTCCGTCCGGTTCCAGAATCCCGGACTTGAAAGGGGCTGACCCTCGTAGATCGTCTGGGCGAAGTGCACGTTGAAGCGCAAGAAGTCGATGAGTTCGCACGCGGCATCGATCTCGGCCTGGAATACCGTCTTACTCTGGTTGAGCATCGTGGCGGCGTTGATCGTGTCTCGCCAGGTAGTCGCGAGGAGGTCGGCCGCCTTGAGGAAGATCGTTGCACGATCCTCCCAGGCCATCCTCGACCATTCGGCGTGCGCGGCCGTGCAGGCGTGTATCGCTTTCTGGATTTCGGGAGGCCCGGCACGGTGGCACTTCGCAAGGACATGGGAGTGCCGATGAGGCACTACGGCGTCGATCGTGTCACCGGTTCGGATCTCTTCACCACCGATGATCAGCGGGATCTCGATTTGCTCCGCCGCCAGTTCGGCCAGCTTGGCCTTGAGCGACGCTCGCTCGGGGTCGCCGGGTCCGTAGTTTCGGACGGGTTCGTTCTCGGGGGTAGGGACCCGCGTGGTGCCGTTCATCTATGGCTTTCCATTCTAGGGTTTTCCAAACGAGCCGAATCTTGGTGGTGAGCCCACGCCCCGCAAGCGTCGCGCGGGCTACACGAATACGTGAGAAGTACTTGAGCGGGACAAAATGGTAATGGTAGAGGTTAGTTGACTAGCCATTAGATATCCGTACTTTTCCCGAGTCTTGGAAAGCGGACTCCGGAAGCAGACATGCCGATTACGGTCGAGGGACGGATCGAGGAGATCCTCGAATCAATACGCCCTGCCCTTTGGGCGGATGGAGGCGACGTTGAGTTGCTGCGCTTCGATGAGGATCGGGGTGTAGTGGAGCTTCGCCTGCTCGGTGCGTGTGAGGACTGTCCGATCTCCATGATGACCTTGAAGGAGGGGATTGAGCGGAGGCTCAAAGACAGCATTCCTGTGGTTCTGGAGGTCAGGGCCGTCTGACGCCGTGGGCGCTGTCTGGCTTCGGATGGTACGGGCACACCATTCAACGATTATCCCCACAATCCGTAGGATTATAGACATGAGTGAGGAGGACATCCGGCAGGCCGTACTCCGCGTACTGTCCGAGATCAGACATCCGCAAACCGGTCGAGACGTGGTGGGAAGTGGCCAGGTTCAGGATCTGTCGGTCAACGGGGGTGGGGACGTCCGTTTTTCCTTCCAGATCCAGGCAGATGACCCGAAAGGCTGGGTGCGTGAGTTGCGTGCCAAGGTGGAGGCCATCGAAGCGGTGAGCAGCCTGAGGGTCAACGTTCAATTGCCACAGTCGGGCCAGGCCTCTCCACCGGACGCCGGCGACGGCACGTCGATCCCGGGACGCGGTCCGGGATCGGTGCCGGCCCCGACTCCGAAACCTGGCATCCTCAGTGAAGGCGCCAAAGTGGTGGCAGTGAGCTCGGGGAAGGGCGGTGTGGGAAAATCAATGGTGTCCACCAACCTCGCAGCTGCGCTGGCCGCGGGAGGGCGAGCTGTTGGTCTGTTGGACGCGGACATCTACGGGCCGAACATCCCGATGATGTTCGGCGTCGAGGGCCGGCCCTCGGTCACGGGTGTGAAAGGGCAGGAAATGATCGAACCGATGGAGGCCCACGGTGTGCGCCTCATGAGCCTCGGATTCCTGTTGGACAAGGAGCAACCCGCCATCATGCGCGGCCCGCTCATCTCCGGGATTCTCAAGCAGTTCCTCGAGCAGGTGAGTTGGGGTGACCTCGACGTCATGGTGGTGGATATGCCCCCGGGTACGGGGGACGCCCAATTGTCGCTCGTCCAGACGATCGACCTCGATGGGGTCTTGATGGTGAGTACCCCGCAGGAGGTTTCGACCGGCGATGTGCGCCGAGGTATCAAGATGTTCGAGCGTGTGAACACACGAGTGCTCGGCCTAGTCGAGAACATGTCCGGGCTTGTCTGCCCTCATTGTGATGAGGTCATCGACGTGTTCGGGAGCGGGGGAACGGACCGTCTCGCCGATGAGATGGATCTTCCCCTGTTGGGGCGGGTGCC
>CAUZAE010000108.1:0-9905 GCA_963577685.1 Gemmatimonadales bacterium UBA6960 | reverse complement strand
GTCGGCCTGGGCCGTGTCATCGTCAGGGGCTCGGCCCTCTTCGGGGCCGCGCTGGTGGCCTTCGCCTTCTCCGAAATTCTGTGGTTATCGTGCTCCTTACTCGTGGCGATCGGCTTTGCCGTGATGGTCGTCACCGCCGCCATCAATACCATGCTCCAGACCCTCGTGGACGAAACCATGCGCGGTCGCGTAATGAGCCTCTACACGATGGCCTTCATCGGCATGTCCCCGCTGGGGAGCCTGGCCGGCGGCGCCATAGCCGGGCGCTTCGGAGCTCCACTGGCCGTCTCCCTGAGCGGGCTGGGGTGCCTGGCCTTGGCGATTTGGTTCAGTCGCAGACTCGCCCCGCTCCGGGAGATCGTGTATCCCGTGTACGAGCGCATGGGCATCCTGCCCGAGGTGGCTCGGGGCATACAGACCGCTAGCACGATTCGGCCGAAGAGTTAACGCGGCGCACCGGCCCCGAGCGGGCGAGCCCCGCTCACTGGATCCGCTCCGGAACGTCTCCCGCCGTAGAAACCAGCGGCGAGCAGGGCGAGCCCCCCCAGGGCCAGAAGGCCCGGGCACCAGCGGGTCAGCGCAGGACTGGCCACGATGGCGTCGATCTCTCCCGGGTCGGCAGACGCGGTCAGTTTCACCCCGTCAGGCGTCACCTCGAAGGCCCACGCGAGCACCACGGCGATGGGGAAACCGAGCAGCACCATCCGCAAGACCAGGCTGACGGTCCAGTCGGGGAGCGGGATAGCCGGGAAGATCACGCTCGCGGCCTCGAGTACCACGAAAGAGACTGCCCCGTATACGGCGATCACCCGAAAGACGCGCCGCCGATTCATCTCGTCCAGCCACCGCTGGTAAAGGGCGGGGGCGCGGGAAGCGGGGGACGGGTCGCTCAATTCGCTCTTGGATAAAGTCGGGGGGAGATCATCATCTCGGCGCAAGGTATAGGGTGTCGGGGTCCTAGGAAGCCAGTTGGCCACCCCGGTCGGCCCGCGGGGAATCCCGACCCCCACCAATGTCGGGCAACCAGTTCAGCCGCATATTCGCGCACCTTGCCCAGGGTCGGCACATTATCTCGTAGCAGTACCGCGAGACGGTGGTCGCCGCTCGTGAGGACTCCCGCGAGTGAACCGAGTGCCACTGAACCCATGTTCCGATCACACCTCGCTCCCTACACGATCCTGGGCCTGTTGTTGTGGATGATCTGCGGGGGGTGCTCAACGTCTGCGGACTTGCCCGCACCTGCCGCTGATTCGATAAACTTCGGCCACCCCGACAGTGTGCTTTTTTGGAGCCCTGATCAGCAGATCGCCAGCTTCCGTAACTACGATCGCATCTTCGAGACTCGTCGAGTCCCGGCTAGCGACCATCCTCTAGAGCTACCCCGGCGTCTTCGCGACCTGAGCCGGCGCCGCTACGAAGTCGACGGAGATACGTTCGATCTTCAGGAGTTCAAGGAGCACAACCACGTGGTGGGGCTCTTGGCGATCAAGGATGGAGCGATCGTTCTCGAGGAGTACGCCCGCGGCAATACCGCCGCGACCCAGTGGGTGTCGTATTCCGTTGTCAAATCGGTGGTCTCGCTACTCTTGGGAGCTGCCATCCGGGATGGGTACATCACCGGCGTCGATGATCCGGTCACCGACTATCTGCCGTTGCTCACGGGGACGTCCTACGAAGACGTGACGATCCGCGATGCCCTACGCATGTCGTCCGGGGTCGCCTGGAATGAGGACTACCGGGATCCGGAGTCCGACGTTAGCAAGGAAATCGGTCTCACGGCTCTCGAGCGCCTACGCTACTTGAGCGCCCACCCCCGAGTTGCCGAGCCAGGAGAGCGCTTCAACTACAACACGGGCGAGACACACCTCGTCGGTTCGCTGGTCCGCGCGGCGATCGGGAACAACCTCGCGACGTATCTCGCGACCAAGATCTGGGAGCCGTTCGGCATGGAGTCGGACGCCAACTGGAGGCTCGTCGAGCCGGGAGGCGCGGAACATGGCGGCTGCTGCATCAGCGCGACGCTGAGGGACTACGGTCGCATCGGACTCTTTGCCCTGAGTGGAGGAGTGTTGCCCGATGGGCGCCGCGTCTTGCCGCAGGGCTGGATGGACGAGTCCACCACACCCTCGCCGGCCAACGACGGATACGGCTACCTGTGGTGGCTTCGGGAAGGTGGGGTCTACAATGCCCTGGGGATCTTCGGCCAGGCCATCTCGATCGACCCGGCCGAAAACCTGGTTATTGTCACACACAGTGTATGGCCGCGAGCGACGGGGTCGGACTTCTCGGCCCATCGCGGGGCCTTCTTTGCCGCACTGACACTCGCGTTGCGCTAGTGTCCCCGCCCAACACCCACTCCGGAGTATACGAATGGTCCGAGAATTGGAGTCTCTCTTCTCTCGTTTCGAATCCGGCTCCCTGAATCGCCGCGAGTTCATGCAGGGCTTGCTCGTCACGACGTCAGCTTCCGTGGCCGGGAGCAAACCTGTCGCCAACTCGCTGAATCACGTGAGCCTGGCCGTGTCGGATGTCGACGCGTCCCAGGCGTTCTACGAGCGAGTGCTTGAAGTGTCCGAAGTCTCACGCCAGTTCAACGGGGTCAACCTGGGGCTCGGTGATTCCTTCTTGGGCCTCTATGACATCGAGCCGGCGGGTCAGATCCACCACTTCTGCGTGGGAGTCGAGGACTTCGACATTCAGCGGCAGGCGAGAGAGCTTACCGCGTTGGGTGTAGAACCGCGCATCCGACAGGATCGGCCCGAGCTGTACTTCGCCGACCCCGACGGGATCACCGTGCAACTCTCGGCGCGGGAGTACGGGGGTTGAACATCAAAGGGGGAAGACCATGAGCGAAGGGAAGCGCGGGCCACTCCCGCCGGTGTTCCTGCTGGGTGCCCTGCTACTCGAGTGGGGCCTTCACGTCTATCTGCCGATAACCCGGTTGGTCCCCGAGGCTTGGTCTGCTTTGGGCGTGATTCCCATCGCCCTGGGAGTAGGCGTGATCATCGTTGCCGCCCGCCAGTTCAGGAAGGCGATGACCGTCATCAATCCGTTCGATCAGCCTCTGGCCCTGGTCACGGGTGGCGTATTTGGGTTGAGCCGGAACCCGATGTACTCGGCGATGATCGCGATCCTGATCGGGGGGGCGTTCGCTTGGGGAACACTGACGCCCTTCCTGTTGCCCCCGGCGATGGTCTGGGTGCTCTCTCGGAAGTTCATTCCGATGGAAGAGTCGAACTTGAGTGAGGTGTTTGGCGAGGACTACGACCGGTACAAGAGGCGAGTACGCCGCTGGCTGTAGGCTGCCCGCCTCTACGTCTGTCGTGGCCGCCGCTCCGCCGGCCGTCCGCTTCCGGGTCGTCCCGTGACCTGGCCACCCTCGTAGACCACCTCGCCCCGTCGGATCGTGATCACCGGCCACCCCGTGACTCTCCGGCCCTCGAACGGTGTGTAGTCCGAGCGTGAGGGGTCGTCGTCGGCGCTCGCGATGCGCTCCAGCCTGGGATCGAAGACCACGATGTCGGCCAGAGAGCCCTTCCGCACCACACCCCTCTCCGGGTACAACCCGAAGGTCCTGGCGGCGGCGGTGGACGTCACCTCGACGAACCGTTGCTCCGAGATCCGTCCCCCGCCCACGCCCTCGGAGAAGAGCACGGGCCGCATGTACCGCAGGTCGCTGACACCTGGGCGGAGCCGGGACACATCGAGCTCCGGGTCCATCTTCTGCGCTCGCGTCCAGGGCGCGTGGTCCGTGGCCAGGAAGTCGATCCGCCCGTCCACCAGGCCGTCCCACATGGCGTCCATGTCCGAAGGCGACCGGAGGGGCGGCTGACCGACGTAGAGCGGGCCGTCCTCTCCTAGAAACCTCCCCTCCGTGAAGTACAGGTAGAGGGGACGCGTCTCGATGGTCAACGGGAGCTCTCGCGAGTGAGGGGTGCGCGCGGCCTCGAGGGCTCGGCGCGACGACAGGTGCACGAAGTGCATGGGCGCCTGTGTGAGCTCGCAGAGGGCGACCGCGTCCTGGGTGGCCGCCACCTCGGCGATCACCGGTCTGCTCTCGGCGAAATAACGGAGTGACGTTCGACCCTCGGCCCTGAGGCGCTGGAGAACCGCCGCCAGCATGACGCCGTCTTCGCAGTGCATGAGCGTGACCACGCCGGCGTCTCGGGCCGCCTCCAACAGCTCGATGAGAGCACCGCGGCTCGCCCCGAAGTCCCGGCGTGTCATGAAGATCTTGTGACTGGGCTGCCCCGTGGCCGCCAGGTCGGGCATTAACTCGGCGAACTCGGGCGTGGGTGGCCAGGTTGAGCCGTGGAAGAAGACGTCGCCGATGGCGCTCCGGCTCACCTCGGCGAGCCACCGATTCATCGCCTCGACCGCGTTCTCCCCGTCCTGGGGATAGGCGAACGTGCCCACCGTGGTGATGCCGCCGGCCACGGCCGCCGCCGTACCCGTGGTGAGGTCGTCGACGAAGGAGCCCTGCAGGTGAGCGTGAGGATCAATCCCTCCGGGGATGACCAGCTGGCCTGTCGCATCGATGATCCTCGCTTCGGCGCCGGCCGTCAGGTTGGCCCCGATCTCGGCGATGGTGCTCCCGAGGATGCGTACGTCGGCGGTGAAGCTGGCGTCGGCGTTCACCACGCGCCCACCGCGGATGAGGATCTCGCCGGCTTGTTGCTGGCCCGCCCTAGCGGATTCTGACGTGGCCGGCCGCATGCTCGCCGCGCCATCGTGGGTCCCGGCTGCGAGTCCAAGGGCCGCCGCTCCCAGGGTATGCAGTGCCTCTCTACGCTTCATCGTCAGCTTCCGGGCGAGGGTCCAGGACGGGGAATGTCGAAGAATAGGAGGCTGGTGCCTTAAAAGTCGAGCATCTCCCGGAGGGTGCCGCTGTACGTGCGGCTCGAGGTGAGCTCATAGATGGCGATCGCGTCTCTCGTGCGGCCCTCTTCCTCGAGTTGCTCGGCGAGCACGTTCACCTCTCACTCGCCGAAGTCGTACATGCCGTACTCGGGTGGATAGGCGCGGGGGAGGGGAGGGCCGGCTCTAGGCCGTGACGGATGGATCTTCCAAGATGCATGACGTTACCTCCTATCGACGCGGGCGGGAGTCGAATCGGTTTAGTCCGGTCTGGTGTCCCGAGGGTCGCGTGCCGCTCGCCGGGTTGGTACTGTGCTTCAAACAGAGGTCGCAAACCGCCTCCGGTAGCAATACATCGGTCGACCACAACGCAGATACAGCAACGAGAAAACGGAACCCCCATGTCCGCTGAAGCAGTTCTGAACCACCATCTCGAGTCATTCGGGGCGGGAGACGTCGCCTACGTCGTGTGGCGCTCCGTCAACGAGGGAGTCGAGGTCACGCTGGGCACAGACACCCTCGTGGTACGCGACGGAAAAATTGCCGTACAGACGTTCGCCGCCAAGATCGAGGAGAGGTAGCGGGTTCGGTTCGCCATTTCTTGACGCATTCTCCCCACGCCAGTAGCCTCCCGATGGGGTGGTGCTCCGAAGTTCATTTCGCTCGTACATGGTGGTCCTGTGGCGAAAATTCTGATCGTAGAAGACGAATCGATGGAGCAGCTCATCTTGAGGATCATCCTCGAGCGGGTTGGTCATGAACTTTTTTTGCGGAGGATGGGGAAGAAGCGCTCGCCATCTATTCGAGGGAAGGGATCCAGGTCGTGATCACGGATCTCTTTCTGCCCCACATCGGGGGACTCGAGCTCATCCGAGCCTTGAAGAGGCTGTTTCCCGACGCGGTGGTCATCGCGGTTTCGGGCAAGGGTTCGCAGGAGCTCGCGATGGCGAAGCTGGAGGGGGCGGTCGCCACACTCAGCAAGCCCGTGGATCCTGTGGAGCTCATCGCGTTGGTCGACAAAGCGGTCGGGAGTGGTCCAACGAGCAACTGACGACCTGTTGCAGAGCGGTCGTTTGAGCGATCCGCGTGTTCTTTCAACGGAGAACAAAATGAATCCCGTCATGACGAGTCGTAAGAGATTTCTATCGTATTTCTCCGGGGTCGGCCTGACGACCACCCTACTGCCCGGTACCCTTTGGGCTCGCATGCAGGAGCAGCAGGCACAGGAAGTGACTCCGGAGATGATCCGCGAGGCCGGAGCGCTCTCCGGACACGAGCTCACCGAGGAGCAGGCCGAGGAGATGGCCGAGGGGGTCAACCGGAACCTTGCGGGCTACGCCGCCCTCGAAGAGCATGAGTTGCATAACGGTGTGGCCCCTCCGCTCTACTTCAGTGCGTTGGTCCCGGGTACGGAGATCGACCGGGTCGAGCGGCCCTTCCGGGTGAGCTCCCCCTCGGGCCTGAAAAGGCCCGCCGATCTGGAGGACGTCGCTTTCTGGCCGCTTACGGGATTAGCCGAACTGATCCGTACCCGGCAGGTGACCTCGGTCGAGTTGACCGAGATGTACCTGGGTCGCCTCAAGCGCTACAACCCGAAGTTCAACAACGTCGTCACGTTCCTGGACGACTTGGCCATGGAGGAGGCGCGGCGCGCCGACATGGAGATCCGAAGCGGTCAGTACCGGGGACCGCTGCACGGAATTCCCTGGGGAGCGAAGGACATCCTAGCGGTTCGTGACTATCCGACCACATGGGGCTCCAACGCCTTCAAGGATCGGGTGACGGACTACGAGTGCACCGTCGTGAGGCTGTTACGGGAGGCGGGGGCCGTGCTGATCGCGAAGCTCACCACGGGCGAGCTGGCCGGTGGAGATCGCTGGTTCGGTGGGAGAACCAGAAATCCGTGGGACTCCACGAAAGGCTCCAGCGGGTCGTCCGCGGGACCGGCTTCGGCGACCGTGGCCGGCTGCGTCGGGTTCGCCATCGGCACCGAGACGAGCGGCTCAATCCTCAGTCCGTCCGTGGCCTGTGGAGCGTCTGGGCTGCGTCCGACGTACGGGCGTGTCAGCCGCTTCGGGGCGATGACGCTCCGTTGGACGGGGGACCGGCTGGGTCCCATCTGCCGCCACGTGGAGGACTGCGCGATCGTGTTCAAGACGATCGCCCGTCCGGACGATCAGGATACAAGCGTCTTGGACGTCCCCTTCAATTGGGACGCCGAGCTCGACGTGTCGCAGTTCCGGGTGGCGTACTTCAAGGACGCCTTCGAGGACGACGAGAACAAAGAAGCCGACTGGTTGGCGAACGATCAACAGAGTCTGGCTCAACTCCGCTCGATGGGGATCGGGCTCACTGCCATGAACGTGCCGCTCCGCGACTTCTCCATGGACGGACTCCGGCCGCTCGGCGTGGAATCGGCGGCGGCATTCGACGATTTCCTGCGCAGCGGACGTGAGAGTGAGCTGGGGAGACCACGAGGCACGGGCTGGAGGGTCGGTCACACGGTCCCGGCGGTCGCGTACCTTCGCGCCCAACAGGTTCGCGGTGTCATGATGCGGCGCTTGGACAAAGGGCTCGGAGACTTCGATGTCTGGGTGGTCCCCTACGGGGACGCGCGGGCCAGACTGGCGGAGACGCCTCCTGAGGGCGGCGGTGGTGGCGGAGGCGGAGGCGGGGGTGGTGCGCCGCCCCGCAGATCTGCTACGTCGCAGTTCTTCCAGCTCGCGAACCACGCGTGCCTACCTGCCGTGGCGGTCCGGAACGGGTTCGGGGACGACGGCCTCCCGACCGGCATCATTTTCGTCGGGAAGCCGTTCAGCGAGACGAAAGTGCTGTCGTTGGCGAAGGCGTATCAGGACGAGAGCGGGTTCCATAGGAGGGTGCCGGACCTGGAGGCGTAGGGGGCCCGCTTATCGTAGGGGACACGGCTAGTCCGCGTAGTCCGTCGAAGGGTATCTGCGTTAGCCGTTTCTCGCCGCATTTCCGCTACTAGAGGTGAAGGGAGCGCACCCAACGTGGGACGGGCTCCCCTCATATGGCCCATTGGGGCCAGACGTGTGCCCAAGTGATGAGGCTAAGACAAACACGACAATCTTCATTGTATCTGAGGATTTTCGTGGTTATGTTGAACGATGATTCCACGCCCTGATGCCGTCGAACGTGTCTCCCGTGCTCTACGCATGAACCCGGTTGCGGCACTCCTTGGACCGCGCCAGGTGGGTAAGACCACCCTGGCTCGATCGCTTTCGGGACAATCTGCACTGCACGAATATTTCGATCTGGAGAACCCGGTCGATGTCCAGCGCCTTTCGGCACCGATGACGGTGCTGGGTAAGCTGTCCGGTCTGATCGTGATCGACGAAGTGCAGCGGATGCCAGCCATGTTCGAGTTGGTCCGCGTCCTTGTCGATCGGCCCGGGAACGAGGCTCGTTTCCTCCTCCTCGGATCCGCGTCCCCAAACGTGGTGAAGGGTGTTTCGGAGACGTTGGCCGGGCGCGTGGGCTTCGTCGACCTCTCAGGTTTCGATCTTCAAGAAGTGGGCGGCGAGTACCAAGACCGGCTCTGGGTACGTGGGGGATTCCCGCGATCCTTTCTGGCCGACACTGACGAAGCCAGCTTCTCGTGGCGCGTCGACCTCATTCGCACTTTTCTGGAACAGGATATCCCCCAGCTCGGGATCTCGATTCCGTCGGAGATCCTGCGCCGATTCTGGACGATGATCGCACACTTCCACGCACAGGTTTGGAATGCGGCGGAACTGGCCCGGTCGATCGGGAGGTCGGAGAACACTGCCCGCAGCTATCTGGACATCCTGAGCGGTGCGTTCATGGTCCGAGTGCTCCCTCCCTGGTACGAGAATCTGAAGAAACGCCAGGTGAAGTCGCCGAAGATTTTCCTTCGCGACACCGGTCTTCTCCACGCCTTGCTGCAGTTGGGCACTCTGCCTGATATCCAGGGGCATCCGAGGTCCGGCGCCTCATGGGAGGGGTTTGCTTTGGAGCATGTCTTGGGCACGCTCGGAACCGGTGACCCCTACTTCTGGGCCACTCACTCCGGGGCGGAATTGGACCTCCTCGTGATGCGGGGCGGGAAACGGCTCGGCTTCGAGTTCAAGTACACCGATGCGCCGAAGCGAACCAGATCCATGAGAATCGCCCTCGAGGATCTCTCACTGGACAGGCTGTGGGTTGTCTATCCCGGGGCACAGGAGTATGACCTGGACGACGACATCTCGGTGATTCCGCTAACGGCCGTATCCAGGGCCGTGGGGGATACCGGGTAGCGCACGTCGGAACGAAGTGGGGCCCTGGATCGGGGCTATCCGAATGGGCAGATGGCAAGGCAGGTACCCGCGCTGAGGCCGGAGCCGGCCGGAAGCTGACGATCCGCGGCCGCTTGTAGCCTCCGGGAGCACCCCCTTACCTTCGCTGCCCAGTATGAACGCAGCGGAGGCGCTGCCCAGTCCGGAGTTCCGATGTCCAATGCCCTGACGGCGCTCATCCTCGCGCTCACCACCATGGCGCCCCTCGCCGCGACGGCCCAGGAAGACCAGGAGTCCTTCGACCTCGCCACTATGTTCGAGCTTGGCAACCTCGTTCTGGACACGAACGGAGACAGCGTACCCGACCTGGTGAACGCCTCGCTGGTTCTTGGCGCAGCGCCCTCCGTCACCGCCCTCGCGGCGGCCGCCGAGATCACCGCTCGCCTCGGCTTCGAGACCATGGCGATGGACCTGCCGATAGCCCGCGGCGTCACGGATGGCGCGATCCCCATCGTGATCGGGCGGGGCGGGCTCGCCGCCTCCGGACTCACGTCGCCCGGTGTCGATCCCACTTCGCTCGATGCGGGCGAGGGTGTCGTCGCGATTCGCAGCGTCGATGATCGTACTTGGATCCTGGTGCTCGGCGGTGATGACGAGGGTCTGCTCGCTGGCGCGCGACTGTTCGCCGGAGTCCTTCCGCATACACGGACACTCTCGACCGCCAACCTGGGTCGAGTCCGAGACGATCTCGAGGGCGCTCTGGACGCCGGAGGAGTGGAGGCGTCT
>CAUZAE010000107.1:0-10310 GCA_963577685.1 Gemmatimonadales bacterium UBA6960 | reverse complement strand
TGGAGCGATCACGAAGGGCGGGGACGAGAGAACCGGAGCATACGATGCCGTAGCAGACTGGTGGAAGCCGGCCCCGGACCACGCGGACGAGTGGACCTGGGGGGAGGTCTCAGGCGTCGCGGTGGACAACCCGGACCGGATCATCGTGTCCGTGTGGGGCGACCGGAACGCGGAAGGGGTCGAGAGGCCCGGCGCCACGAATTACATGGTGGTTGTCGACGGAGCCGGCAACATCGTCGATCGCTGGTCCCAGTGGGATTCGCTCTTCAACAAGGCCCACCAGGTCTACATCAACCCGTACGATCCGGAGCGCCACGTCTGGCTCGTCGAGATGGGTGGCGGCAGAGGGGTGAACATGCAGATCCTCAAGTTCACCAACGACGGGAGTGAGCTTGTGATGAGACTCGTAGACCGCGACCACCCGACGACCATTGAAGCGGCGAGGGCAAACCCGAACCCGGGTCCGTACACCTACGCCATGCCGGCGGTGCTGGCCTTCCTCCCAGACGGGAGCTTCCTGCTTGGCGACGGTTACTGGAACTCCCGTATCGTCAAGTACGACGCATCAGGCGAGTACATGATGGAGTTCGGGGAGCTCGGGAGCGGCCCCGGACAGTTCGACCTCATCCATGGCTTGGCCGTGGACCGCGATCGGCGCATCTACGTCGGTGACCGCAACAACAACCGGATCCAGGTCTTCACCGAGAACGGTGAGTTCATCGAAGAGTGGCCCGGCATTAGTGATCCCGTCGGTGTCTTCATCGACGAGAACGACGCGGTCTGGGTCATTTCTGCAAGACTGCACCGGCTCCTCAAGTACGACCGGGACGGCCAGCTCCAGCACTACTGGGGCACCTACGGCGGGACGAACGGCGGCTTTGCGGGCGGCTTGGCGCGTCCGCACCAGCTCGACGTGGCTGACGACGGTGCGGTCTATATCACCAGCTGGGACGGCGGTTGGGTGAACAAGTTCGTTCCAAAGCCGGGTGCAGATCCGAGCAAGCTCATCGGCAGACGCCTCATCCTCTCGAACTAAGCGTACTCATGAGAAACCCACGTTCAATCGCACGAGTAGCTTCGGTCATTACTCTTCTAGCCAGTGTCACTTGCACTCCCGCAGCTGAAGACGAGGATGCCATCGCCCCGCTCGCGCAGGCGCTGACTTTCCACGCATCCTTCGACAACGGTCCCGATGCGGACTTCGCCCTCGGGAACGCCACGCTCTACACAGCCTCCTCATACGATGAGCAAGATGAAGCGGCAGCAGGTATCGGCAGTCCGGATATAGAGATCGTCGAGGGCTCAGGGCGGTTCGGCAGTGCGCTCGAGTTCAAGAAGAAGAACACCTTCGCCGTCTTTTACCACGCGGAGGACAACGTCGCTTTCTCGGGATCGAACTGGTCGGGCACGGTGTCTTTTTGGCTCAGCCTCGAGCCGGCGGAGGACCTCGAGCCAGGATTCACCGATCCGATTCAAATAACCGACGTCGCGTACAACGACGCCGCAATCTGGGTCGACTTCACGGGCGACAACCCCCGTCAGTTCCGCCTCGGCATCTTCGGCGACCTGGCAGTCTGGAACCCCGATAACCTCTCCGCAAACGACTTCCCCCTTTTCCTCGAGCGGCTGATCTCCGTGGACCCACCTCCCTTTGCCAGGGGGGAGTGGACGCACGTCGCCATCACCTTTACGGGGCTAGGCAGCGAAGACGGCGGAACCGCGAATCTCTACCTGAACGGGGACCCGCAGCCCAAGACCATGGAAGGCATCGGAGAGCCGTTTACGTGGGATATATCGCGCGCCGCGATCCGGCTCGGCGTAAACTACGTTGGACGGTACGACGAACTCGCGCTCTTCAATCGGCCGTTGACTCCCGAAGAAGTGAGAACGCTCCACGGGATGGAGGGCGGAGTGGCAGCGCTACATCGCTGACGCAGGACTCATCCTCGTCTAGAACTATCGCTCACTCGTCAGTCTCGATGGCAGGATCTTCACCAGACCGATCCGGTTCGAGCTCGTCTGGTGAATGAGGAGATTCCCGTCCTTGGTCACCCACATGTTTCTGACGATGCCGTACCCCGACGGTATGGGCCAACTCTGAAACTCCTCCGTCTTCGGGTCGAAGCGCACTAGCGCGTCCGGCCGCATCCCGGACTCGTTGTACCAGATCACATCATCCACGATGGCGAACGCGTACGGATGTGCGCTCGGCCCGCTCGGAGACGGCCACTCCTTGATCTCACCGGTCTCCGGGTCGAGCCGGCCGATGCGTCCCATCGTGGAGTTGCCGTACCAGACGATGCCGTCGCTGGCGATATCCAGTCGGCGGATCCGAGACCTCTCGTTGGGCACCTCGTAGTACCGGACCTCCATCGTTTCCGGGTTCAGGGCTCCGATCTTATTGGTGCCGTTGTAAGCGACCCAGACCGTCCCCTCCCCGTCGACCTTGATCCCGTAGGGCCGTGGCTCAGTGGCGATTTCGGTGATCTCGCCGGTGGCCGGGTCCAGCCTCCCTAGCATGTTGGCCCCTTGGGCCGTGAAGTAGAGGTTGCCGTTCGGGTGGAAGACCGCGGAATGGGGGTCACGTGCTTCGGTCTGGTACTCGACGACGTCTCCGGTCGTGGGATCCAGCTTGCCGATCGTTGAGTTGCTGTTGCCGGTGTACCAGATGTTTCCGTCCTCATCCGGGACGATAGTGTGCGGCCGTGCGGTCTCCGGTAGCGGGTACTCCTTCATCTCGCCTGTCGCGGGGTCGAGGCGACCCGCCAGACTCGCCCACATGCCCGTCCACCAGATGGAACCGTCGGGCGCTTCGGCCGGATCGCGTGAGCGCTGGCCGAGCGTGGGCACCGTCCACTCCGTGATCTCGATCTCGATGTCACCGGCCGCCAAGGTCGGCGCACGACCCGGTTTGGGCGGGAAATGAGCAGCCAGGTAGCCGGAGACTCGTCGGGCTTGGGCGTCCGGCAAAGCCACCATCGTGCCGATCAGATCGTGCCATCCGTCGGCGTCATACCCGGCGGAGCCCATGATCTGCCGGAGGCCGTGGCACGTCGTGCACGTAGCCTCCACCACGTTCTTGCCCTCGCCATCGGGAAGGGAAGGCTGCGCACCACCCCGTTGGGCCGCGGCCGTGGCCGGAATGGACAAGCCCATCAGCAGGGCCAAGGCCCACAGAACGTTTCGCATATCCCTCTCCTCGGGCAGCGCGGCGAAGCTCGAGCAGATCGACTCCCAGCCGCGGGTTATGACGATCTGATAGTGTGGGGGGAGGATCCGGCAGGCAAGGCGGCCAGGCGGCACCCTTTCGGGTCCCAGGACTGAGGCCCGACGGGCTCCCCTTCGGTCAGACGTATCTCGCTGCCTCGCGGACGTTCGTGCTTCCGCTTGCGCCTACCGGGCCACCCTCGAATGTTGGGCGCAGTCTGATCGAGCACCACAGCGATCCGGAATCGTATCTCGGCCGGTCCGCTTTGCGCCGAGCCATGAACATGGGCTACAAGGCGGTCCGGACCGAGACGCACAAGTACATCCGGTACACCGACCTCGAGGACATGGATGAGCTGTACGACCTGGAGGCGGATCCATACGAGATGCAGAACCTCATTGACGATCCGGGCGCTCAGGGGACGCTGCGAAGGTTGCAGGCCGAACTCGATCGTCTGCTGGAAGAGACGGGCGCGCCGTAGAGCGTATGACGCAGGTTGGATCTCCGGCGCTGACGCACTGAGGAAAAACCAGGAGGCATGATGAGAGCAGAACGCGTGGGCCTTACCCTCGTCCTCGCTGCCGGGCTCGCTGGCTGCGGCGCCGAGAACCGGGCACAAACAGCGGGCGAGATGGTGAAGGGTGGATCCGACGAGGCCGGCGAGTACATCGCGGCCGCGAACTGGTGGAAGCCAGCCTCGGACCACACCGACCCGGCCGCTTGCCCGAGCGGTCGCGGTGGCCGTGGCGGCGGACAGCCGAGTACCGGCCCATGCTGGGTGTGGGGAGAGGTCTCGGGCATGGCGGCGGACACCCCGGATCGGATCATCGTCGCGGTGTGGGGCGACCGGGACCAGGTATCCGGTCAACCGAGGCCCGATGGTAGCAACTACGTGCTCGAGGTGGACGGAAACGGGGACCTCATCACCCGATGGGCCCAGTGGGACACCCTCTTCAACACACCCCACCAGGTTTACATCAGCCCCTACGACCCCGAGCGTGCCATATACATCATCGAGCGCGGAGGCAGGCAGCCCGGCCCCAACGGTGTCGACGTGCACGAGGCCATCTACAAGTTCAGCAACGACGGGAATACGCTGCTCTGGAAGCAGGTCGATCCGGCGTCGAAGATGAGCCGCCAGGAACAGCGGGCGATGACCAACCTCGGGCACACTGACTTCGGCGATCCCGCTGTGCTTACCTTCCTGCCGGACGGTGAGCACTTCCTCCTCGCCGACGGCTACCAGAACGGCCGCGTTCAGAAGTGGACTACATCAGGCGAGTGGGTAAGCGAGTTCGGCATGATCGATCGTGACCCGGCCGTCGGTGGACCTCCCGGTGCGTTCGATCTCATGCACGGTATCGCGGTAGACCGCGCGCGGCGGATCTATGTGGGTGACCGCAACAACGACCGCATCCAGGTCTTCACTCCCGAGGGGGAATTCATCGAGGAGTGGCCCGGTGTGATCGATCCGGTCGGTATCTTCATCGACGAGAGCGAGTCGATCTGGGTCGTCTCCGCAGGGCTCAACCGCCTGCTCAAGTACAACACACAGGGCCAACTCCTGTACCACTGGGGCGCGTACGGACGGACGTCGGGCGGGTTCCTCGGCGGCCTCGCGCGCCCACACCAGGTTGATGTGGACCAAGAAGGCAACGTCTACATCTCGAGCTGGGACTGGCCCGGCTACCTCAGCAAGTTCACGCCAAAGCCCGGTGCGGACCCGGCCAAACTGATCGGTCAGAAGCTGGGTAGCGCTAGAAGGTAGGTGAGCCGTCCAGCGAGGTCAGGACCTTAGGGAACCCTCGCCTCCACCGCCGGAAGGAAGCGAGGCGGCCGTCTATGATTTGTGGCCTGCTCGTAGGCATAGGCGACCCGAATCAGCGTACCCTCTGTCCACGCACGCCCGAACAGCGACATCCCCACCGGAAGACCGAACAAGAATCCCATCGGCACCGTCATGTTGGGATAGCCAGCCATCGCGGGAGGGGTGGAGCACCCACCCCCTGATGCGCTCGAAGACCCCGTGTAGTCGCCCGGCGCGGGGATCCCCGACGTGGGACCGACGATCGCGTCGATCTGCTGTGCCTGCATCACTCGGTCGATGCCTTCGTCCCGCGAGAGGCGGTGGCTCGTGCTGAGCGCGGTGATGTAGCGCTGGTCCGTGAGCGGGCCCCGCTCCTGCGCGGCGATGAGCAGGTCCTGGCCGAACAGCGACAGCTCCAGGTCGGCGCTTTGCTCGTTGTAGTCGATCAATTCTTCGAGCGATCTGATCGGTGCATCGGGACCGAGCGACTGCAGATAGGCGTTCAGATCTGCCTTGAACTCGTGGTACAGGACCTCCATCTCATGTTCGTTGCCGAAGCGAATCTCCTCCGGCAGCTCGATCGGGTCGAGGATGGTGGCGCCCTCAGCCCTCATCACATCGAGGGCGTCCTCGAGGAGGCGGTCGACCCGCTCGTCGGAGCCCATATAGCCTCGGGCGACTCCGATTCGGGCGCCGCCCAGGCCAGCTGGATCGCAGAAGCTCGAATAGTCGGTAACTGAGTTTCCGAGGCTCGGCGTCGTGAGCGGATCCCGCTCGTCGACTCCCGTCATGGTGCCGATCATGATGGCCACATCCCGAACCGAGCGCGCCATCGGGCCTGCGCTATCCTGGCTGTGGGCGATCGGAATGATGCCGCCTCGGCTCATGAGCCCGATCGTCGGCTTGAGTCCGACCAGACAGTTCCGGGACGAGGGCCCAACGATCGAGCCGTCCGTCTCTGTCCCGATCGCCGCGGCGGCGAGGTTCGCTGCAGTGGCCGCACCCGAGCCGGAGCTCGAGCCACCCGGCGTTCGGTCGAGAGCATAAGGGTTCTTGCACAGACCCCCCCTTCCCCCGTCCCAGCCCCGGCCGCTCCAGCCCGAGGTGCCGCGCTGGAACGACTTGAAGCCCGCCCACTCGCTCATGTTGGCCTTGCCGAGGAGGACTGCGCCGGCTTCGCGTAATTTGTCCGCGATATATGCGTCCCGGAGTGGTGTGGAGCCGCGAAGGGCAGTCGAGCCGGCGGTCGTGGTCATCCGGTCCGCAGTATCGATGTTGTCCTTGAGCACGATCGGAATACCGTGGAGCGGACCTCTGCGCCGACCACCTCGTAGCTCACGATCGAGTCCGTCCGCTATGGAGAGGGCGTCAGGGTTGACCTCCAAGATCGAGTAGAGGCTGGGTCCCCGCCGGTCGAGCGCTTCGATCCGCTCGAGGTACATCTCGGTCAGCGCCCTGCACGTCCAGTCGCCCGAACTCAGTCCGCCGCCGAGGTCCTCGATCGTCAGCTCTTCGAGCCTGAACTCCGGAATGGAGAACGGAGTGCCGACCTCGCTCACAGACTGGACGTCCTCCGCAGGGTCGCAGCCCAAGGCGGACACGGCGGCGCCAGAGGCCACCCCAGCACGAATGAAGTCCCTGCGATTCATGTCGGACATTGTTCGCCTCCCCTCGAGATATCTGGCCATCGCACCTGGTGACCACGTCCCAACCGCGACCTGCTAGACAGCCGCATCCTGTATCCGGATGGGAAGGACATTCTACGGACTCCGCGCCGGCCAAGCACGAGGGGTCTCCGTAAGGTGTCCCCGGACTCCCCGAGGCCGGAAGTGTGAGCATCCGTGGGATCCACGCCACTTCCAAACCATGGACCCTACGGAGGAGGCTCGGTGGATGTCATACAGTGCGGCCACTCTCATCGGTTGCCCGCGCGCCTCCCTCCGCGCCTTGCCACTGCGACTCCTAGTGAGCTAGCGGATTCGGTCTGACTTGAAAGTGCACGACGATCGGCTTCGAGCCTTTGCCGCCTTCCTTCAGCCACGGTGTCCGCCCTCCTTCAGGCACCCAAAGCCCTCGCCCCTTCCAGCCAGCTTCAGGATCGTCGATCCGCCCTTCGAACCCTTTTGAGTAGAAGCCCATCGGATAGGGAATTCTCAGCGTGACGAACTTATCGTCGACGAGCGCATGTACACCGTCGAAGAGATTGCCCGTGGCGATCGGAACGTCTTCGCCCAATCCGAGCGAGTTATGCTGATCGACCCAGGTGTAGTAGCTGGACTCGACGCTGTATTGCGGCAGGTCCGTAAATCCCGGACCCGGCAGGTCGTGCATCGTCCAGCCCTCAGGGCAGTGCTCGCCGGTGGCTTCCGGTCCGTTCAGGGGACCCTCGCATTTGCGGCGATCGAACTCGCCGAGATGACCGCTGCCCATCGAGCTCCAAACCACGCCGTTCTTGTCGATATCTGCGCCCCGAATTCCGAAGCCCGGCAGGGGTGGGTGGTAGACCTCCGCCAACGCCGTTTGAGGTGGATTGGCGCCCGGCATCAGCCTCGTGATCGACCCAGGGTAACGGAACGCATTGGATCCCCAGATCGCGTCTCCGCGAGGTTCCGGCATCACGGCGTAGAATCCGTTGGGAATGCGCGTGTCGAGAGCAGGATCCCGAGCCTCACCCGGCTCTGTCCAGGCGTCCTGGCGCCCGTTTCCATTGGTATCGAGAATCAACGGTGCCCAGCCCTGCGACCCAGCGGCGTCTCCTGTCTCCAGAAACTTGTCGGTATCGAGCCACCCAACGACGTCGCCACCACCGCTCGTCCAAAGCGTGTTCGTTTCGTCGTATGCGAATTGCAGATGGTGGGTGCTGAAACAGGTGTCGACGAATGTGTACTCACCCGTTGACGGGTCGAGTACGGCGAGCTGTCGTCCCGTCCGCTCCTTCGGATAAAGCATGGCCGACGGGTGCCCCGATCCTTCTCTGCAAAAATCGGGATTCTCGGGACCACGGATTCTCGCCGTCACCCACACTCTTCCGTCCTGATCGAGCATCGGGTTGTGAATGTTCGACTTGCTGTCCCAGATACGCTCATCCCCCCAATAGTGGGAGGGCGACACCACCGGCGCGTCGTGCGTCGTCGGCGTATCGTCGTCACGCACGGGAACGTTGAACACAGACGCCGTGTTGGCGGTCGGGTCCAGGATGGGCATCTCGTCCGTGCTGAGCTCCGGTGCGCCATACAACTTGCCGTAGCCGTTGACCGTCGGGTCACGCCGATCCGTGCCGGACAGATCGTGCATGTAGAACTGGGGACTCGACCAGTCACGGACCGTCGCAACCACGTTTCTTTCGACGCCGGACGGGCGCTCCGGGACCTCGTGGGGTAGCTCGCCCGCGGCGATCCGGTCGGTCCATTCCGCCATGTACTTGAGCGGCAGACCCTTCAAACGGCCGGTCGCCAGCCCAATCATGTTGTTCCCGGCTTGCCCGGAGGAAATACGCCGCGCCCAGGCCTCTTCAGACGATGCGACATCTGCCAGCGAGGCGGGAATCGTGCGGGTCCTCTCGTTGCCGAGTTGGTGGCAACCCACGCAGCCCATGTTCTTCACCCAGGTCAGGTAGGCGTTCATGCCACCGTCGACTTGGGCCACCTCATCCTCTGTGGGCAAGTTCATCATGGAGTACCAGTATGCGGCCGGGTAAACCTGAGCAGCGGCTGCAGCGTGAGGTGCGACGGTCGCGTTTAGATCGAGAAGCTCGCCTCGCCCCGCGGCGACCTTGTCCGAGTCGACGAGGCCGTATCCCCGCACCCACAGCTGGTAGTCGGCCTCCGGCAGATCAGGAATCACGTAACGACCCTCGTCGTCTGTCACCACGATGCGGGCAAACCGGGTGCCGAGGTCGTCCGTTTCCGCAATGACCCAAACACCCGCTTCGGGCCCGTTCGTGCTGGTCACGACGCCGGCAATATCGTCATCATCGATCGCGAGACCCGATACGCCGAGGTCCGACTGGGGCTGGCAGGCGCCGAGCAGCAATGAGACCAGCGCAGAAGCTGTTACGACTCTCATGACCGGGTCCCTCACGTTGGTTCGTTGATTTCCACAGAACGACACGCGGATCTAGTGAGCCCTATCAATAACCAGATCAGACACCCGGTCAAATCCGATCGTGGGACAGAGTCCAAGCCCACGATGCGATCGAACTCGAGGTCGGGTAGGGCTCTTCAGTAGACGCCGGCGCTGCGCTCCGGGTCACCGCCCGCCAGGTCCTCTTCGACGCCACGCCCTATTGGTCAGACCCCGCAGCCCAGCAATACGATGTCGCTCCCGACGACCAACGCTTCATCATGCTTGAACGGGAGGCGAGGTCCACGTCCCTCGTCGTCATCTGGAACTGGCTCGACGCAGTGAAGGCCCAGTTCGAAGAGGGAAACGACTGACGGTCGGACTCTCTATTATTCGTGCCTAATACACCGGCGAACACTCGCTGCCAGTCAACTCCCCGCGAATCCACGCCGCAAGCGTCTGCCACTCCGTATCATTGCGGGTCTGCCACCGCCTCACGCCGTTGTGGGCATACGAACCGCCACCGTCCGGGTGCAGAGGCTTCAGAAGGAAGCGACTCCCCTCGGGATCGCCGGGCACGATCAGTCTCTGGAGTGACTCGAATCCCTGTCGGGCTTCCGCCACCGACAACACGCCACCGCTGGCGCTGCGTGGGGCGAACCCTGCCAAGCCGGCCGTATGACACGAGGTGCACGGGAGCTGCCCGTATTTCCCGACGCTGAGCACCCCCGGGTGGACGCAACTGCGGTAGTACTGGAAGTCGACGACAACCTCTGCTTCGGCGGGCGTGAACTCCGCCGCGGGGAGGGCACGGACCCAGTCGAGTATGACTTGATACTCGGGGTCCTGAGTCGAATCCCAGTGGGCGCCGCCCGTGTGACGCAGCCCGCCGGCTACCACTGCCAACGGCTTCCGAAGAAACCTGCTGGACTCTGGGTCGGAGGCGTTGACCAGTTGGGTCACGACCTCGTAGTTGCGGCGAGACTGTTCCTCTGTCCAGGCCCCTCCATCCGGTGTTTCGGTCGGCTCTTCGAGGGAGAAACGAACGCTCGTTTGCCACACGTGGCACATGACACAAGCGGCGTTGCCATCCGTCGACCCCGGGTAGCCACGAGACCTCAGGAAAAGGGGCTCGATGTTCGTCCGGTAGTAGTCGAACGGATCCTGCGGCATCGCACCGTCGGGGGACGACTCCGTGGACGCTTGTAGCGGCTCGGCCGACCCCAAGTCCTC
>CAUZAE010000106.1:0-10500 GCA_963577685.1 Gemmatimonadales bacterium UBA6960 | reverse complement strand
AACGATGCCCGAGGCGAGCATCCCGGGCGTTAGTGCTATCTGCTCCATCCTGGTGATCTCCGGAGATTGTTGAGTGTGGATTCAGAAAAATGTTACAACTCACCCACCGAGACAGGTATATATCGGAACGAACGCGCGCGCGTCAAGCTGGTCCTAACCCGTCAGGACACCTCAAGCCCCGCCGTGTCTAGGTGGGACTGGTCCGGTCTCCCAGAGGCGCCCGGACTATGGATTTAGCATGAATCTGGTGTTCTACCTCTGATCGTGTAACTTTTGATCACTAGCCCGATCACGTGTGGCATCAGCGGCCTGATCGTGCGTCGCCCTTCTTCCCATGCACTGTAGGATCCCATGTCCGTTCTGAGGTTGGGAACTCGGGGCTCCCTCTTGGCCCTGACCCAGAGCAGGCAAGTGAAAGCTGCGCTCGAGGCGAACGGGTATGCCGTGGAGTTGGAGATCATCCGCACGGCGGGAGACGGGCAGCTCGACATGCCCATTCACGAGCTCAGCGGCCAAGGTCTTTTCACCCGCGAGCTCGACGAAGCGCTATTGAGTGGACGTGTCCATTTGGCCGTGCACTCCCTCAAGGATCTTCCCACTGTACTGCCCGACGGGCTGTGCCTCGCTGCGGTGCCCACACGGGTTGATTCTCGAGACGTGGTGGTGGGCCCCGAGGGGGAGCGGACGACGTTGGCTTCGCTCGAGGGAGGGGCCGTTGTCGGCACGAGCTCGTTGCGCCGGATGGCGCTTCTGCGAGCGTTCCGGCACGACCTGTCGCCGCGAATGATTCGTGGCAACGTCGATACGCGCCTGCGCAAGCTGGACGAGGGGCAGTTCGATGCGATCATCCTCGCCGGCGCCGGCCTGATGCGACTGGGGTTCGAGGGTCGGGTGACGGAGTGGCTCGAGTGCGCGTCGTGGCCTCCGGCTCCTGGACAGGGAGCTCTGGGCATCGTCACCAACGCGGAGGACACCGACGCGGTCGACATCGTCGGGGCCCTGAACGATCCGACTTCTGCGGCCGCGGTCGCGGCGGAGCGGACCTTCCTCGAATCGTTGGGCGGTGGCTGCCAAGTGCCGATCGGAGCGTTCGGTATGCCGTACGACCTGAAGCTGCGCCTGTCGGGGATGGTGGTAAGCCCGGACGGGACTCGGATGGCGCGGGGAGATCTCACGGGAGATGGCGCGGCCCCGGAGGATCTGGGCCGACGCTTGGCCGACCTGCTTCGTAGTCGGGGCGCTGAGGGGATCTTGGCGCCGCTGCGTGCGATGGAGTCGAAGGAGGACGGTCCCGTCGGAGTCTCTCCGTGACGGATCTCAGCGGGGCTCGAGTCCTCTCGAGACGTGCTCTGGTCACCCGGTTCGGACGCCCTCGCGACGGGACCGTAGTTTTTACGAATGGTTGCTTCGATCTCCTGCACCCGGGACATGTGCGTTATTTGGAGTGGGCACGAGAACTCGGGGACGTTTTAGTCGTAGGGGTGAACTCGGATGCCTCGGTGAGGCGCATCAAGGGTGCTGGCAGGCCCGTGGTCTCGGATGCGGACCGCAGCGAACTCCTCGCGGCCTTGAGATGTGTGACCGCTGTCACCCCATTCGCGGAAGACACGCCGCTCGAGCTCATCGACGAACTGCGTCCCGATGTGTTGGTGAAGGGGGGGGACTATGATCTGGATGATATCGTGGGCCGCGACCTCGTCGAGGAGGACGGCGGGAAGGTAGTCGTCCTTCCGTTCGTCGAGGGATACTCGACCACGACACTCCTCGATCGACTGAGGGAGACGGGATAGCGTGGGAGACCAGATGATGGGAGACGAGGTCAAGTGAACGAGGGAGTACGATGACTCGCACCGACGGACGTGGGACGGGCGAGCTGCGCGGGCTGGACTTGTCCTTGGGTGCCGTACCGTACGCAGAGGGGTCCTGCCTCATCGCGACCGGTAAGACGCGGGTGCTATGCGCTGCCACGGTCGAAGAGGGTGTGCCGAAGTGGCGTGAACGAAGCGGCTCCGGATGGGTGACGGCCGAGTACGGGATGCTTCCGCGCTCTACACACACCCGATCGGGTCGAGAGAGGGGTAGGGTAGGGGGGCGCGCCCAGGAGATCCAACGCCTGATAGGGCGTTCCCTTCGATCGGTCGTCGATCTGGGTGCCTTGGGAGCGCGCACCGTGATCGTTGACTGTGACGTGCTCCAGGCGGATGGCGGGACCCGCACCGCGTCCATAACGGGGGCGTCCGCCGCGCTCTGGAGTGCCTTCGAGAGCTCGGTGAGCCAGGGCCTCATCGAGCGCAACCCGATGCGAGAGATGGTCGCCGCAGTGAGCGTAGGGATCGTGGACGGTGAGCCGCTCCTGGACCTCGACTACCCGGAGGACTCTACGGCGCAGGTGGACCTGAACGTCGTGGCGACTGAGGGGGGCCACTTCATCGAGGTACAGGGGACGGCCGAGGGCGATCCGTTCCGACGTGAAGAACTCGACGAGCTCCTCGACCTCGCGGTGGAGGGGATTCGCCGTCTGGTCGCGGCCCAGAAGGCGGCACTGGGGATTTCCTGAAATGGAGCTCCTCCTGGCCACACGTAGCACGCACAAGATCGGGGAAATAAGGGAAATCCTCGGGGTGGTGCCGAATCTGCGGCTTCTCGATCTGGCGGCGGCGGGAGTACCCTACGATTCGCGTGAGGAGGAGTTGGAGCCGTTCGAGACGTTCGAAGAAAATGCGGCTTCCAAGGCGTCGTATTTCCGGCGTATCACTGGATTGGCGACTGTCGCCGACGATTCCGGCCTCGAAGTCGATCTGCTCGGTGGAGCTCCCGGAGTCCGCTCCAAACGCTTTGCGCCGGAGTGTGGTCGCGAGGGAACAGAGCTGGATCAGGCCAATAATGCCCATCTCTTGGCGCTGCTGGGGGATGCTCCTCCCGAGGAACGATCTGGACGTTATGTCTGTGTGGCTGTCTTGGATCGGACGGGCAGCGACGGGACCCCGGAGGCTTCGCCCCTCGTGCGTGGAGTAGCAGCGGGTGTGATTTTGGACGCGCCTCGGGGCTCTGGCGGTTTTGGCTATGATCCGCTCTTTCTCGACGAGGAACTGGGGAGGACCTTTGCCGAGATCTCAGCCTCGCAGAAGAACGCCAGGAGTCACAGGGGACGGGCGTTTCGGGCATTGGCCGAGCGGCTCGTGGCCGACGGGGCCACTTGATGAGGGCCGGTAGCCACCGTAACGACGGTGCACGCGGGGTGACTTCATGAAGCCTGACCCGAAGATGACGGCACGCGACATCGGTCCCACCGAAGACGGGTCCGCCCTCCGAATTCTCTGGGAGGACGATCACGAGTCGATCTACGTGCCGCGGGATCTCCGCATGTCCTGTCCGTGCGCCGGCTGTGTGGACGAGACGTCCGGCAGGAGAACCCTGACGGAGGCCATGGTGCCGTCGACGGTATACCCGAAGGAAATCCACTACGTCGGGCGTTACGCGCTTCAGTTCCTTTGGAGCGATGGCCACGACACGGGGCTCTACTCCTTCGACCTCTTGAGAGGGCTCTGTCGCTGCGACGCGTGTTCTCAAAAACCCCAGGGGGAAGATTGATCGTCGTAACGGGTGGCGCGGGCTTCATCGGTTCGAACCTCGTGGCGGGACTCGAGGATCGGGGCGAGAAGGACTTGGTGGTCTGTGATCGCCTGAGGGACGCGGCGAAGTGGCGCAACGTCTCCAAGCGCGGGCTCGCCGACATCGTCTTTCCGGAGCGGCTGAGGGACTACCTCGACAAGAATGCATCCGACATCACCGCGATTTTTCACATGGGGGCAATCAGCTCGACAACCGAGACGGATACGGACGTGATCGTTTCTACCAACCTCCATCTGTCGATGGAGTTGTGGCGATGGTGTTCGAAGAACCACGTGCCGTTCATCTACGCTTCTTCAGCGGCGACCTACGGCGATGGAGCGCTCGGCTTCGACGATGACGGGACGCTGGCCGGGCTGGCCCCTCTTCGTCCCATGAACCCGTATGGGTGGAGCAAGCATCTGTTCGACCGTATGGTGGCGCGGTGGGTAGAGGGCGGCTCGCCTAGACCGCCCCAGTGGGTGGGCCTAAAATTTTTCAACGTCTACGGGCCGAACGAGTACCATAAGGGGAGTATGCAGAGCCTGGTCTCGAAGACGTTCTCCGTGGCGGCGGCCGGTGACCCTGTCACACTTTTTCGATCGCACGATCCGAACTATCCGGACGGCGGCCAGTTGAGGGATTTCGTCTCCGTGCAGGACTGTGTACGGGTCATGCTTTGGCTCATGGACCATCCAGAGACGTCTGGCCTCTTCAACTTGGGCACAGGGCAGGCCAGGACCTTCCTGGACTTCATCGGTAGCATGTTCACGGCTCTCGATGCCGAGCCTGCCATCACCTGGGTCGACACACCGACCGAGATCAGGGATCGCTACCAGTACTATACGCAGGCCGACATGGGACGGCTGAAGGCCGCGGGCTACGGCGCGGATTTCATGTCGGTCGAGGAGGGCGTCGGAGAGTACGTGACACGCTACCTGGCGACCGCTGACCCCTACCGGTAGGGCTCCTCGAGACCCAGCTCTCGTGCCTGCCTGAGTAGCCTGGCGTCATTGGGAAACCGCACCAACCCCTCCCGCGGAAGCGTGGAGACGAGGGCGCGGGCGGTCTCCGCGCGATTTGACAGGAGCAGCCCCCGTACGTAGTCGAGCTGTAGGCGAAGCTCGTTCGGGTTCAGGTCCACTGCCTGGCGAAGCCAATCCAGACCCCTTGCAAGGTCCTGTCCGTCGATCAGTCGCATCCCGATCCACCACTGAGCCCGAAACGACTCTATCGACTCGAATCTTGCCGCAATAAGCACCTCGTCAACCTCAGGCCGCTCTTTGATCCGCCAGAAAGGCCGATCTATCTATGTGCACGGTGTGCTAACGGCAGGGCTACCGCGGTAGCCGTGGCACGGCAAGAGGACCGGCCTCCAACACCTCGCTCCAGATCCTGCGCCCAACCGCGTCGGCCTCTCTGATGATGCGGTCCTCGTCCATTGTGAGGACCCTGTGGTCGCGCATGACGAACTGTCCGTCGATCATGACAGACTCGATGTCGTCCGGATGTCCGCTGTGAACCAACGCGGACAGGATCCGGCCGGCCGGCACGAGGTGGGCACGCAGGGTGTCAACGATGAGGACGTCGGCCTTTTTCCCAACCTCGAGTGTGCCTAGGAACTCTTCCTGCTGTACCGCCTGCGCACCGCCCTCGGTCGCGTCTGCGAGCATGTCTTCCGGCTGGGGCTGGAGGCCGGGGACCTCGTCCCCGTCGTTGTTACGCCGAATTCGTTCCGTCACCAGGGCGATTCGCATCACCTCGAAGACGTCGTTGGTGTTGTTATCGGTGCCGAGAGCGATGGGGCAGCCTGCCGCTCGCAGGGCGGGGATCGGCGGGCTGACCCCACGGTTGCCCGCCATGGCCGCCTGGTGCGAGATGATGGTGCCGGAGCGACCCAGTAATGCGATCTCGGACTCGTTGACGTACCTGGCGTGCGCCGCGAACAGGCGGGGACTGAGGAAGTCGTGCTGAGCGAGATAGGCCGCCGGACGAACGCCATGGTATTTCATCATGAATTCGAACTCGGGGCGGCTCTGGTTCAAATGAATCGTGTATCCGACGTCGTGTTGTTCGGCGAAGGCGCGCACGGCCTGCAGCAACTCGGGCGAGGAGGTCTCGGTGAGCCCGGCCGCCGGAAATACACTGATTCGTCCCTGCCTCGCGCCGTGCCAGGTGGTGAACAAGTCATTGATGCGCTGCATGCCCTCGTCCCTTAGCCTGGCCGAGAACCGTGGGGCCTCACTCAGGGCAAGCCTCTCTGGGGACATCGGACCACGAATATTCTCTCCGTCGCGGACAGATTCGGCGAATACGCAGCGTAGCCCTGAGTCCGCCAACGCTCCTGCGTGCCGTTGGATGTTACCGACGTTCTCCACAATCGTGGTCGTCCCCGTCCGTATGGCCTCCAACGCGGCGACCTCCACCATCAGCGTGGCCTCGTCCCCCTGGAGGAGACTGCCCGGCGAGATCGCGAGGCCCGAGTTGTTGGGGAATCCGAAGTCTTCGTTGAAACCGCGAGCGACGACCGCCCCCATATGGGCGTGACAGTTGATGAGGCCCGGAAGTAGCGCCTTGCCACGACCGTCGTAGATCTCGGCTCGGGGATAACTCTCGAGGACCGTGTCCGTCGGGCCGATCGCCACGATCTGGGCGCCTTCGACCGCGAGCGCCACGTCGTTCTGCACGGCATCGGCGTTCACGACGGTCGTATTGGTAAACACGACGGTCACGCTCTGTGCCCCGGGAGCCGTACCGGACGGCGCTTCGGCGTTGAGAGCGTTTTGCTTGAGAAGGAGAGTGGCGGCTCCGGCGCCGGCTCCCGCGAGCAACTCGCGCCGGCTGAGCTTGATCGGGCTACCGGAGGACCGTGATGCAGGGGACGAGGGATCGGTGGTCGGTTTGGACATGGCGTAACGCGCCCCCTCGGCCAGGTGGGAGTGAAAACATCATCGTGGCAGGGGGCAGGATAGCCCGTCGTCCGGGTTCAAATCAAACGGACTCTCACGGATTACGGCTGAGGAGCGTTATCGAGCCCAAAACAGGCTCACGGCAAAGCCGTCCAAGTCTTCCTTGCCCCAGTTGAGCCGGACCTCAGGGATGCCCCGGATGCGAATGTCCAATCCCAAACCGAAGCCGAATGCCGTGTCGTTCTGGAAGATCACGGTGGGCTGGATGTAGGGCGTGAGCTGGAGGCCGTTCCCGTCCAACGCGATGCGCCTGCCCAAGGAGAGTCCCAGCGGAACGAAGGTCTCTCCGCCAGGGTCACGGAAGCTGCGCCCCACCCCGAGGATAAATGCGCCGTCTAGCGGGAAGCGCACGAGGTGGGGTTGCCTCAGGAGTTCAGTCGGTGGGAGTCACGCCTCGTGCCCGTCGCCGAATGGATCCGAATGGTACGTGGCGGTGCACCTGGGGGTGAGCCCCTTTGGCTCGCCTATGCCCCAGGCGTTACTATTCCCGCTACGAAATTCCCGCTGAGGAGCACCTGGCGATGAGCGCGATCACGTTACATGTGAACGGCACAGAGCACACGGTTGACGTCGACCCGTCCACCCGGCTGCTGTACGTCCTGCGAAACGATCTCCGGTTGCGAGGCCCGAGGTTTGGGTGCGGGCTGGGGCAGTGCGGAGCTTGCACGGTGATCATCGACGGAGTTGCGACGCGGTCGTGTGTCACGGCGGTGTCGCGGGTCAGCGGTCAGATCACGACGCTCGAGGGGCTCGCCAAGGACGGAACGCTGGATCCGGTACAGCAGGCCTGGATCGACGAACAGGTCCCGGCGTGCGGCTTCTGTCAGAATGGACAGATCATGGCCGCGAAGGCCCTGCTGGACCGGAATCCGAATCCGACGGATGCTGAGATTCGCGACGGGATGGAGGGGGCCCTGTGCCGGTGCATGACCTACTACCGTGTGCAGGCAGCGATCAAGCGCGTCGCGGCGGGGACGCGGGATAACGGACCGGCTCCCGCCGAAGAGGTACCCGCATGACTTACTTTACCGAGGTGCCCAAGGCCGTCGAAGACGTGCTGGGAAATCGGTACACCACCAGCTCCAGAAGGGAATTCCTCAAGACCTCCGGCGCTCTCGTCGTGAGCTTCAGCGCGGCAGGGGTGATGAGTGCCGACCCACTCGCGGCAGCCGTCGGCGCCGCCAGGCCCGGCGCGGCCCAGCAGGCGGGCCCCTATCCCGACCCCGACTTCAAGGAGCTCGATACCTGGGTCGCGATTCATGCCGACAACACCGCGACCTTCTATGTCGGGAAGACGGACTGCGGCCAAGGCACGGGAACGGCATTTCGGCAGATGATGTCGGACGAGCTCGATATGGCGTACGCCGACACCAGTCTCGTCATGGGCAGCACGGACGTCACACCCGACCAGGGTGGATCGGGAGGGTCGGACGGGATACAGAGAGACGGTTGGCCGATGCGACGCGTGGCCGCCGAGGCTCGGCGGGTCCTGCTGGAGATGGCGTCTGAGCGGTTCGGCGTGCCGGTGGAGCAACTCGACGTCCGCGACGCGGTAATCGCCCTGAAGTCGGAACCCTCGAGGAGCGTCACCTATGCGGAGTTGATCGGTGACCGCCGGTTCAACGTCCCGTTAACGGGACGCGATATCAATTCGGTCACAGGCGTGGCGGACGTCAAGCCGGTTCAGGATCTCCGGATCGTCGGCCAGTCCCCACAACGCTACGACATTCCCCCGAAGGTCGACGGCTCGTTGACGTGGGCGGTGGACGTCACCCTTCCCGGGATGGTTCATGCTCGCAACGTCAAGCCGCCGGTTGTGGGCGCCACGCTCCTGGGTTTCGACGAGTCGTCCGTCCGCGACCTGCCGGGCTTCATCCGGGTGGTGAGCCAGGGCAACTACCTGGCGGTGATCTGTGAACGGGAGGAGCAGGCCATCGACGCCGCCCGGCGACTCCAGGTGGATTGGGACGCGCCGAACGCCGAGGCGTTCCCGACGTCCGATGCGTTGTACGCGTACATGCGAAGCGCGACGCCTACCTCCAGCGCGGATCCGAGCGTGGTGGGAAATCCCGAGGCTGCGCTGGCAAGCGCGGCCCAGGTGATCGAGGCCGAATACGACTTCCCGTTCCAGGGACACACCGCCTTCGGCCCGGCGCATGCCTTGGCCGACCCCTCCGACGGTCAGATGACGATCTACTCCAACGACATGAAGTCCTACGGCATGCGGAACGGGATCGCCGAGTTCCTCGGGATGCCCAGGGATCAGGTGCGCGTCGTGTGGATGGAGGGCCCTCAGGCCTTCGGCCGCACGGCGGCCGACGATGCGGGCTTCGAGGCCGCCTTCCTGGCAAAGGAGATCGGCCGGCCGGTACGCATGCAGTGGACGAGAGAGGAAGAATCGGCCTGGGACACCAAGGGGCCTGCGTTCACGTTCAGATTGCGTGGAGGACTGGATGCCCAGGGCGAGCTGATTGCGCTCGACTACGACGCGCAGAGTGCCGACTACAACCACGTCGGATACAACGAGGTCGAGACGGTTTTGATCTCACAACTCATGGGCACGCGGCGAGCGAGGCCGAACCGGGGCCGTGCCGGAACGCCGACTGAAATGTATGCTATCCCCAATCGGCGCATGACGTCCCAGGTGGTTCGGCTCCCCTCGATTTGGGAGACGCCGCTTCGGACCGGGAATCTCAGGGACCCCAACGGACCGCAGGTGACCTTCGCCTCCGAGTCGTTCATCGACGAACTGGCGGCAGCGGCCAACGCCGACCCGGTCGAGTTCCGGCTGAAGCTGTTGGGTGGTGCCAACGACGATGACAGTGGCTTCAAACGGGCCCGCTCGATTGCCACCATCCGTGCGGCTGCGGATGCCTACGGCTGGGACACGAGGCCGTCGCCGAAGCCGCGCGGTGCAGGGACCATTCTCACGGGACGCGGAATCGCGTATTCCTTCCGTAGCCAGACGGTCGTCGCGGAGATTGCCGAGGTGGAGGTCGATCGTGACACAGGTCACGTCTGGGTGAAGCGGCTCGTATGCGCGCACGATTGTGGCTTGGTCATCAATCCCGAAGGGCTGCGCCGCACGATCGAGGGTGGGATGATGCATTCGCTGAGCCGTGCGCTCCACGAGGAGGTACAGTTCGACACCGACAAAGTCACCAGCGTCGACTGGTTGTCCCACCCCAGCCTCAGACACGGGGACACACCGGAAGAGATCGAAGTGGTGATGGTCAACGGGGATCCTAATCCTGACCGGTCGGATCTGCCCCACTACGGCGCCGGCGAGGCGGTCTGTAAGCCGCTGATCGCCGCCGTTGCCAACGCTATCTACGACGCGACCGGAGTTCGTCTTCGTCGAGCGCCGTTCCGAGATGAGCGTGTGCTCGCGGCTCTCGAGGCGGCGGGCGTGTAGGGTTCGCACACGCTCGGGTACAGAGGTTCGGTATCAACTCGCGTGCGAGACACTTTGGCCACGCAGCAGCAAATCACTGCGTGGGCCGGTAGAGGAAACGACACAGCTCATGGGGACTGGGATCGTTACACGAGCGACGATGTGAAGGACATGATCGTCGGGGTCAGACGCTTTATTGCGGAGCACCTCTGAGTCCCCCACCCCGCTAGACACCCTCCACGTCGTTGGCGATCTTCACGCATGTCTATCCGTTATGACGCAGAGAACAGGGCAGGGGGTAGCACGGTGGAGTCTGTGCCCCATGGGTGCCCCAATCGCCAGCTAGGACCGCGATTACTGGAGAGTGGTGATACCGTAACACGTAGTAGCACAATAGCTTAGAAAGTTTGCGGGGCGTGGCGCAGCTCGGTAGCGCGCCTGCTTTGGGAGCAGGAGGTCCCCGGTTCGAATCCGGGCGCCCCGACTACTTTAATGACAATGACTTACGGGATCGCACACCTACTAGAT
>CAUZAE010000105.1:0-11094 GCA_963577685.1 Gemmatimonadales bacterium UBA6960 | reverse complement strand
GGGAATGATATCATTCTGGGGGAGGGGCATCAGCTCCAGGCCTACCACATGGAGATTCGTGGACTCGGCATCATCGATATTCGGACACTGTTCGGAATTCACGCTACACGGCAGCAAAAACGCATCGAAGTCATGGTCCAGCTCGAACGATGGGAGGAGGGGACGACATATACGCGGACGGGATTGGAGACGGAGAAGACCGAGATCCTCGAGGTGGAGATCCCGAAAGTCACGATCCCGCTGAATCCCGGAAAAAACATCACTGTAGTGTCGGAGGTGGTAGCGATGAACCACCTCTTGGAGTACGCTGGGGTCGATTCCGCCACCGCCTTCAACCAGAGACTCCAGGATCACATGCGCCCAGTCCGTGAGGATCTTCAGCAGGACTATGAGTAAGGACGAGCAGGTAAAGGGCATCCTTCTCAGCCACGGAAAACTGGCCGAGGGCATGGTGGACGCCGTTCACAGGATCGTGGGTGGGCACGATGATGCCTTGATCGCATTGAGTAACGAGGGCCACAACCCGCAGGGATTGGCCGAACGGGTCGACGCTGTTTTGGGAAACTCCGCAGCTGTGATATTCACCGATCTTTGTACCGGGAGCTGTGCGCTTACGGCGCAGATCACGTGCCGAGGCCGTGGCAAACGAGTCATCGTGTTCGGGATGAATTTGCCCATGTTACTCGAGTTCGTGTTCCATCGCACGCTGGCACTCGAGGACCTGGTTCCTCGTCTTCTCGACAAGGGTAGAGAAAGCGTCAAGGCTGCCGCCCCGGTACCTGAGTAGCGTGCCGGTCGTCCTTTTCCGCGTCGACGAGCGTCTCATCCATGGACAGGTGGTCATGGGGTGGGGCGTCGAGCTCGAAATCGTGCACTATGTCGTCGTCGACGATGAATTGCGTGAGAGTAGCTGGGAGCAGGACCTCTACCGACTCGGTCTGCCCGAAGGGACGACGGTCGAGTTCCTTACCGTGGACCAGGTCTCCTCCCGACTCGAGATCCTGAACGTGGATCGCCGTCGCACGGTCTTGTTGACGAGATCGCTCGCGGCCATGAAGGGGCTGGCAGAGCAGGGGATCCTCCGGGGGCGCGAGGTCAATGTAGGAGGTCTTCACTATGCGGCGGGGCGTACCGAGCGTCTGTCGTATGTCTTTCTCGGTGAAGCGGAAGAAGCTGATCTAAGGGCCATTGTCGAACAGGGAGTCGGCGTGTCCGCTCGAGATCTGCCCGGCAGCCGGTCCGTGGGCGTGACGTCCCTCCTAGTTCGTCCATGATGCTGGCGCTGTCGGCCTTGGGCGGTGTCTTGGGGCTCGATGCTACTTCGTTCGGCCAGTTCATGATCTCCAGGCCGCTCGTCGCGGCCACGCTTGCAGGGGGCCTCCTCGGGGAGCCGGTTCTCGGTCTCCAGATCGGAATGTTTCTCGAGTTTTTTCATCTCGACGGGATGCCTTCCGGTGGGTCTCGTGTACCCGAGGCGGGGCCGGCCGCCGTGGTGGCGGTGGCGCTCGCAGCGACCGTGAGCGGGCCAGCAGGTTTGGCATTCGGCGTTATGGCGGGTCTCTTGGTTTCGGAGGTCGGAGGACTCACCGTGGGAGTGCAACGGCACGTGAACATGGCGCTGATCAGTAGGGTGGAGGCGGGCCGAGTAAGTCCGGTACGGCTGACTGGCGTGCATCTGCTAGCCATGTTCCTCGACTTTACCAGGGGCGGGATCATCACTGCGGTTGGAGTCTCGGTGGGGACCCGAGGGATCGGGATCGCGTATGACGGCTGGACGTTGTCCTCTGAATCGACGGTGGCGATGATCGTGGTGGCAGCCTCGATACACCTAGGGGCGTTACTCAAGGAGTTCGGTGGGTGGCGCTCTCAGAGCGCGGTCTTTCTGATAGGGCTCGTTGCGGGGATCGCGGGGGTCTACCTGTGATGATCCTAGGTGGCCAGCTATCAGCGTTTCTTCGATCGTTTGCGGTTCAGGGGTCTTGGAATTATCGCTCTCTGCTGGGTTCCGGTTTCGCGTTCTCGCTGATCCCTTTTCTCCGGCGGCACGACCTGTCGAGCGACGAGTTGGAGGCCACGCTACGGCGCCATCTCGAGCCGTTCAATTCGCACCCATATCTCGTGGGGGTGGCGCTCGGTGCAGTCGCGCGCATGGAGGAGAGGCGTGAGGCGCCGGAGGTGATACGTAAATTCAAGGAGGCTATCCGGGGCTCTCTGGGTAGCCTTGGAGATTCCCTGGTATGGGGTGCTTGGCGTCCGACGACGCTGCTCCTCGGGCTCTTGATCGCGTGGGCTGGGGCGCCTCCATGGATCTCTGTGACGGTTTTCCTGATCGCGTACAACGCTGGACATGTGGCTCTCCGATATTGGAGCCTCCATCTAGGTTTGGCGGAGGGTCGTGAGGTTGGACGAAGCTTGGGGGAGATGAATCTTTCGCATGTGGCCGGGCGGATTCGGTCCGGGGGTACGCTCCTGCTGGGAATCCTTTCGGGTGCTTTGTTCGGTAGTTATCTGATGGGCGCGAGTGCCGGGTGGCTGTGGGGTACGGTCGGAATCGCGGGGTTTGGTCTGGGACATCGCTTCGGAGCGCGCGCTCCTCGCCTGTCGGGCCTTACCTTGGTGGGTGTCATCACTTTACTCATGGCATTGGGGAACCTGTGACCAAGGGTCGAATCGAACGGAACGTGGAGGTCGTCAACCCTCTCGGGTTTCATGCGCGACCGGCGGCGGCATTCGTCCGTCTGGCGGGTTCCTTCGTTTGCCAGATCCTACTTGAAAAGGACGGGGTGAAAGTGAATGGCAAGAGCATCATGGGGGTGCTGATGTTGGCTGCGGAGCAAGGATCTACGCTGGTGATTCGTACCGATGGGGACGATGCCCAGGAGGCGCTAAACGCGTTGTCTTCCCTGATCGAGAATGGCTTCGAGGAGATGCACGATGTCGAAGGTCTTTGACGGCTTAGGAGCCTCCGAAGGCATTGGCGCGGGTCGTGTCCACATCCTGACCTGGGGCGTGCCGGAGGTCCCCCATCAGTCGGTCGAGCCTGAGGATGTTGAGTCGGAGGTCGATCATCTACGCGAAGTCGTGGAGTGGGCAAGAGTCAGACTCGTCGATCTCGAGGACTCGACGGAGGATCGATTGGGGACGGTGGAGGCCCGAATCTTCGAGCCTCAACTCCTGATGCTCGATGATCACACGCTGATCGAAGGAGCCATACGGTACGTTCGTGAGAACCGGCTGTCGGCTGCGCGCGCACTAGATTGGCGGATGCTCGAACTTCAGGCGCAGTGGAGCCGTACGGCCCATCCCATGGTCCTGGATCGCATCAACGATCTCCAGGACCTGCAGGTACGACTCCTACATCAATTGCTCGGGCTCCCTGATCCCACAGACGTTTCCGCTCTGGGTGAAGACGTGATCGTCGTAGCCCGTAACCTGACTCCCAGCCTGACCGTGCAACTCGACCCTAAGTTGGTTCTGGGAATCGCGGCGGACCAAGGGACCCGGACCGCCCACTGGGTGATGCTCGCCAGGTCCCTCGAGATTCCCACCGTGTGTGGGCTCGGCGTGGTGTCTAGCCAGGCCCGAGCCGGTCAGGAAGCCATCGTCGATGGACGGATCGGTCGCGTCGTCTTGGACCCCGACGCTCACGACCACAAAGTCTTCAGGGTTCGAGAGACTCAGATCCAAGCTTGGGAGGAGGAGATCGAGGTGATCGCGCAGCTCGAGTCGGTCACGGCGGACGAGCAGCCGGTCGCGCTTCGCGCGAACTTGGATCTTCCGAGTGAGGCGGAACGGGCGAGGACTCATGGTGCACAGGGGGTAGGCTTGTTTCGGACCGAGTTCCTCGTTGTCGGACGGAAACAGATGCCCGACGAAGAGGATCAGTATCAGGCGTATCGACAGGTCGCCGAAGCATTCCCCAAGCAAGTCGTCACGGTCCGCACTTTCGACCTCGGGGGCGACAAGTTCCCGATGTTTCTGAACATGCCGGCCGAGGAAAATCCGTTTCTAGGTTGGCGGGCGATCCGCGTTTGTCTGGACGAGCCCGAGCTCTTTCGCACACAGTTGAGGGCCATCTTGCGTGCGTCGGCCCATGGTGACATCCGTATCATGATTCCCCTGGTCAACGATGTCGGAGAGATACGCCAGGTCAGAGCCTTCCTTGAAGAAGAAGAACAAGGTCTGCGGAGCAAGGGCATTCCCTTCAACTCCGGATACAAGCTCGGGATTCTCGTTGAGACTCCGGCCGCCGCTCTGGAGGCAGTAGAGCTCGCGAGACACAGCGACTTCTTTTCGATCGGCACGAACGACCTCACGCAGTACACGCTTGCGGTGGATCGAACCAGCGCGCGCCTCGCGGAGCTCTTCAACCCGTTCCATCCTGCGGTAGTCCAGCAGCTGAACACGGTATCGCGTGTGGCCAAGAGGGCCGGAATCGAAGTGAGCGTATGCGGAGAGATGGCGGCGCATCCTTTGGGCGCCTTCCTATTGCTGGGCCTGGACATCACGACCCTTTCTGTGGCGTGGCCTGTCGTCCCTGAAGTCAAAAAAATCATACGATCCTTCCGCATGGAAGATGCCCGTCATGCCGCCAAAATCGCCGTCGCCGCTCCGACAAGCCGGGACGTAATGGAGTGTCTCGTGGATGGCATCGGAGGGTCGGTCGACCTGGCCGCTTTCTCGGGACGTTGGAGCTTGTCGCTCCCCGCGTGATGGAATACTTTTTTGATCGACATCATCGTTGACGACTTCGCTAGTTGACGCTTTCTCTAAATACAAAGCCGAGGGTCGAGTGAGCCAGCATCTTTTCACGTCGGAGTCCGTCACCGAGGGCCACCCCGACAAAGTGGCGGACCAGATTTCCGATGCCATTCTGGATGCCATGTTGGAGGGTGACCCCAACTCGCGTGTGGCGTGTGAGACGCTTGTAACGACGGGCTTGGCCGTCGTGGCTGGTGAGATCACGACAGAGACCGAGGTCCCGGTCACCGATGTCATTCGTCAGACTCTCCTGGACATCGGTTACGACGACTCGGCCTTTGGGATCGATGGACGGTCGTGCGAAGTGAAGCTGGCCCTTGATCAGCAGTCGCCCCATATCGCCATGGGAGTGGATCATGGTGGGGCCGGCGATCAGGGCATGATGTTCGGATATGCTACGGACGAGACCTCGGAGTTGATGCCGGCACCCATATTCTACGCCCACAGGCTCGTCCGGAGACTCGCGGAGGTGAGGAAGAGTGGGACTCTTCCCTGGGTCCGTCCCGATGGCAAGGCACAGGTGAGTGTCCGCTATGGGGATGGGCGACCCCGCGCGGTCGAAACCGTTGTGGTGAGCACACAGCACGCCCCGGACGTGGGCAATGACACGATTCGGGAGGCCGTCATCAACGAAATCATTATTCCGGTCATACCGTCGGACCTCCTAGATCCTGACACCTGCACGTTCCACGTCAATCCGACGGGACAATTCGTGATTGGAGGACCGCATGGGGACGCGGGGCTCACCGGTCGCAAGATCATCGTCGATACGTATGGTGGGATGGGACGGCACGGTGGGGGCGCGTTCAGCGGCAAGGATGCGACGAAGGTCGATCGATCGGCGGCCTACGCCGCTCGCTGGGCAGCCCGCAACCTGGTCGATGCGGGAGTCGCGTCTCGTTGCGAGATTCAGTTGGCCTACGCGATCGGCGTGGCCGAGCCTGTGTCGATCCATGTCGACACGTTCGGAACGGGGCAGGTACCGGACGGACAACTGGCGGACGCCATCGAAGAAGTTTTCGATTTTCGGCCCCTCACCATAATCGAACGGCTCGGGCTACGCAGTCCGATTTTTCGTTCGACCGCTGCCTACGGCCACTTCGGAAGAACCCCTGAAGATCGAACGCTCGAGGATGGGCGCATTGTCCAGTTGTTTCCGTGGGAAAAATCAGATCGGGTGGATGACATCCGAGCCGCCGTGAAAGCCTAGGCGTCCCCCCTGCATGATTGAGGAGAACCTCGGCATTGCTTTGGAGTATTGGTACGAATAGGTCGTACTGCTCGGAAGCTAGACGAAGGGCGATTGTCGGTGCTAGTTCAGGTTTGTGTACAGAGCCTTGGATTGGATCGTTCATCCAACTTGCCTGTCGTGATTCTTCAGGAAAGTGAGGGTGAGCGGGTTCTTCCTATCTGGATCGGCCCCGGAGAGGCGAGTGCGATAGCGATGGAGCTCGCCGACCTGAAATTTTCGAGACCCCTTACGCACGATCTCCTAGCGGCTGTGTTGGGTGGCCTCGGCGGCGCTCTCCAAAAGGTTGTGATCAGTAGAGTCGAGGAGCATACCTATTTTGCCGAAATGATCATTCGGCGGAACGGTGAGGTCATCTCGGTCGATGCGCGACCGTCCGACTCGATCGCTGTGGCCCTACGCCTAGAAGCGAAAATCTTCGCTCAAGATGAGTTGCTCGAACGGACGACCATCGAGATCTCCGAAGATCACGTGGATTCGGGAATCGACGTCCCTCCGGTCGGCGACGAGACGCAGATGGCCGCGGAGGAGCTCAAGGAATATCTACGTAAGTTGGCTCCCGAGGACTTTGGCCGTTTCACTCCCTGAGTCGTGGTTCATCGCGGTGGCCGTCTGTCTGCCGATCGCCATGGGGTCATCGGCCGCCGCCGGACAGCAGGATGACCTTCGCCTCGAGGGTCGAGTCCTCGAGGGGGACGTACCGGCCGAGGGTGGGATCGTCGTTCTTCACAGCGTGTCGCCGGACTCCGCCGGAGAGGTTGACTCCGTCCGGGTGGCTGCAGACGGATCCTTCGAGCTCTTCCTCCCTGGGATACCGGACGCGGAGGTACGCAGCCAGATCTACTTCGCTTCGATTCAGTATGAAGGGGTTCTCTATTTTGGTACGGCCATCACCCAGGCCGAGCAGCTAGACAGTCTCTATTCGATCCAGGTGTTCGGGTCGGAAGAAGTACCGCGGCAGGGGCTGCAGCTGCCGATCACGGCGCGCAACCTGTTCCTCGAGTTGTCCACCGACGGTTGGTGGATCGCCACCGACATGATCGCGATCGAGAATGTCGGACAGAAGACACTCGTGGCGGCCGAAGACGGGATCGTGTGGAGCTATCCACTTCCCCCCGGGGCGGAATCGGCGGTCATGGGACAAGGAGAGCTTCCGCCGGACGCCGTATCGTTCGAGGGCGGGCGGATCTCCGTGAGTGCCCCGATTCCACCGGGGGAGCGAATACTCCTCATTCGCTACTACCTTCCGGAGCTCGAGGCGACGATCCCCGTGCCAGGTCCTACGGGACGATTCGAGCTTTTCGTCAAGGAGCCGGCTCCGCCCTTCGAAGTAGAGGGATTGGAGCCGATCGACGTGGTTTCCCTTGAAGAGGGCTCGTCCTACCGTCGGTACGGTGCGAGCGCTCTGTTGGATCTGCAGATCGCACTGACACAGAGCCGAGAGGATCGACCCCCACCCTTCCGGACCCTCGCCTTGTTGGTAACCGCTGTCTTGGCCGGGGCCGCATTGCTCGTATACCGGCGGCCACGAAGGGCTGTCACGCAGGGCGGCAACTCTTTCCAGGCACGAGAGGGGCTGATCCTCGAAGTGGCGAAGATCGACCAAGCGTTATCGAGCGTCACCGATCCGAACGAGGAGCGACACATGCGCGAGCAAAGGATGGCCCTCATGTCCCGACTCCGGGGCGGGCCCTGACCGGCTGAACGTGGCCATCGTGAGTACTCCGGGCGTTCTCCTGCGCTCGTTCAACTACGGCGAGACGAGCCGTGTGCTCCGACTCTACACGCGTGATCTCGGTCTCGTCAGCGTGATGGCGAAGGGTATCCGCCGAGGCGGAGCCCGAGGTCAGGCGGGGTTCGAGACTTTTTCGAGGGGAGAGATCACCCTTTACCTGAAGCCGACCCGGGAACTTCAGACGTTCAAAGAATTCTCGATCGAAGAGTCGGGGAGTGCCCTTGGCCGCGACCTCGTGCGATTCGCCGGCGCGTCCGTACTCGCGGAGATCGTGTTGGCTCACGGGGGACCTGATCCGAATCCTGAGGTGTTCGCGCGCTTGATGGCGGGGCTCCGCCGAATCAAGAACGAGGAAGGTCGCGACGTCTTGCCGGTGGTGCTCGGGGAGGGATGGATGTTGGTCAGCGCCTTGGGGTACGAACCTCAATTGGATCCCTGTGTGCGTTGCGGTCGGCCCCTCGGGGGTACTGGGTTGGGCCGCTTCGACTTTGCCGCCGGAGGTGTTTGCTGTCCCGATTGCGCGGTGGATGTCACCGGCCCGCGGATAGGTCCCGGCGCCCGCAAGCAGTTGGCGTCTCTCCTTCAGGGTGTCCAACTGGAGGCGGTCGATCGGATTCAGGCTCACCTCCAGCTGTTGCACGATTTCAGTCGGTATCACCTTGGTGGATCGAAGCCGCTACAGTCTTTCTCGTTCTTGGCCTCGGTGATGGTGAACACTGAGGACGCTCAGGCCCGGGGGGTGAAGTGACTGAGAGGAGGCTCATACTTGGAACGGCCGGACATATCGATCACGGGAAGACTGCGCTTGTAAAGTCGCTGACGGGTGTGGAGACCGACCGTCTTCAGGAGGAGAAAGCCCGCGGGATTACGATCGATCTGGGTTTTGCCGAGTTTGAGCCGAGAGCGGGCCTCCGCCTCGGCGTCGTGGACGTGCCGGGTCACGAGGGGTTTATTCGCAATATGCTGGCCGGTGCCACGGGCATGAACTTGGTTCTCTTGGTCGTCGCGTCGGACGAAGGCATGATGCCACAGACTCGGGAGCACTTGGACATTGTTCGGCTTCTCGGAGTGAACGAGATGGTGGTGGCGTTGACCAAGTCGGATCTCGTGGAGGAGGAGTGGTTGGTCCTCGTCGATGACGAGGTGAGGGAGGCACTGAAGGGGTCACCGTTCGCCGACGCCCCTATCGTGACCACTTCTACGGTGACCGGGGCGGGGATGGACGACCTCGTTGAGGCACTCATGACCGTGGCCCTGCGGGTGCGTGAGCGTTCGCACGACGACGTCACTCGACTTCCCATCGATCGTGCGTTCACCGTGCGAGGGACAGGCACAGTGGTCACGGGAACGTTGTGGAGCGGCCTGCTTTCGGTGGGCGAGGTAGTGACCGTGCAGCCGTCCGGCATTACGGGTCGCGTGCGGGGGCTTCAGGTCCATGGCTTACCCGTCGAACGAGCGGGTGCGGGAGAGCGCACGGCGGTAGCGATCACCGGCTCGGACATTGATCTGGAGACGGTAGAGCGCGGCCAAGTTCTTGTGGTAGAGAAGGAGTGGGCAGCGACCTCGATGCTCACGGTCTTGCTGAACGTACTCGATGATACCGGATGGGCTGTAAGGCACGGGCAACGGGTGAGAGTCCATCTCGGTACTACGGAGGTCATGGCACGAGTTGTCACGCTGGAGGGCAAGGAAGTCGCAGCGGGCGCTACGGGCTGGGTGCAGCTTCGGCTTGAGAAGCCTCTGTTGGCGCGTGCTCGAGACCGTTTTGTGATCCGCTCGTACTCACCGGTCACGACGATCGGTGGGGGTACCGTCGCCGAGGCGACAGCACTAAAGAGAAAGAAGCTCCTGGGGGGTGAGAACGACGCATTGCGTGCGATGATCGAGGGCACTCCGGCGGAAGCCCTGGCCGCCGTACTAGGCGTCGCCTCTTGGGCAGGCGTGCCGACTCGGGAGATTCCCATCCGAATTGGCGGTTCATCCGACGACAGCCGCACCGCGAGGGACTACGTGCTGGAACACGGGGCGCGTGAGGCTGCAGGTGATTGTTTTGGGGCAGCGACGGTTGAGCGTGCCCGTGCCTTGATCGAAGAGGCGGTGGATGCCACTCACCGAAATGACCCCCTTCGTCTGGGGATCTCCGTCGAGCTCCTACGACAAACGGTACCGGCGAGAGGGGATTCTCGGCTCGCCGATCTATTGGTAGGCGAGGCCGTCGACTCCGGGGTCTTGAAGGTGCAGGACGGCATGGTCTCTCGCCCGGGTTACGAGCCATCTCTGAATGTCCGACAGCACGAGTTGAAGGGAATCCTGCTCGAGGTCTATCGCGTTGCGGGGTTGGCTCCGCCTCCGGTATCCGAGCTTCCGGACAAGTTCCAGGGTGCGGCGGATCTCTGGCCGCTCCTGAAGCTCTTGGAGAGGGAGGGTCATTTGGTCGGCTTGGATGAGGAATTTTTTGTAGATGCCCTTGCTCTGAGCGCGGCGACATCCGAGGTCAGGAGTCACCTGGCAGGGGCGACGGGGCTTGGCCCCGCCGACTTTCGGGAAGTCATTCCCGTGACTCGGAAGCACCTCATTCCGATCCTGAGTCATCTGGACCGATCAGGGGTCACAGTGCGTCATCCGGGTGGCCGCGATGTGGTCGATGCGGAACCAAATTAGTAGAAGTGGAGTCCTAGGGAAGCAACCTTGTTGCCTCCGTTTTTCTGAACGCGTATGATAAGTACATCAGCAAGCGGATGCAGCCGGTAATCACCATTGGAGGGCGATTAGTCCAACAGCTACTGCAAGGATAGGTGTAGATGGGACGCATTTCATGCGTCTTCCTGATTTTCACGCTTTTCGCGGTCCCCGCGAAGATTTCGGCGCAGTTTCCCGGAGATGACAGTCAGGAGAACGGCTTTACGTTGGGTCAGAACTATCCCAATCCGTTCAACCCCGAGACCAGGATTCCGTTCGAACTCAACGAGAGCCTGTTCACCGAGGGGAGGACGGTCGTTGTATCCGTACGCATCTACAACGTGCTTCAGCAGCTCGTGGCTTCGCCGGTCGCCCTCAGGCATCCCAACGGACAGGGTCCGCTGATTGATCTCGAGTACACTCAACCGGGGCGTCACGAAGCCTACTGGGATGGACGCGATCGCTCAGGACGTGAGGTGGCTTCCGGCATCTACTTCGTTCAATTGACGGTGAACGGAGCGAGGGCCATCATCCGCATGTATGTGACTAAGTGAGGGTCGAGCGAGGGTAGGGTGTCAGCTGGCTCGCTCGTCGAGCAACCTGAGGAACTCATCGGGCTCTTCGAGTCCAGCGAGCAGCGTCGGAATGTCTTCCTCTTTGGCGAGCTGTG
>CAUZAE010000104.1:0-11120 GCA_963577685.1 Gemmatimonadales bacterium UBA6960 | reverse complement strand
CCGCTCGTGACGCCGGCAAATAGAAGCGCACTCTTCACCTGAGCGCTGGCGATCGGAGTCTCGTACTGGAGCGGCCGAAGTCCTCCGCCTGTGACTTCGATGGGGAGCCGCTCCAGCTCGCCGAGGAAGCCAAGCGTTGCACCCATCTTGGTGAGGGGCCTCGTGACTCTCGCCATAGGGCGACTCGAAAGAGACTCGTCACCCGTCAGGGTCGTCGTCAGCGCCTGCCCAGACAAGACACCCAACATCAGGCGAGCTCCCGTGCCACTATTTTGGAAGTCCAATGGGTGACCCGGAGCTCGAAGGCCCTGCAATCCGAGGCCGGCCACGCGGAGCTCGCTCCCGTCACCGGGAAGCGTTGCGATCGGCACACCCAACGCACGGAGAACGGCCGCCGTCGCTTGTGGGTCGGCGCTCGGAAGCAACCCGCTCAGTCGACTTTCTCCGGTGGCGAGCGAGGCAACGATCAGGGCCCGTTGGGTGATGGACTTGTCCCCGGGGACCCTAGTTTTCCTCACGATCTCTCCTCCACCGCCGAGTCCCGGACATCATTTCGGCAATATCCCGATACGATCCAGCCGTGAGCGCGGCCGTCATCGTCTCGAGCTCCTCTCGGAGAGTCTCCAAGGCACGCAAATCCAACTCACGGTTCGCTGTGAACAGGTCCGACCAAAGCTCGGGTGCGCTCCCCGCCAGCCTGGTCATATCACGACCGCCGGGTCCTACGTCCGACGCTCGTAGGCCCTGCCCCTCCAGCGTCCGCGCGAGTACGGTCGCGAGCATTTGAGGTACATGGCTCACCCATGCCATGAGATGATCGTGCGCGTCGGCCTCGATCGTACGGACCCGACCTCCGATGGAGGTCCACAACGACTCGACCGCCGCCGCCCGATCGGGAGTCGCGTCCCCCCGAATTACCCAGACGACCTCGTCGACGAAGAGATCGGGAGTCGCAGCTGCAAAGCCGGATTCAGCGCGTCCTGCCATAGGATGGGAGCCCACATACCTGAACGCGTATTCATCTCCCCGGGCGCACTCTAGCAACGGCACCTTCAGCCCCGCCACGTCCGTGACTGTCGCGTCTCCCCAGAGATCCCGGTGCTCGGACATGAGATCCTTCATCGCCCCCAATGGAGTGGCATACAAGACCAGGTGCTGCCCGTATACGGCCTCATCAGGTGTCTCAGTGAGCGCATCGATCGCCCCCCCCTCGAGGGCACGAACGGCCTCTTCGCGATCACGAGTAAACGCCACGACCCGTGGGGCTTTCGGTAGACGTTTCAGGGCCCACGCAATGGATCCACCCATCAAGCCAAGACCCACGATACCGATCCGATCAAAGCCCGGCTTCACTCCCGGCCGATCCGTTCAGCGGGACGAACGTCCTCCGGGGCTTCCTCGGCCTCGTCATCGTTGTGAGGAATTTCGATACTCAAGCCGTCGCGGGCGACAACCGCCCCCGGGAAGACCTCGCGCGCCTCGGATTCCAGCAGTGACGAGTCATCGGAGTACCGGGCAGAGATGTGTGTGAGACAGAGCCGAGCCACACCGGCTCTCATGGCGAGGGTCGCCGCCCCGCGCGCCGTGCTGTGATACGTCTGCTGGGCTCGTTCCGCTTCATCCTCTCCGAATGTGGCTTCGTGGATCAGCAGTGAGGCCCCTTTGGCAATCTCTCCTGTGGTAGCCGACGGGCGGGTATCCCCACTGTAGACGACCGTGCGCCCAGGCCTTGGAGGGCCCACTACGTCACTCGCCTCGACCCTGCTCCCGTCGAACTCTACGGCGTGCCCTTCGTGTAGCTTGCCGAACAGCGGACCCTCCGGCACGCCTAGGGCCCGGGCCCGTTCGACATCGAAGCGGCCCAGCCGCTCGTGCTCCACGAGAGCATACCCCTGCGCCGCAGTCCCATGGTCCACACGAAAGGCCACGATGTCATACGCGTCTCGTCCGATTCGGTCACCAGCGTCCAACTCCTCTACCTCGACTGGGAACGCGAACCGATCCATCCCCAGACCTATCGCCTGGCGTAGTGTCGCGGTTGACCCGGGCGGACCGAAGATGTGGAGCGGATCCGTCCGGCCCTGAAGTGCCATCGTCCTGATCAGGCCAGTGATCCCGAGAAAGTGATCGGCGTGGAGGTGCGTCAAAAACAGATCTCGCACCCCGAAGCCCGTTCCGTAGCGCATCATCTGCCGCTGCGTACCCTCGCCGCAGTCGAACAGAAGAAGATCACCCTCTCGTTGAACCGCGATCGAGCTCACGTTACGGCGAACCGTAGGGCGGGATGCCGAGGTGCCCAGGAACGTGACTCGGATCATGGTATTGTGTCGCTGTGTCCGGTCGGCGAAGCCAACGAGGGTGGAAGCCCGAGAGAAGGTAGCTCCCGGTACCGTTGGTCAGAAGAGGCGTACCTGAACTCGAACGGTTCGTCCCGACTGAGGCAATCCACACTGATCGAAGATGGCTCCGTTCGTAACGTTCGCCACCGAAACTAGTGCATCGACGTTTGCGAACCTATCGCGACCCGGCCGTGTGAACCGACGCCTAAGTTGAAAATCCAAGCTACCAGTACCGTCGAGCCTGTCGAACGCACCGCTATCCGCATTCAAGCAGAACTGGCTCCCGAAAAACCGATATTCACTGGAGATGGTGGACCCCAGGTACAGGGGCGTGGAAAGACTCAGCCGACTTGAGATGCGAGGCTCGTATTCGGGCCTCGATCTGAGTTCACTATCTTGACCGAGTTGCCACGTTTCCTGAAAAGTGAGATCCCCGGTGTATTGGATTCTCTCCCACGTACCCGAAGCGACCAACTCCAGCCCGGTACTCCGAATGCGGTCCCGATTCACTCGCTGTCGCTTGTTCCCATCCGGTGTTGCCACGCTGACCCGAACGATCGCCTCGGAGAGAACCTGATGAAATGCGACCATCTGCAGATTGAGGGCGGTCAAATGCCAAGTGAGTCCAAGCTCGCCCCCTGTCAGAATCTCCGGTCCCAGATCCGGATTCGGGAGAAACCGTCCCAGCGCTTCGGAATACAGTTCTCGAAGTGAAGGGAATCGAGCCCGGCGGCTTACGCCGCCGTGAAACAGCATCGAACTCCCGGCCGTCAGTGACGACAATCCGAGGCGCACGCCCCAGTCCGAGAGACGTCCGAGCGTAGGTTTGTCACCTGTTTCTGGCGTGTCGGCTCCATCCACTACGACGCCGAAGGTCATTTGGCTGGCACCCAACCCTTCCCAACCAACCAGGTCATCGAAGCGCCATTCCGCCTCGCTCCCGAGGCTCCACAGACGCTGGCGATAGTCCTGCTGTTCGATCACGACGTTGCCAAGACGTTCGGTGTGAGAAACGTCGCCATACGTGAACGCGCCCCGTAGGTCCGCCCGGTGGCTCAGGGTGTGTTCACCGAGCACGCGCATCGTAATCGTCTGGCTCTGGCCTTCCTCTTGTCCCACCACATTCCTGTACTGAAGGGTCTCGAATTGGTGAATCATGAACGAGCTTCGATCGATGCCCACACTGGCTTCCAGGTCACCCCTGCCCCATGCCGTAGTGCGCTGCCCGGTACCACTGGAGAAGGCGGCGATCATCCGACGCTGGTCGGGATATCTCCAGAGCCTGGGCGTCGATTCGTGCGTCTCCGGGGGAACGCCGCGTTCGACATCGAAGGCAGACGCCGTGAGCGATCCCCAGCTACCTCCATCACCCTGAAAGCGAGTGGACATGAACCCGTCCACATGCCGAACGTCGCTGTTCAGCCGAAGCTTGCCGTCGCCGGAGAGAAAAGCTTTCTTCAGAGGGTCCATGGAACTCGACTCGGGAAGTACGGTGCCTGAACGATCTCGAAATCCGCCTCCGGCCTGTACCAACCACTGTCCGCGGGCAGGCTCAAAGAGGCGAGCACCCGTGGCGCCTGCAACGAAACTGCCCGTCTGGTCCAAACCCATGCTGAAGGTCGCGGGAGCGGGCATCTCCATGCGACGGTTCCCCCTCGCGACGTCGATTTCGACCACTCCGGCCAGAACGTTGGGGCCATGAAGCACAGACGACAGGCCACGAATCAGGTTGATGGATCGTGCAGCAGTGAGCGGGATGATCGATAAGTCGGTGCGATGGTCCCAACCGAGTGTCAACGGTACTCCGTCCACCAGTACCGCGATCTGTCGATCGGTCGCGCCCCGTAGGCTCGGTTGGGCCTCACCGCGGGAATTTACCCGCACACGCACTAGTGGCATCTCTCGCAGTGCCTGTTCGAGCGTGGGTATGGGAGTCGATGCGAGGGAATCGAGTCGAAGCTCGATCACGCTGGCGCCACCGACAGCCGTCAGCCGGCGGGATGCCTCGACCGTCATTCCCTCCATGAGGAACGTAGTCGGAAAATTCGCCGAGTCGGCTGGGAGCGAATCAGGCTCCTGTGCCGACACTCCACCGGTGTAGGTCCCGACCAGAACAATGACTCCGAACACGGACAGGAGTGTCCAGTAACGCGCCCGGGTTATCAGGTGTGGGTCTCTCGGATGTCTAGGTGCTCCGGACGGCGCGCGGCGGGTCGACGTGAAGATGACGTACGCCCACTATTAGGAGTACGGTCCATCATTTGTTCCATGGGACCAGGGTTTTAGCGTGCGCTAGACTCGCGCTCGCGATGCCCGTTGGACAGCGTGTCAGACGAGGTCTATTCTAGTCTCTTCTTCAAAGCTGTCTTTTTCGCTCTCGACACCGATTTGACGAGTTCACCCCATCGGCTGAGGTCTCATCATGACGACGCGCCGGCAGTTTCTTGGTTCGCTCTCCCTTCCCGCGGCCGTCGCCGTGGGAGGAATCCCCGGAATGCCCACGGACTTTCGGCGAACCGGTCCCGAGATCGTGCGTTCCTTGTCTCTGCATCCCGGGACAGCTCAAAGCGTCGCACGGGACGAGGACTTCTGGACTGAAGTGGCGAGGGCGTTCACCGTCGATCGTAGTATGGTGAACTTCAACAATGGCGGTGTGAGCCCCTCACCGGCTTGGGTGCAGGACGCCATGAAGGGCCATCTGGATTTTTCCAATCTCGCGCCGTCCTACACGATGTGGGACGTGCTCGAGCCTCAGCAGGAAAGCGTTCGCCAACGCATGGCCAGGGAGTGGGGTGTCGATGCCGAGGAGGTGGCACTCACTCGGAACGCATCCGAGGGTCTTCAGATCTGTCAGTTCGGCTATGACCTAAAGGCCGGCGATGAGGTCTTGACCTCCACGCAGGACTATGGACGCATGATCACGACGTTCAAGCAGCGCGAGCGTCGCGAGGGCATCGTGCTCCGGCAGTTCGAGCTTCCTGTCGTCTCGGAGGATCCCGCCGAGATCGTCCGCCGATTCGAGGCGGGCATCACCGATCGGACGCGCCTCATTCTCATGTGCCACATGATCAATCTCACCGGACAAATTCTACCGGTGAAGGAGGTCGTCTCCATGGCGCGCTCACATGGCATACCCGTGATCGTGGACGGAGCCCACGCGCTCGCGCACTTCGATTTCGACATCTCTGATCTCGAATGCGACAACTATTCCACGAGTCTCCACAAGTGGCTCTTCGCACCCCATGGAACTGGCCTGCTGTATGTCCGTCGCGAGGTCATTCCAGAGATCTGGCCCTTGATGGCAGCGCGCGAGCAGATGGATGACAACATCCGAAAATTCGAGGAGATAGGCACGCATCCAGCGGCAAACCACCTTGCCGTCGCCGAGGCACTATCGTTCCATCAAGGCATCGGTGCCGAGCGGAAAGCCGAGCGCCTGGTGTACCTCCGTGATTTGTGGGCCAAGCGCCTCATGGAGCATGAACGAATTAGGATTCATACGAGCCTCAAGCCTGGATTCGCTTGTGGAATCGCCAACGTAGAGATCGCAGGCGAAGATACCGCGGCACTCAGGGACTGGCTCTGGGATCGACACCGCATTCTGACGGTGTCCATCAACCACGCCCAGTTCCAGGGGCTTCGCGTCTCGCCGAGCGTCTACTCCACGCTCGAGGAAGTCGACCGCTTCGTTGAGGCCATGGAGTATGTGGTGAGGAAAGGTCTACCGACTTAGCGCCCTCGGGAGAAGTCGAGCCCGCAGTCGAGAGCAGGAGCCGAGTGCGTGATCCAGCCACTGGAGATGTAGTCCACCCCGGTCTGGGCGATGGCATGCACCGTGTCCGGCGTCACGCCGCCGGACGCCTCGAGCACCGCTCGGCCGTCCGTCATCTCGACTGCCTGACGCAGCAGTTCAGGTGGCATGTTGTCCAAGAGAACGACCGCCACCTGCGCCTCCAAGGCCTCTACGAGTTGGTCGAGCGTATCGACCTCGATCTCGATGGACGTGACCGGCCCCGAGACCCGACGAGCGGCTTCCAGCGCCGATCCGACACCGCCGGCTACCGCGATATGATTGTCCTTGATGAGGATCGCCCCATCGAGACCGTAGCGGTGGCTCACGCCCCCACCCATCAACACGGCATGCTTTTCCAGGGCGCGGAGACCAGGAGTCGTCTTGCGCGTGCAACAGATCCGGGCGCTAGTGCCGGACACCGCTGAGACGAGAGCGTGTGTCGCCGTCGCGACCCCGGAAAGATGTCCCAGGAAGTTGAGAGCGGTGCGCTCAGCACAGAGGATCGAGCGTGCCGAACCCTCCACAACCGCCATGACCGCACCGGAAGCGACCGAGGACCCATCCGTGGTCGCAACGTCTAGGATGAGGCCGAAGTCCACCAACGAAAAGGTCGCAGCGGCCGCGTGAAGCCCCGCGACGACCCCTTCGCTCCGGGCGACGATCTCCGCACGGATCCGAACACCTGCCGGGATGACGGCCCGGGACGTAATGTCGCCGCCCTGGCCCAGGTCTTCCTCCAGGGCACGTCGGACTACTGGCCCTACGAGAAGGTCGGAAAGAGGCGGGACGTCGCTCACGCCACGTGAGGCATTCGTGTCAAAAGGACACACTCGTCGCAGGACCCAGTGAAGCCTGGCTCTCTACAACGACGTCGACTTCCGCGGCAGCACCGAAGTCACTCCCGGTAACCTGCATATCCATCATACGGGACACCGCCCGCCGAGCAGGAGCCACGATGTGCTCCGGAATCGTCACCTCGTACCGCATCAACTGCAAACTATCCAGAATATTCTGGAGCGTGACGCTCTTCATGTGGGGGCAGATATTACACGGTCTTATGAACTCTACCTCGGGGGTCTCGGCAGCCACGTTATCGCTCATAGAGCACTCGGTGACCATCATGACCTTCGGCGGCTTGTTCTGCTTCACGTAGCGGATCATGCTGGCCGTCGAACCCGCATAGTCCACCTCGGCCAAAACATCGGGTGAGCATTCGGGGTGCGCCAACACGACCAATCCGGGCGTCGTGTCCCGGTACTCACGAACTTCATCGGCGGTAAAGCGCTCGTGTACCTCGCACCGCCCCTCCCACGCGATCACCTCGACGTCGGTGAGCGCCGCGACGTTCTTGGAGAGATACTCGTCGGGAAGCAAGATCACGCGGTCTACGCCCAGAGCCTCGACCACGCTGATGGCATTCGCCGACGTGCAGCAGATATCGGACTCGGCCTTCACCTCCGCCGACGTGTTCACGTAGGTCACGATCGGAACACCCGGGTATTTCTCTTTCAGCCGGCGTACGTCTTCACCCGTGATCGACGACGCGAGAGAGCAGCCTGCCTCACGGCTCGGGATGAGAACCAACTTGTCCGGAGAAAGAAGCTTCGACGTCTCGGCCATGAAATGCACGCCGGCCTGAACGATGATGTCGGCGTCCGTTTCCCGAGCTTGAGTGGCGAGTTGAAGAGAATCGCCCACGAAATCTGCCACACAGTGATAGATGTCAGGCGTCTGATAGTTGTGCGCCAAGACGACGGCGTTGTTTTCCTTCTTGAGCCGATTGATCTCATGGATCAACGGCGCAAGGATCGGCCATTCCACAGGGGGAACGAACGCCTTCACCCGCTCTAGGAGCGGGGCCGTCTCGCGTGCGACCTCGGGAGTATACTCAAGCATGGGGTCTACGATAGCTGTACCAACGTTGCCCTCCGGCCGCAGTTGTTCGGCCAGGTCATGAGTGACGCTTCGGGGCCAACATCATGCCCAAAATACGTCGAGCGGCATCCTACACAATATCGGATATTTGGATCCGTACTCAAGACTCTTGCCGCGGAGGAAGTGCGTTGGCCGGGAACCGTCGGTCAATCCAGACGATTTCCAAGCGTCAGGATGCACTTAAAAAAGAGCAGAAGGAGACGGATAGATGAATGCGCGAGGACTGAAATGGGGCGCCTACGGTGGCGTTGCGGGGGGTCTGATCTTCGGAGGGATGATGGGCATGATGGGCATGCTGCCCATGATCGGACAGATGGTCGGGCAGCCCTCGGCTCTGGTCGGTTTCGCAGTGCACATGGTCAACAGCGTGATCATTGGCATAGGGTTTTCTCTGGTTCTGGGCCGACTGGCAAAGGATCTCGCCAACGGGCTCACCTCCGGTCTGGCCTACGGTGCTGTCTGGTGGGTTTTGGGACCGCTCACGCTGATGCCGCTCTTCATGGGTATGGGTCTGGGTGTGAACTGGAACGCCACGCCCGCGGTGGCCATGCTTCCCAGTCTGGTCGGCCACCTGATATACGGCGGTATACTCGGTTTCATATACGCGTGGCTTGCCCAGCACGACCGTCCACCCGAGCTGGCCACCGCCCATTGAAGGACCTGTTCAGGGCGTGAACATTGAGGAGCCGGTGTCCGTGGGGGGCACCGGCTCCCTTCATGACATAACGTCTGACTCTACACTTTTTTTTGCCCTACGTGGGACCTAGCTTCGGATGGGGAGTGCGGCGCGCGGTCGCCTCCTCGGTCCACGATCCCTCCACGCCTTGGCGGTCACTGCACGAGCCAACCGGCCGGGAAAGCTAGGGGAGTAAGGTGATTATGCGCATCATCGTCGCAGCGTTCCTGATGGCGTCCACCGTGGCCCCCGCATGCGCCCAGATGACGGACGATCTATTTCCGTCACCTATCGCTTCGACGGAGGACATCATCCGAGTCAGCTTCACCGAGTTCGCCTCGATTCCCGACATCGAGGGAGAACCGGCTCGCGTGATGATCCTGGTCGATGAGCCGGGTACCCGCCGCATGTTCGTCAACGACATGCGCGGTCCCCTCTACACCGTCAGCTATGACGGTCGAACCGTTCGCGAGTACATCGATATCGACGACTCGAGGTGGGCGGTCGCGGTGGAAGCTGGGCGCAGGGAGGTCGGCTTTCAGAGTTTCGCTCTTCATCCGCAGTTCGGAGAGCCGGGCACGGGCGGGTACGGCAGGTTCTATACGTGGACCGACACGAGGAATACGGGGTCTACGCCCGACTTCAGACCGAACGGTGGCGACGACACGCACGACACCATCCTACTCGAATGGACCGCCCGAAGCCCCGGTGCCGCCACCTACGACGGGGGTCCGCCGCGCGAGTTACTCAGGATCGAACAGCCCTTTCGCAACCACAACGCCGGGCAGGTGGGCTTCAATCCGCTCGCGTCGCTCGGTGACGCCGATTTCGGTCTCCTCTACATCACGTTGGCAGACGGAGGTAGTGGTGGCGACCCGCTCAATATGGCGCAGGACCTGACCTCGCCCTTCGGGAAGATGTTGCGGATCGACCCACTCGGCTCGAACGCCGCCAACGGTGAATACGGAGTTCCCGCCGGCAACCCGTTCGCGGGAGGTGGACACGGTGGAGCGCTGGGCGAGATCTACGCCTACGGCCTGCGTAATGCCCAACGTTTCGCTTGGGACCCAACGAACGGCAACATGTTCGTCTCCGATATCGGACAGAACATCGTGGAGGAGCTCAGCCTGGTGACCGCTGGAGCCAACCTCGGTTGGAACGACTGGGAGGGGAGCTTCGAGTTCATCGGTCGTTCGGCGGTAAGTCTCGTCAACCCACGCGGCGATCCGACCGTAACGTACCCTGTCGCCGAATACGCACAGTCGGATCCCCTGCTGACTTCCAGAGTCGCCGCCACCGGCGTCCACGTGTACCGCTCGCGCACGATCCCTCAACTGACCGACCTCGTTCTGTGGGGGGACATGCCGGGCGGCGAGATCTTTTATCTGCAAGCAGACGACCTGCCGAACGGGGGGCAGCAATCCATTCGCCGGGTCTTGCTCAACGACGGCGGTGAGGCGAAAACGCTGCTCCAGCTCGTCCAGGAAAAGAACGTCGAACAGGGCAAGTCGCCCTCGGCGCGCGCTGACCTGAGGTTCGGGTCAGGACCCGATGAGCAGGTTCTCATCCTCAACAAACAGGACGGCGTCATACGCCTGCTCGTTCCCGACGGGTCACCATAGTCAGGCGCGTCGAATCGTAAGGAGATGGGTTGTTGACCGGTTTCGTTCCGTGCCTCACGTTATCCGGACCCGACAAGGGGTTCTTCTAGATCCACCAAGGGGTCCACCATGAAACGCGCCATCGTCGTTACGCTTCTTGTCGCCGCCCTTCCTTTGTCGCTTGCCGCACAGCATTACGCCAACGATAGCGGGGAGACGCGCGTTGCCCTGGTGAAAATGCCGTATTCGGGGGCCAGAAACGTCGCGGAACTCTCGGGGGGGCCCGACTACCTGGCTGCGGGTGGCATCCAGCAAACTCTTACGGGGGGCGGGGCCGAGTTAAAGCCGATCCCGAACGTCGCCCTCACTGCCCTAGAAGAACCGCAGTACGGTGAGCGTCGCCGCCTCGGGATGGCAAACACACATCTGGCTGACATCGTGGCAAGTAACGAGCACGCGGGATACCTCTCCGTGGACCTGCTGGCCAACTGCAGCTCACTCATGGGGATGCTGGCAGGACTTCAGCAGTCCGATCCCGGAGGGCGCCCCCTAAGGGTCGGCCTGCTCTTCATCGATGCACATGGAGATTTCAACACGCCCGAGACCTCGTTGAGCGGCATGCTCGGCGGAATGCCCGTGGCGGTCTCGGCAGGCCTCGGCCTGCAGCGCCTGCGCGAGTGGTCCGGGTTGGGAGACCCCATCCCCACGGAGCACATCGTTCTGGGAGCCGCCCGGGACCTGGACCCGCTGGAGCGGGACCTCCTAGAGGAGCACCA
>CAUZAE010000103.1:0-11130 GCA_963577685.1 Gemmatimonadales bacterium UBA6960 | reverse complement strand
AACAAAACACTTCTGGATAGCTAGGTGTGGCTACCACTGAGGGGCTCGTTGCCGCCGGGGGGATGTGCCAAGAAGGGCGACATCGGACGTTGTGCGTGAGTAGAAAGACCCGACTATGCAGGGGACATATGCACACTATATGCACACTATTACAAAGAATGGCCAGCCCGTCCGGGACTGACCATTCTCATAACTACTTGTAGTGATTCACCTTGCCCGAGTGCCCCGCCAGGGACTCGAACCCCGAACCTACTGATTAAGAGTCAGTTGCTCTAGCCAGTTGAGCTAGCGGGGCGTAACAACACCGCTGTCCGCCGCAGATCGTGGACCAATCGGTCCCTGATCTGCGGCCGGGTTAAGACCTTAACACGATCTCTTTCCTCGGTCGAGGCCGCTTCCCGCGCCATGTCCCACGGCGAACGATAGCTCGTGATCCTGTGGTCCGAGCAGCGGAAGACAAAGTCCACTTGCAACCCTTTACGCTATTGCTACCTACTAATACTACATAGCCTCGGATCGAGGCGTCACACAGCCGGCTCGATAGGGGCGACACGTACCTCTAAGGAACCCGACATACTCCGGAACAGAGCGCTTGGCGCAGCAACGGTGGCGATTCTGAAGGCCACTCAGGATGGCCATCGATTTGGGCTCGACATGATGGAGGCCACGGACCTTCCAAGTGGGACCGTCTATCCGACGCTCGCTCGCATGGAGGCGCGCGCCTACGTGGAGTCCGAATGGGAGGGGGTTCGGGACGCGAAAGCGGCGGGCAGACCCCGTCGGCGCTACTACCGAGTGACGGCGAAAGGTGCCCGTGCATTGAGTGAAGCGCTCGAGCGCCTCGGTGTACTCGCCGGTGCCCCGCCGCGGGCAGCTACGCAGGGCTGATGTCTCGGTTCCTCCTGCGCCTATGGCGCGACATGTGCCTCTGATCCACCGGAATCGGTGGGTGGAGGAATGGGAGGCGGAGCTCGTCGCACTCGAGCACCGGGAAACGACCCGATCGAACCTGGGGCGTTGGTGGAGCACGGCGCGGTTCGCGTGGAGCGCTCGTTCACACGCCGCACAGCTGGCATACATACATAAGAAGGACAATACGAGGATAATGACGATGACGACGATCGGACGGGACCTGAGATTCGCGCTGCGCTCCTTTCGGCGGGCACCGGGCTTCACCTTTGTCGCAGTACTGACTCTGGCGCTGGGGATCGGCGCCACCACGACCATGTTCAGCGTGTTGGATGGTGTCGTCCTGCGGCCCCTGCCGTACGACAACCCGGACGAATTGGTCATGATCGGTTCGTCGTCGCAGCGCTTCCCGGGCCTCGCGCCCGTGGCGCCGGGCGACTTCAACGTCTGGCGTGAACAGAACACGACGTTCAGCCACATGATCGCCACCGAAGGGTGGACGCTCGACCTGACCGATACGGATCAGCCCGCGCGCATCTCGAGCACGGCGGTCTCGTGCTGGGACTGATCGCGGCTGCTGCGGGCGCTCGAGTCCTGGAGAGCTTCCTGTTCGGTGTCAGCGCACGGGACCCGCTTACCTACGCGGCGGGCTCGCTCTTCTTGGGAGTAGTGGCGACGGCCGCGTGTTGGATACCGGCGCGGCGCGCCGGCCGGGCCGACCCGATGCAGGCGCTACGGATGGAGTAAGGTGCACCGGGCACGTCACGGCAACCCGGCCGGAGCCACCCTCCCCCCCGTCGCCTGCTCGAACGCGTAAGCGATCTCGATCAACCGAGGTTCGCTGCACGCCCGTCCCGTGAACCCCACACCGAAGGGGGCAGGCCGGGCCTCGAAGCCCGCAGGAAACGGCGGACCCCCGTCGTTCGCGACGAACCCGAACGGCACGACGATGATCGGAACCCCCGACCGCGCCGCAAGGCCCGCCCCCTGGCTGCCCGGGGTCAGGATGGCGTCCAGGTCGTACTCGTCCAGCACCGCGTCGATGCCCGTCGTTCGGCTGAGCCACCGATCCTTCGCCATGTCCGCTTCGTTCCTGGCCCGGTCGGCCTCGACGTCCATCTCGTCCGAGATGTCGAAGCGCGACTGCCGGTACTTCATCGAGCCGGCGGCGGCGTGCTCGAGGTTCCACTCCCGGAGCTCGGTCAGCGTGCTCACCGGCGCGGACTCGCCGAGCGTCGCGAGCCAATTATCGAAATCACGCTTCATGCCGTACTTGAAGTTGACCGAACAGTCCGCGTCGGCGCCCTTGGCCTGCTCGCCACCCACGCAGAGACCCCACGCCGCGAAGTTGTCGTCGGGGTCGGGCGCGACCAGGCTCGGCACATCGGCCGGATCGACGATCACGGCGCCCGCGGATTCGAGTGCGGCGATGGCCTCGCTCATCAGTTCAGCTTGTTCCGCAGTGAGCCCCCCGCGCGACCGACTCTCGCCGTTTAGCGTGATTCCATCGTAGTAGAACGCCCGGGGGATCCCGATGCGCGCGCCCTGGAGGCCGTCGGCGTTGAGAAACGGTGTGTAGTCGCGCCCGGAAGGGGGCTCGCAAACGTCGGTGGCCGGATCGTTCGGATCGGGAGCCGCGCTCTCCATCCCGCCCAGCAAAATCGCTGCATCAGCCACGGTGCGTGCCATCGGACCCGCCATGTCGTGGTCCAGCGTCACGGGTGCGATGCCCCAGCGGCTGATGCGCCCCAGGGTGGCCCGAATCCCGACCAGCATGTTCGCGTTGGACGGACTGATGACCGAGCCGCCCGTGTCCGTGCCCACATTGCCCGACCAGAAACTGGCAGCCGTCCCGATGCCCGAGCTCGACCCACCGGTCGACAGAACCGGACGCCCGTCGAAGCGCTCGGGCCTCGGATCGCGCCGGGGATCGTAGGGGTTGAAGCCAAACCCGGTGAGCGCATTGTAATTGCCCGGCATGGCGTTCGGCGTCCCGGCCATAAAGTTGGCAAACTCGGTGAGGCCCGCCTTGGCGATGATGATGGCGCCGGCGTCGCGCAGATTAGTCGTGAGCGTGGCTTCGTAGGGCGGCACGAAGCCGGCGAACGCCAGAGCCCCGCCCGTCGTGGGCAGGTGCGTCGTGTGGATATTGTCCTTCAATGCCACCGGGATGCCGTGCAGCGGCCCCCGCACGTTGCCCCGCGCCCGCTCGGCGTCCAGCGCTTCCGCTTCCAGCACTATATCCGGATTTATGGATATAGCCGCGTTGAGGCGATCCTCGTAAAGTGCGATGCGCGTGAGGTACTGGACCACCAGCTCACGTGACGTGAGCTGTCCTCGTTCCATCAACTCCTGGATCTCAAGGATGCTGGTCTCAACGACCGTGAAGTCCTCCGGGGGCCCGCCCGACGGAGAACAGCCGCCGAGTACGGTGACCGCGGATAAAATAGCGACCCACCTCACGACCGAGCCTCCTCGCCGGCCCCCGACAGCAGCCGTCGCATCGCCGTCTGAACCATGTTGCAGTATCCCCGTCCCGCGTGCCGGTCGTAAATGATCAGACGAGCCCCGTGGTCGTCCAGCTTGTCGGGACTCGAGCCCGCATACGACGTGAGCGTGTAGGCAAAGTCGTGCGGAGAGTCCTCGCTCACCACCCCGTCGTGTCTGCCGAGCAGAAGAGTGTTCATGGACAAGCTGCACGCCGATCCCTGATCCAGCACGATCATGAGGACCGCCGACAGGACGTTGTGCGGGAAGTTGAAGTGGAACGCCAAGGGTGAAAAACCGTCGGCTGGAGGCCAATGTCCCTTGAACTCCTCCAACAAGTCCGTTCCATACCGCACGAACAGGTCGCAGAAGCTGGAGTAAAGCTCCGCGTGGCCTGAGAGCGGGTCCGGAATCTTGCCGGCGAAGGCCCACGGATCAGCGGTCAGGCCGTTCAGCAAACCCTCGACGATCTCCTCCCGCTCCGGACCCTGAACACCCTCGTCGTGCAGGCGCGCATACTCCCGCATCAACGCTTCCACCGCCAACAAGAGCCAGGGATAGTCCCCGACGTTGTCGTCACGCATGCGGGTCGTATCTCTCCCGTACATGACGCCGAACCCCCACCTCAGATGGGCACCGAGCACCGCCGCGCTGATGCGGGAGAAGTTGACCACGTGCCCCGAATTCAGCGTCCAGACCTTCGCGGCGAAGCGGTCGTAGGCATTGTCGTCGTCCGGATGGAACTGCGCCAGAGCGAGCATCAGGAGCGTTTCCGCGTCGTCCACGAATTGATGGCCGCCACCGTCCGTCCCCTGCAGCAACCCGAGGAGCCCGGTCACTCGGTCGAGCACGCCGTCCGGGTCCTCGTCATCCCACGCCCGCATCGCACAGAGGATCAGCGGGTGCAGGAAGTAAAAATCCACGAGTATCGCGAGCGAAGTCCGCTCCGCGCGGGAGGTCGAAGCGAAGTTCTCGAAATGGTCGAGAACCAGGACCGGCGTGATCTTCTCTACGAAGACGTGCTTGCCATGGTCCCACGTGTGAAGGATCTCGAAGCCCTCCTCCCGGGTGAGGGCGTCGAAGCTCCGCACGAAATCGTCCAAGACCACCCGCTGTGAGGCGGTCTTGAAGGAGTGAGACCGCATGGCGCCGCGCAGCGACTTGAGCGCCTTTTTGGTGCTCCCCGTGGCCAAGGCCTCGTCGACGAGGTCTCGGCGGAAGCCGCCCTTCAGGGCCGCCTCTAGTTGGTCACACAGCGCCCCACACGTGAGCGCACGCTCCTCGCCGGATCGCTTCGGCCGGGACATCGGCTCAGAACGCCGAAATCCCCGTGACGGCCTGACCGAGAACGAGCCCATGAATGTCGTGCGTGCCCTCGTACGTGTAGACCGACTCGAGGTTGGCCATGTGCCGCATCGAGTGGTACTCGATCAGGATGCCGTTGGCTCCCAGTAGGCGGCGAGCCTCACGAGCGATGTCGCACGCCATGTCGCAGTTGGCCCTCTTCGCCAACGACACCTGCTGGGGTGTCATCGTGCCGGCGTCCTTGAGCCGCCCGAGCTGAAGGCACAGGAGCTGGGCCTGTGTGATCTTGGTCAGCATGTCCGCCAAGCGCACCTGCTGGATCTGCTTGCCCCCGATGGGCCCGCCGAACATCACCCGTTCCTTCGCGTAGCTCCGGGACTCATCGAAGCACGCCATGGCCGCTCCCACGGCCCCGAAGGCGATTCCGAAGCGCGCCTGCGTGAGGCACAGAAGCGGGCTCTTGAGCCCGCCCGTCTCGGGCATGAGCGCGTCGTCGGGCAAATGGACGTCCTCGAGGTGCAACTCGCTGGTGTCGGACGCCAGCAGCGACAACTTCCCCTTCTGATCACGGGCGGAGAACCCCTCCACATTTGTGGGCACAACGAAGCCACGGATGCCTTTCACATCACCGATCTCGCCGATCTGGGCCCAGATGATCGCCACGTCCGCCATGGATCCGTTCGTGATCCACATCTTGGTGCCGTTCAGGAGCCAGCCGTCGTCGGTCTTCTTGGCGGTCGTGATCATTCCGGCCGGGTTGGAGCCGTAGTCCGGCTCGGTCAGCCCGAAACAGCCGATCTTCTCGGCCGAGGCCAGCTTCGGGAGCCATTCCTGCTTCTGCTCCTCGCTCCCAAACGCGTAGATCGGGTACATGACCAGAGCGCCCTGCACGGACGCGAACGAACGCACTCCCGAGTCGCCGCGTTCGAGCTCCTGATTGATGAGCCCGTAGGCCACGTTGTTGAGCCCGGCGCAACCGTACTCCTCGGGGAGGTTGGCTCCGAGCATACCCAACTCGCCCAGCTCCGGGATGATCTCCTTCGGGAAGCGCCGTTCGATGTACGCCTTGCCGATCAGTGGCATGAGCCGGTCCTCGACCCACTCCCGGACCGTATCGCGAATCATCCGCTCCTCTTCACTGAGGAGAGAATCGACATCGTAGAAGTCTACACCCTCGAACTTACCCGCCATTCGTGCGCCTCACCCTGATTTTGGATCGCCCTGGAGAATCGCAAGAGAAACTTAGTACATGTGCCCGCGAACGCGATGGCACCCCCGCGGCACCACGATATCCTCCGTTCACTACTGTCGGGGAACCTCCCCTTCCGCCGGCCGGCTACGCATTCGGGCCGCGGCGAGTAGGACCTCCCGAGCGACTCGGGCAGTGACATAAAAGGCGGCAAGCACGGTTCCCACCCATCCACCGATGACTAGGTTTGACGGTTGCACGAACAGCCAGATCCAGAGGGTGAGGATCACAGCAGTCGCGAGGCCGATCATCCAACCCCGGGAGGCCGCTCGCTTACTCGCCGCCTCGCTGCAAGCGTCGCACCAGAGCATGCGATCCAGGTCCGATCGCGCATTCGGCTGAAGACAGCGAACACACATGTCCTCGTCCACGTCGTCCTCGTTTCCGTGCGATCGAGCGTTAGGTCGAGCTTCAACCTAGGGGCCACGCGCTCACAGAAACAGGTGCACCCCACCGCTGAACACGCGGCCCTCGAGGGGCGCCCAGACGTCCGTGGTCCATTTGCCCTGGGGCGATCGATCAGGTCGTAGCAGCGGTGACCACCGTGTTTGGTGAGCATCCAGGAGGTTCTTCCCATTCAGGAAGACTCGGGCCTTGCCCAAGCGCTTCTCCACCAAGATATCGAACACCAGGTACCCCCTCGAGACGGTCCTGAAGGGGTCATCCTCCAACTCTTGGCGCCCGACGTAGTGGAGGTCGATGTCGTCGTAGCGGCCTCCCGGCACGATCGTCCTCACGGGCCGCACATTCGCGTAAAGGCCGAACTCCTTGCGCAGCGCCACGTTGATGGACCGGAACCCCGACCCAATCGGAGTCGTGAGGGGTCCTTTGAGGCACAGCCCGTTCCGTAGAATCGACTCGACTGTGGCCTCGGGCAGAGGGCTCTTGACGCTCTCCAGGGCCGACATGCCCGCAAGCTGCATGTCGTACTCGAAGTCGGCCCCAGCCGCCTTCAGAATCTTGAGGGTGGCCTCTGTGACCTCAGGCCCGATCCCATCGCCGGGGATCACGGTGACCGTCTGGGTCATACCGAGTGACTTACCCTGCGAATTGGTCGCTGTAGGTAAACTCGGTGTGATCTTGTCCCCACTCGATGAGTTCCTCAAGGAGCGTCGGACGCCGCGTGCCATCCTTCCGCGCACGCCCGGCGATGTTCCTCGCCCTCTTCCAAGTGATCTCGTTCAACGCATCCCGGCGAAGAAAGGCGCGCGCGACCTCCGTATTCCGACGACTGGTTCTTGTAATGACCCGAATGCCGGAAACGCCCGGATAGTCACGGAGAAGGGCTTCGCTCTCTTCGGTGAAGAGGTAGACGTAAGGGCCGACCTTAGCCCAAAGAGCCCCACCCCGGCGAAGCTGTTGAAGCGGCTGGCTCACGCTGACTTCGACGACATTGCCACTGACCCCGACCTCGACCGTGGAAGAGGTCTGGTAGCGGGCTTGGGCTTCGGCCACGGAGGGTACAGGGAGATCGCTGTCCTGAAGCCAGGGTAAAGAGAGGTCGGCGACCTGGCAGCCCATGCATGCAAACAGGAGGCCCACAGCCATCCCGACCCTCGATCCTCGATTTATTAGCATACTCACCATTGGTTACGGATCTTCTATTATTGCTAATCTTTACCGCCCAAACCACAAAAAAGTTACCGCCAGCGTCTCCACGGCAGAGGCAACCGACGCGAAATCCGCCGTGGGACCGGGCCTGCCGGCCACCACGCCAAACCAGAGAACTCTTCCCGACCTCACGTCCAGAATCGTAGAGACGATCTCGACGGTCGACCCGCCGCTAACCTCATCCGTTTTCACACGTAACGCGACCGGAATGAAGGCCACTTCGGCGCTCGTCATTTCGCCCAATCTGCGGAGCTGCCCGTAGAGCGGGTCCCCCACGCGATCCACTTCAGTGCGCAGGAACAGCCCAACCGGCAGCCCCGTCACCCTACGCTGCACCCCGGGAGCCCTCGCCAACGCAGCCTCGAGCTCATCGGGGAACACCCAATCGACCTCATCACTCCGCTCCCGGAAGGCAACCGCGATCTCGGGGTCTGCATTATCACGTATGCCCGACTGGATCTGCACCGGAAACACCATGACCCGACGACCTCGGAGGTCTGGCGAGAACCCTCTGAAGCTTCCCGCCGAAGGACTCTCGACGGTCCCGCTCCCAAAAGCCGAGTATCACAGTAGCTGCAAGCATCGTGCCGATCATTCTTCCCCCGTGGGCCCCGCTCACTCATCCGATCCGGGACTCGCCGGATCCAGTTCCAACGACGCTGAGTTTATGCAATAGCGCTGACCCGTCGGCGCCGGTCCGTCCGGAAATACATGTCCCAAGTGCCCATCACACGAGGCGCAAAGAACTTCTGTGCGTCGCATGAACAGGCCCCGATCCTCCTCGGTACGGACGCACCCATTCTCCACCACATCAAAAAAGCTGGGCCAGCCGGTACCGGAATCGAATTTTGTGTCGGAGGCGAACAAGGCCTCGCCACACCCCGCACAGCGATAGGTCCCCGCATCCTTCGTATCCCAGTATCGGCCGGAATACGCTCGTTCAGTGCCCTTCTTCCGGAGAATCTCGAACTGCTCCTTCGTGAGGATCTCGCCCCAATCCGCCTCAGTCTTCGTCGACTTGCTGGACACATTACCCTCCCAGGATCCGAGGTCCAAACGTAAACTACCGCAGAGCTACCCGCCGCTCCATACGAGCAAAATCTTGCTCCGCTGGGACCCAGGTGATCTCTTGAGCCTTCGCCGTAACACCACTCTGCGACGCGAGTCTCAAAAAATGACCGATTCCACCGTCCGACACATCCCCTGGGACAGCATCCCCAAGGAGGAGTTGAACCCCCGACTCCGCCGCCGGCTCATCACCGGAGAGAAAGGCATGCTCGCCCACGTATATATCGACAAGGGGGGCATCGTCCCGCGCCATTCCCACGAGAACGAGCAGTTTACCTATATTCTCGAAGGCGCATTACGCTTCTGGATCGGGGAAGACGAATCGGAGGAGATCGTGGTGCGAGCCGGGGAGGTTCTCCACATCCCCTCCCACGTGCCCCATAAGGCCGAAGCCCTGGAAGACACGCTGGACCTGGATGTGTTCGTGCCGCCCAGGGAGGACTGGCTTTCCGGAACCGACGATTACCTTCGGGAGCAGTAGGGAATGGATCTGGGTCTCAAAGGAAAGACCGCCCTGGTCGCGGCGTCGAGTCGCGGGCTCGGTCGAGCGGTTGCCGACGAGCTCGCCCGTGAGGGCGCCAACCTGGTGATGTGTGCTCGAACCGTAGGGCCACTGGAACAGGCGGGCCGGGACATTTTCAAAGAGACCGGGGCCGAGGTGGTCGCCGTGCCCACGGACCTGAGCGAGCCCAACGATGTCGAGCGACTCGTGGAGACGGCGAAGGCCGACTTTGGGCGCATCGACATCTTGGTCACCAATACGGGCGGACCGCCGCCGGGCCCATTCGAAAGCCACTCTCCCGAGGTATGGAGTGACGCGGTCCGCCAAAACCTGTACAGCGTCCTCGGCTTGACGCGGGCGGTGCTTCCGGAGATGAAGGAGGCCGGGTGGGGGCGGATCGTGAACATCACCTCTATCGCCGTCAAGCAGCCCGTGGACGGGCTCATCCTGTCGAACAGCGTAAGAGCCGCCGTGACCGGCTTCGCGAAGACGCTCTCCAACGAGGTGGCGCCCTTTGGAGTGACCGTGAACAATGTCATGCCCGGCTATACGAGGACGGAGCGATTGGAACAGTTGGCGGCTGACATAGCCGAGCGTACCGGGATGAGAATCGAAAAGGCCATCGCTGAGTGGGAAACCCAAATTCCGATGCAGCGCATCGGGTCGCCCGAGGAGTTCGCGGGCATCGTCGCATTTCTGGCCTCAGAACGGGCTAGCTACATCACCGGCGTCTCGATTCCGGTAGACGGCGGCTCAATACGGGCGCTCTTGTAGGCTAAAAACGGCGGAGAATAGACATGGCAGGAAAGCTCGTAAGCTCGGAGTGGGTCTGGCGCGACGGCGAGTTCGTTCGATGGGAGGACGCCACAGTTCACCTGCTCAGCCTGGCGGTCCAGTTCGGCTCCTCTTTGTTCGAGGGAATTCGATGCTACGACACGCCGGAGGGGCCGAGCATCTTTCGGCTGGACGCACACATCGCTCGCCTATTCCGGTCCTGCAAGATCTACCGGATGGTGCCTCCGCATACTCGGGAGGCCATTGAGGAGGCGTGCAGAGACACCGTCCGCAAGAACGGCCTGAAAAACTGCTACGTCCGTCCGATGGTTCTTCGGGGGTACGGCGCGGCTGGCCTCGATCCCACGGAGAGTCCCATCGAGACGGCGATCGCCACGTGGCCCTGGGGAGCCTACTTGGGTGCGGACGCCCTCGAAGCTGGAGTCGACGTGTGTGTGTCGACATGGAACCGCCCCGCACCCAACACGTTTCCGTCCCACGCGAAGGCGGCCGGTCACTACAACAACGCACAACTGATCAAGATGGAGGCGCTCACGAACGGGTACGCCGAGGGCATCGTGCTCGGCACGCACGGTCGTGTCAGCGAGGGGGGCGGCCAGAATCTCTTCCTGATTCAGGACGGAGTCGTGGTGACACCCGAGTTGGACGGCACGTTGCTTCAGGGTATCACACGAGACGCGATCCTGATCCTCGCCACCGACATAGGCCTGGAGACTCGGGAGAAGCCGATCCCTCGGGAGGACCTCTACACGGCCGACGAACTGTTCTTCACGGGCACCGCCACCGAGGTGACGCCGATCCGGAGCGTGGATCGCATCGAGATCGGCGACGGAAAAGCCGGCCCGTTATCCCGTGAGATCCAGAAGCGCTTCATGGCGATCGTCACCGGCGAGGCCGAAGACCCACACGGCTGGCGAACTCTGGTCTGAGCGCGGAGCGCGGAAGCGCCGCCCTCGGCGACAGCCGCCCCGAGGCTAGCTTCCCGATGCGCCCGCATCTTCGTTCCTTGGATCCGCGGCGCCTAGCCGGTCACCGGTCAGCGGATCGACCATAATCGAGCTGGCGCGTCCCTGGCTTCCCCGCACCGACACGGTGTGGCCGAGTCGCTCGAGTTCAGCCACGGTGGCCGACCCGACGCCGTCCTGCTCGATCCTGATCTGGTCCGGAAGCCATTGATGGTGGAAACGCGCAGCGTTTACCGCCT
>CAUZAE010000102.1:0-11306 GCA_963577685.1 Gemmatimonadales bacterium UBA6960 | reverse complement strand
TGCCACGGGGGAGCGCTATCGTTGGAACTGGAGCACGCCGTTCATGCTGTCTCACCACAACCCGCGCACTCTCTATGCGGGGGGGAATCGCCTTTTCAAGTCGGTAGACCGGGGCGATACCTGGAGCGCAGGCATGGATCTCACGAAGAGGATTGATCGAGACGAGCTCGAGATCATGGGCGTCCGGGGCGGACTGCCACGATGCAGCCAGAGCCGTGGCGAGGGGTGTATTCTCTCGAAGAACGATGGGGTGAGCTTCTACGGGACCATGACGACGATCGCTGAATCTCCAGTGCGGCCCGGCATCCTCTGGGTAGGCACCGACGACGGTAACATTCAAGTGAGCCAGGATGACAACCGTAGCTGGACCGAGGTGTCGAGAAACATCCGTGGCGGCGGAGAGAGTTGCTGGGTGTCGAGGGTGGAGGCCTCGTACTTCGATGCGGCCACCGCGTACGTCTCTCTCGACTGTCACCGGAGTAACGACCTCCGGCCCTACGTCTACGTGACCCGTGACTTCGGAGCGACGTGGGAGTCCCTAACCAGCGATCTGCCTTCGTTCGGCAACGTGAACGTGGTCAGGCAGGACCCGAGGAACTCCCAGGTCTTGTACGCCGGCACCGAATTCGGGTTTTATGTAACGCTCGATGAAGGCGAGTCCTGGAAGCGCTTCATGACGGGCCTACCCACGGTGCGTGTCGACGACATCGTGGTGCACCCCAGAGACGGTGATCTGGTGCTCGGCACGCATGGTCGTGGCGCGCTCGTCATGGACGACATCACGCCACTTCAGCAGCTCACCGCCGACGTACTCGCGAGCGATGAGCACCTCTTCGCACCCAGGAACGCGGTGCTCTGGCGTGTGGACGCCAGGTTGGCGCGCGGAGTCACCGGCGTGAAGAACTTCTACGGCCGCAACCCCGAGCCGGGCACCGCTATCCACTACTACCTGAGGGAGCCGGCGCGTGGTTCGGTGCGGCTCACGGTGAGCGACGCGGTAACCGGCGAAGTGTTCCGCGATTTGGAGTCTACGGGTGAACCGGGCATGAACCGAGTGCAGTGGGATCTGCGCGGGAATCAGCCGCCGGTCACGTCGCGTGCCGCCGGTAGGGGCCGTCCACCTCAGGCCCCCCTTGCGGCAGCTGGGTCCTATCGTGTCACGCTGACCGTGAACGGCCGGGAGCACTCGCGGGTGGTTGTCGTCCAGGAAGATCTGTGGATGGACCTACGGTAGTAGGCAGAGCTTGGACGCACTGGAGGTTATCGTGAAGCACATGCTTTTTGGCGTGACGTCGGCGGCGCTGCTGGTGGCAGGGTTCGCCTTCTCCGGCTCGGCTCAGGAGGTCTAGCGGATCAACCCTCAGGGGATGACCCAGCCGACCACCTGATTGAGGCGGTGGCAGTTGGTCGGAGGGTAGGTCGGCCCTCTCCCAGTCATCACGCCGGCCCCGCAACGGCCACAGGTACACTGCTGTGGGTGCCTTTGCCGTCGCCGAGCTCGCCGAAGGTGTTCCGACCCCAGCAGTACGGCTGTCCCTCGGTCGTGAGTCCACAGCTATGCGAGCCGCCCGCGTACACAGACTGGAACGTGAGCCCGCCGGTCAACGGCACTGGCTCATGCTGATTAAACCTCGTGCCGTCACCGAGTTGGCCGAAATTGTTCCAACCCCAGCAGTAGGGCTGGCCTGTGATTGCGAGTGCACAAGTGTGGGCACCGCCTGCCAGTACGGACTGGAACGTGAGCTCTCCCATCACCGGCGCCGGCTCGTGCCGGACCGCTGTCGTGCCGTCGCCGAGCTGGCCATGCATGTTGTCGCCCCAACAGTAGGCCATCCCTGTGGTCGTGAGTGCGCAGGTATGTCGGTCGCCTGGGTATATGGATTGGACCGTGAGACCACCCGTCACGGGTACAGGTTCACGCCGTACCGTAATGGTGCCGTCGCCGAGTTGGCCGAAGGTGTTGTCACCCCAGCAGTAGGCCTGTCTAGCGGTCGTGACTCCGCAGGAATGCGTACCGCCCGCCAACACGGATTCGAACGTGAGCTCACCGGAGACCGCCGCGGGTGTGGTGCTGCACGAAAACAGACATTGGCCGGGCTCCGCGTCCACCTCACTCCCGAGTTGGCCGTGCGTGTTTTTTCCCCAGCAAAAGGGCCGTCCGGGGATCGTGACCCCACAGGTGTGGCCACCGCCCGCGTCTACGGATCGGAACGTGAGCCCGTTGGAGACCCACACGGGCTCCGCACTGCACGGAACCGAGCACTGCCCGGCATCTGCGTCGCTACCGTTCCCGAGTTGGCCGAACAAGTCCTCACCCCAGCAGTAGGCGGCCCCGCGGGTCGTGACTCCACAGGTATGAAAACCCCCTGCGCTCACAGATCGATACGTAAGCACATCCGTCACCGGCGTCGGCTCAGGTCGAACCGTGAGCGTGGTGTCGCCGAGGCGGCCGTCGCGATTCTCACCCCAGCAGTACGGCTGCCCGACGACGGTGATCCCACACGTGTGGGTCGCGCCGACGCTCATCGTGGCGAACCTCATGGGCATGGCGATGGCGTTGACGAACACTTCCGCTGTACCGCTGCTGCCTCCCGAGGTTGCCGTGATCGTGGCGGATCCGTTCGCTCGCGGGGTCACTACACCGGACGGACTCACCGTCGCGACAGTCACATCGGACGATGACCAGACGAATGGCTGGCCTGGTATCGTATCACCGCTCGCGTTGTGGGCGCTGGCCGTGAACTGAACGGTCTCGAGGAGGGTGGTGATCGTTGTCGCATCAGGCGCGACGGCCACGGAGGCGACCGCGTCACCGCCCCCGGGTCCGGTACCGTTTGAGTTGTCGCAACCCATGAGCACGAGCGACCAAACCAGTACGGGTGAGGCGGCTCGGCGTAGACCCATTATCCCTGCCCCGGTGGACAGCGGGCTGAATGGGCCGCTAGAGAGACATCGCTGGTCCAACTCCTCAGGTGGGTGGGTGGTTCCCTCCTAGGCTGCCGCCGTGCTCTTCGCTTGTTCCCCTAACATGAACGGTGTCGGGCAGGACGTCCACTTGGCCGGGCGATAGCTCGGACAATGAAGACCGGAGCGTTTGCCCGGCACCCGGGTTCAGTACCACTGTTGCTCGAACCCTTTGTGGACCTTGAAGGACAAGATGATGCCAGCCCCCTCGAAGTCAGCCCGACGCTCGCCCACGCGGGCCGATGCCGCGCTTTGGCCGCTTGTCCTATGACCACCCCGCTTCTCGAGGCTCAGCAGCTGGGACGGACTGTCCAAGGCAACTGGATCTGGCGCGGCCTGCACGTGGAGTTGGCTGCTGGGGAGTGCGGTGTGCTCACCGGTCCGTCCGGCAGCGGAAAATCGCTTTTGCTGCGGACGCTTTGCGGCCTCGATCCGGCGGACGAGGGTCAGATTCGATTCCGCGGAAGGCCTGTGGACAGCCATGGCCTCCCGGCGTTTCGTGCGAAGGTCATGTACGTTCAGCAGCAGCCCGTTCTTGTCCCAGGCACCGTCGAAGAGAACCTGACGTTCCCCATCGCCTTTCGGGTCTATGAGGGAAGAGCACCAGCGAATGTCCGCACCGACGAGCTGTTCTCGAGTTTGGGAAAATCCGGCGACTTTCTCGAGCGGCGCGTGTCGGTTCTGTCGGGCGGCGAGGGTCAGCTCGTTGGCTTCGTTCGGGCTCTGTTACTCGATCCGGACGTCCTACTTCTCGACGAACCGACGGCCCACCTAGACCTCGATACAGCCAGGCGAGTAGAGGCAGTGGTGCACGAGTGGGTGGAGGGAAACGAACGGGCCGTGCTTTGGACCAGCCACGACATGGCTCAGGTGGATCGAGTGCGTCGTGGAGCTCGGATCGAACTCCGGGAAGGGCCGTGAGCGCGTACATCGTCGTCACCTGGCCCAGCCTACTTCTGGCCGGTTCCCTCCTTGTCGTCAATCTGGGCTTGTCGGCGATGCTGCGGCTAGGGATGGGACGTCGACTCCTCTTGGCCGCTACCCGCATGGTCGTGCAGCTATTCCTCGTGGGCTTGGTGCTCGAGTGGGTCTTCGAATCGGCCAACGGACCGGCGGTGCTGGCGATTAGCCTGGTCATGGGCGTGATTGCGGGTGCCACCGCCGCTAGCCGGACGTCGATCCGATTTCCAGCGGCCTATGTGGACTCCGTCGTCGTGATCGTGACCACGGCATTTCTGGTCACCGGTGTCTCGGTGCTGGGAATCTTGAAGCCCAGTCCGTGGTGGGATCCGCAGTACGTGATTCCTCTTCTGGGTATGCTGTTGGGGAACGCGCTCACCGGCATCTCGCTCGGCCTCGATCGGTTTCTGACAGGCGTGCTGGCCAACCGCACTCGTGTCGAAGGCTTCTTGGCGTTGGGTGCCACGCGCTGGGAGGCGGCCCGGGAAGAAGTCCGTGAGGCGCTCCGAGTGGGCCTCATCCCTACGGTGAACTCCATGCTCGTGATGGGGATCGTGAGTTTGCCCGGTATGATGACCGGTCAGATCCTCGCGGGTGCGGCCCCGGCGGACGCGGTACGGTATCAGATCATGATCATGTTCATGATCGCGGCCACGGTCTCCACGGCCACGTTCGGCGTCACGATGCTGGCCTACCGTCGGATCTTTACCGGCGACCACCGCTTGCGGACCGCAGTGGAGCTGGGGATTGAGGTGAAGTAGCGGACCGTGCGTCATCGGCGCGCTGATCGGTTGTGTATTACCTTGCCAAAGGTGATGACTTCCTCAAGCGTCGGTTCCGGCGTGAGCTCTGGTGGCCGCTCGCGACAACGGCGACTCCTCCTTCTTCAGTGCCGTGCGATTACCCGCTGAGCCCCTGGAGACTACCGCCGCCTTGAGCCCACGCGAACCCGCCGACATACAGGACGAATCCCCCGAGCGCGTGTCATGGTTGTTCTACGTGGGAATGTTCCTCGCCGCTTCCCTGGCTCCGCTCGGATCCACGATGATGGCGGTGGCATTGCCGTCGATCGGTTCTGAGCTGGGGGTCGGAAGCGGGAGGCTGACGCAGTGGCTCGTGTCCAGCTATCTGATCGTGGGCATCGCCACCATGAGTGCAGGCGGAAAGCTCGGGGATCGGATCGGTCACAAGCGGGCTCTAGTCATCGGCATGGCTATTTACGGGGCCGGTTCGATCACTGGGTTTTCACTTGCGACCTTGCCCAGCTTGGCCTTCGCTCGCATTGCGATGGCCGCCGGCGGAGCGATGACCATGCCGGCGACGATGGCGTTGCTGAGGAATCTCGTGCCCGTAGAGAAGCGAGCACGGACGTTCGGCTATTTCGGATCCGCGATGGGAACCGCAGCCGCGATCGGCCCTCTGGTCGGAGGGGAGCTGACAGCCCTTTTTGGATGGCGGTCGGTCTTCATTGCCAATGTTCCCGTCATACTGCTCGCGTATTTCCTGATTAGACGTGGGACCCGCTCCGAGGCGCCTTCCAGGAGCCGAGTGGACCGCCGGCCGCCGAGGTTCGACATCCAGGGCGGCGTACTGTTGGGATTCGGCCTGACCCTGCTCGTGATCGCGGCGCAGAGTTCAGGCTCGACCGCTCTGGGAGCGGTGTTGGGCGCCGTCGTGTCGTTGGCGGCTTTCGTTTGGTGGGAGCGCCGTGTAACGGAGCCTGTCCTCGACCTCAGGTTATTCCTGCGGCCCACGTTCGCCGCCGCGAGTGCCGTTATCGGGCTGCAGAACCTGGCGATGTACGCGCTCGTCTTCCAGCTGCCGATCTTCTTCGAGCAGGTGCGCGACGTGGAAGCCGGGACTACGGGGCGAAGCCTTATCGGCATGATGATCGCGATGGTGGTCTTCTCCCCTCTGGGAGGCCGGGTATCGGAGTCCGTCGGCGCCCGCGGAACCGCGTTCGTGGGCACGCTGACGTCGCTTAGCGGGCTTTACGTATTGTCCGATTTCGGGGCGATGCTGTTACCGGGCGACGCACTCCTCGGTCTCGTCTTGATGGGTGCCGGGTTAGGACTGTCCTCGGCTCCGTCTCAGGCCGCCGCGATGAGTGCCGTGGAACGTAACAACGCTGGAATGGGCGGGGGAGCCGTCTCGACGGCTCGTTATATCGGAGGGGTGATCGGCATCTCTGCCCTTGGATACCTACTCGGCGGGGAGGGGGCGGGTGTCGACGCGCACGGCGCTGCCGTGACCGTTTATTCGGCGGCTCTTGTCATCGCTGCGTTCAGTGCCCTGGCGTTGCCCGGGAGGGGCGCCTCTAGGGTATAGGCACCGGGCCGCGTCCAGGCGCGGAACAAAAAGTGGCCCCGGGCATCGCCCAGAGCCACTCGCTCGTACTCGCTGCTACTTCAGTCCTACTTACGGCAACGTGAGCGCCGCCAGTCCGCCGGGCATCTGCACGACGAGGTGCTGCTTGCCCTCGTGCATGTAGGTGATCATGCCGTACCGGATGCTGCCCGGTACCTCGACCTGAGCCAGGCGCTCGCCCGTGGCCTTGTCCACTGCATAGACGTAGGGCGTCCCGTCACTGCCGTTCCCGGAGTGAACGAGCAGGTCGGGTGTCACGAGCATCGCGGCCTGCCTGCCCGTTCCCGTGTTGGGGATGTCCAGCCCTTGTAGAGCCGGATGATTCAACACCTGGTTCGGCGTGTCTCCCACGGGCATCCACCACAGGTGCTCACCGGTGTTCATATCGATCGCGGTGATTTTGCTGTAGGGCGGCCTGAAGATCCGGAGTCCCTGCACGTTGATTCTGGAACCGGGGCCCACGGCGTAGTCGCTGATGGTCACGCCCGTCGGTGCGGGCTCCCGGGCGTCCCGCTCGGCTCCGGGGATCATGATCCGAGACGAGCAGCCTTTCTGCGAGGTAACGTACAGAATGCCGGTCTCGATGTCGGCCGCGGGCGTCCCGTCGATGTTCGTCCCGCCTACGTCGCCTGGGCACCACAGCGATGCCGTCTTTCCGAGGTCGTTGTCCCGATGTAGCGGTGGGTTGAAGAAGGGCCCCCACACGTAGTCGTCGAGGATCTCGAGCGCCTCTGCGCGAAGCTCTGGAGTAAAGTCGATCAGGTCGTCTTCGGCGAGGCCCTGCATGTCGTACGGAGCGGGCTTTGTCGGGTGGGGCTGTGTCGGAGAGAGATGCTCTCCCGGGATCAATCCCTCCGGGACCGAGCGCTCCTCGATCGGCCAGACCGGCTCGCCGGTCTCCCGGTTGAAGACGTACGCGTACGCCTGCTTCGTAATCTGTACCACCGCCGGAATGTCCACGCCATCCACGGTGACGTCCATCAAGACCGGGGCGGTGGAGGTGTCATAGTTCCAGATGTCATGGTGGACCAGCTGGTAGTGCCACCTACGCTTTCCGGTGCGGACGTCCAGCGCGATCAAGCTGGTGCTGAACAGGTTGTCACCGGGACGGAAGCCTCCCCAAAAGTCTTGGGTGGCGCCATTGGTCGGCACGTAGACGATGTTGCGATCCGGGTCGGCCGAGAGCGGTGCCCAGGACGAGATGTCCCCCGTCCACTCCCATGCGTCGTTCTCCCAGGTCTCATGCCCAAACTCGCCGGGGCCGGGGAGCACGTCGAACTTCCAGAGGTGTTCACCGGTGCGAGCATCATAGGCCAGGATGTCGCCCGGTACGTTCTCCGGCCGGGACTGATTGTAGCCCTGCTCGGCGGAGTTCCCCACGATGATCACGTCGTTCACGACGAGCGGCGGGGAGGAGCTCGTGATGTAGCCGACTTCCAACGGAATGCCGTTGTACGGGTCGTAGGGATGGCCGAGGTCCGCGAGCAAGTCTACGGTTCCCGTTTCAGGGAATCCTTCGATCGGCACGGAGCCGCCGAATCCCTCGACCGGCTGGCCCGTGTGGGCGTCCAGCGCGTGCAGGAAGAAGGCGGGAGTCACGACGTACACCACGTCTCTCTCGTCGATCTTTCCGTAGGCGACACCCTTCCCGTGGTTCTTCCGCATGGAGTACTCCCACCGGTAGGTGGAGGGCTCCCGGAAGGTCCAAAGTGTCTCTCCCGTGCCCGCGTCCATGGCCACCACATAACGACGGTCACCGGCCACCGTGATGAGCATCCCGTCCACGTAGATGGGGATGGGCCTCGCGAGCACGTTACCGAAGCTGCTTCCGTCCCACTCCCAGGCCACCTCGAGGTCATTGAAGTTGGAGCGGTCGATCTGGTCGAGGGGAGAATAGCGCTGGCTTCCGATGTCTCCAGCGATGTATGTCCAGTCTCCCGCGCGTTCGCTCAGGCTCGTCTGCTGTGCTGAAGACGAAATCGGCAGGACGAGACCTAGGGCCAGGGCGAGCCCGGCTCCCGAGGCGAAGGGACTCGACGGACGGCGTACTCTCTTCATTTGGACCTCTCTACTGGTGTGACCACCGATGGTGTTACAATCGAATGGAAATTTCATGCGGCCGGAGATCCGGAGATCCGGAGATAATGGGCAGGCGTACCCCGATTCCGCCAGAGGGGGTCCAGGGTCGCCGGACCACACGGTGTTCGCGTCGGTGGGCCGAGAACGGAGACGGTCTTGCGTCCGTCCGGACATCCGTGGAAGCTTCGGGCCATGCCCGACTCTGCCATCCTCGAGGTCTTCACGGACTTCGTCTGACCCTGGTGTTACCTGAGCGCCGGGCGCGTTCGCAAACTCGAGGCTGAATACGCCGTCACTGCTCGCTACACGTACTTCCCGCTGCATCCCGAGACGCCGAGCGAGGGACAGCCGCTAGCGGAGTTGTTCGCCGGCCGCGAGGCGAGCCTCGAAGACATGAAGCGCCGTCTTGTTGGTTTCATGGAGCAGGAGGGCTTGGAGTACGGAGATCGCACGCATACGTATAACAGTCGTCTGGCCCAGGAGCTGGCGGTGTGGGGTGATGAGGCCGGCGTGACCGACGCACTTCACGACGCGCTCTTTCAAGCGTACTTCGTCGAGGCACGCAACCTCGCCGACGTGGACGTCCTCGTAGACGTCGCACGCGCGGCGAACCTCGACGCTGCCGAAGCGCGCGCCGTGATCGAGGATCGCCGGTACCGAAGTGCGATCGATGCGCAATGGGAACAGGCTAGAAGCGTGGGCGTAACCGGCGTGCCGACTTTTATGGTAGAGGAGTTCGGCGTGGTAGGGGCTCATCCCTTCGAGACGCTCGAAGCGTTGATGTCGCGGGTCGGGGTGGTCAAGCGCGGGGCGTACCCGTGACGTGCCGGCCCGCACGGCCCTCCCAATGGGTCCGGGCAGCCGTCGCGCCTCCGCGTATCCGACAGCTGAGTGACCTTCCATCCTTCGGCGTCCCGAAGCAGCTCGATCGAGTTGACTCCGCAGTGGCTGATGACGCCATCGGGATGCTTCTCTAGCGCGTCGGTCGATGATCGCGAATCGAGCTTCAGAGGCGAATACGCCACGCACCATCTCGGAATCGGCCGTGCGCATTCCTTCTAATATCTTCTCCACTGCGGCTCTCACGCCCACCTCCTGTCCTGCTAGCGAAAGAGGGGAGCCCACGGCAAGGATTCGGGGGCGCTACGGGATCTGCCTGAGGAGTTCCTCGAAGGTTCCCACCGAGATTGCACGAGCCAACTGCCGGAGCAGCGGGCGCTCTATGGCGAGCCACTGGTCCTCTTGCACGTTCCAGTCGAAGAGACGTGCCTCGTCGTTGCTCAAGTCCAGCTGCCACGGGTCTCCGTTGAAGTCGGCTCTACGGAAGGGTCCCGATTCTCTCGCCACCGCATCGAAGCGCGTGACCGTGCGACCGTCTAGATCCACGATTCGTATCTCGGCGTTGGCCCGGTAGGCGAGCCGTCCAGTGACGACGGTGAAGGTCACGGTGTCTCCTAGCGTAACTTGGGCCGACGCCTGGCCTCTCCCGCGACCCTGACCCCGGCCACGCTCCTGACCGCGGCCCTGGCCCCGACCCGGTTCACTAGTCCGGCTGCGAGTGACGACGCGTGCGGTCCGCGTCTCCAGCCGGACGTCCTCCTCGACGGCTTCCACCGAGGTCACTTGGATCATGACCCCGAAGTCGGCCCCGATGAGATTGAGCGCTCGACCCACGATCGTGGGAGATTGAGGGATCCGCCCCCTCAAGAGTCCACGGAGTTCCTGACGTAGAATCAGCGGATCAGCCATCGCGACAAAGAGCGGAGCATCACGCCAATGGTTGCCTCCCAGATCTTCGTCGAGCTGGATCTCGAACTCCGCACCCACGACGTCACGGACGCCCGGTACGGCGGTTACCGGTAGGGTGGCGATCACCACGGTACCCATGTCTAGAGCGCGCCTCTGGAGATCACGCACCTCGACGACCACGGCACGCGGCGGGGAGCCGCGCACCTCCAAGGCCTCGCTAGCGATACCGTATGCGGCACGTGGGCGGTCGTCGGACAGTTCGATTTCGGCCCAATCGAGAACGAGTCGCTCCTCTGCCCCGTAGGAGGCCTCGATCTGGCTCCGGGACGGGTCGAAGTCCCTTCGGGCGCCAGTGAAGGCGCGACGGGCGTCGGACCAGTGCCCTTCACGGGATGCGTCGTGTCCGCTGACCATGAACCACTCGCTCGCCCGATCGAACGCGTCCCCGCGGGCGTTTCGGTAGTCCGTGGGCTCCGTGAGACGGAGTCCAACCGACCGGACCCTCGCGAGAAGGCGATCGATTGCCTGGAACTGTCGTGCGGCGGCGACGGGCTCCCCACTGCGCTCGGATCGATCTGCCTCGTCGAGTGCGACCATGATGGCGGAGTCGCCGACGATCACCAGACGCTCTCTCGCTTCTACGAGGGTTCCGTCCTTCTCGACGGCGTCCGCATACCGATAGGCTGCCGCCATGTAGCGACCCTGAGCCTGGAGCTCGATCCCCTCGTTCAGTCGGTCGCCCGCAGATGCGCATGCTGTAGCGAAAGCGAGCGAAATCAGAAACAGTCGACGTGCCGGTCGGAAGCCCATGGTCGGTCCTTGGTGGTCGGTTCTCTGTCGGTTGTATCGGTCTCCCTAGTTAAGTGTTGGATCGTGCGGTGTCCCAAACAAGAATGTTGTTTCTCAAGGGTGAAGAGGCAGGAGTCGAAATCAGTTCGTGCCGACCGGGTTTGGAGGATGTAACGGACAGGTCGGATACCCATGGTCGGTCCTGCTCACTCAGCACTTTGTCCCTCGGAATTGTCTCCCTAATAAAGCCTGGATGACGTTGTGCTGAAGGTTCGCATCCGGACGTGTCTGGAGAGTGAGCAAAATCGCCTATTGCGAAACGGTGCTTGAGCGCCAACATTGCTTGGTCCCGCCTGAGTTCAAGTCGAAAATGGCGCTCTTGCGCCATCTTGGCCGAA
>CAUZAE010000101.1:0-11313 GCA_963577685.1 Gemmatimonadales bacterium UBA6960 | reverse complement strand
TTTCACCCGACGTTTAGGGAGTTCGCACCCGTGGCGTTCGGACTCGTGGCGGGGACGACGCTCGTGGCGCTGGCACTCGTCGTTTGGCTTCGGTGGCCGGGGGGACATCCGTTGGCCGCTAGCTCGAGCACCGTCATGGGCGCCCTGTACACGGGAGGGACCTTGGCCTTTTGGGTCCTTCTGCGGGCCCTTCCCGAGCAGATGTCCGGCCAGGCTACGGCCTTTCATGGGGCCGCCTTACTGATCTTCCCGATGACGGTAACCTGGTTAGGCGACACGTGTGCGTATGCCTTCGGATCGAGGTGGGGAAGGGCCAAGCTCATCGTGGCCGTGAGCCCGCGAAAAACGGTCGTCGGCGCTGTCGGGGGGTTGGTCGGCTCCATGGTGGCCGGAGGTGTGTATGGGTGGCTTTGGCTTTCCGGTGGACCCGCACTTGATATCTCCTGGCCAATGGCGGCCGCCCTGAGCGCTCCCATCGCGATGGTCGGACAGGTTGGAGACCTGGCCGAGTCGGTGCTCAAGCGGGAGGCCGGCGTCAAGGACTCGAGCAAGTTGCTTCCCGGCCACGGAGGGATATTGGACCGCCTGGACGCAGTTTTCTTCTCGGTGCCCTTCACCTACGGCCTCCTATTCGTGATGCGGCCCTGGCTATGAAGAATATCGCTGTCCTGGGATCGACGGGCTCGGTTGGCCGAGCCACGCTCTCCGTAATCGCGCGCCACGCAGATCTCTTTCGGGTGGTGGCTCTTTGTGCCCACAGGTCGACGGAAGCTGTGGCCGCCCAGGTACTAGAACATGGTGTTCCTGTGGCAGTCATCGTCGATCCAGACGCCTTGGAGGAGGTGGACGACCTCCCGACTGCCGAGTGGAGGACCGGAGCCGAGGCGGTCATCGAGATCGTCACTGACCCGAATGTAGATGTTGTCGTAAACGCCATCGTGGGCGCTGCGGGTCTCGAGGCAACCCTGTCGGCTCTCTTGGCGGGAAAGCGGCTCGCTCTTGCGAACAAAGAATCTCTGGTCGCCGGGGGACCCCTCGTGATGGCCGCCGCCGAAGAGGGCGGCGGTGAGTTGATTCCGATCGATAGTGAGCACTCGGCTATTCTGCAGTGCCTGAGGGGTCACGATTCGGCGTCTGTTGCCCGAGTGGTGCTCACCGCGTCCGGCGGGCCCTTTCGAGGGTTCACAGATGAGGAATTGCAGGGAGTTGGTCCCGAGGAAGCCCTTCGACACCCGACGTGGAAAATGGGCGCGAAGGTCACCGTCGACTCGGCGACGCTGGCAAACAAGGCTCTAGAGGTCATCGAAGCTCACTACCTCTTTGGGGTCGACTACGACAAGATCGACACCGTGGTTCACCCGGAGTCGATCGTGCATTCCTTCGTGGAGTTTACGGACGGATCGGTGCTTTCACAGCTCGGATTTCCGACGATGGAACTCCCTATCCTATATGCACTTTCCCATCCTGGACGCGTCGCCGACCCGATCCTCAGGACCTTCGACCCCGTGCAGTCATCTCCCCTCACCTTTGAAGAAGTGGACCGAGACCGATTCAAGCTCTTCGCCCTCGGCGTCGGAGCGGGCGTGCGTGGCGGCACAGTACCTGCGGTGTTCAACGCGGCGAATGAGGTGGCCGTCGGCGCCTTTCTCTCTCGAGAGGTGCGTTTTTTAGAGATGGCAGATGTGGTGGCGCACGCGCTCGAAGTCGTTCCACGAAGGAACGTAGTGACGGTGAATGACGTATTGCAGGCGGATTCGGCAGCGCGTCACGCGGCCCGGGAGTTCGTGTCCTCCCCCCCATCGATGGCCTGTGGCTAATCGAGTGACCCACACGATAACGAGAGTCGGTGCGTCCGACCGACCCACGAGAGGGATATTGGAGACCGAATGACGGTTTTGGCGACGGCGATTGTTCTGGGTGTCTTGATCTTTGTCCATGAGTTGGGGCACTTCCTCGCGGCCAAGGCGGTGGGCATTGAAGTCCAGCGCTTTTCGATAGGGCTCGGCCCAAAGATTTTCGGCTTCCAGAGGGGCGACACCGAATATGTCGTGAGCTGGATCCCACTCGGCGGTTATGTGAAGATGGGTGGGATGGACGATGAGGTGATGGAGCGCATGGAAGGCGGTCCCCAAGGCGAGCCCCGAGAGCCGAATCCAAGAGACTTTGACGGCAAGCCGATCTGGGCGCGGGTCTTCGTCATCTCGGCGGGGGTCATAATGAACATGGCGTTTGCCTTCACCGTCTACACCGGGGTGAACGCCGTTTGGGGCCTTCAGGAAATCGCCCAGGATCGGATCGGTCGAGTTGACGTGGAGCTACTCCCGCCCGGAGCCGAAGCGCTGGCTGACTTGGCCGTTGGTGCACGGCTGACCTTCGTTGGAGAGCGGGAGGTGGAGCATTGGGGTGACGTGCGAGATGGCTTTCTCGAGGCTCCTTCCGGGCCATTGACTGTTGTCACCACGGAGCCCTCGGCCGAAGTCACCATCGATGTGACTAGGGACCCAGCAAACGCCGCTCAGATCCTGAGGGCCATGCCACGATGGATTGAAGCCGAATTCGGCTCCATCAATCGCGGGTCACCCGCCGAAAGAGGGGGCCTCGAAATGGGGGACCGGGTTCTCTCGGCGAATGGCATCCCGGTTTTGAACTGGTACGACTTCGTCGAGGTCGTCGCAGCACGTCCGGGCCTCAGGACAGAACTCTCACTCGAGAGGCGGGGTGGTTCGCTTACTCGTTTCGTGACACCAGACGAGGTTTCCCGGGAGGATCCCGAAACGGGTGAGACGGTGCAGGTCGGCCAAGTCGGCATTTTCGCTCCGCGGGAAGAAGTGATCTATCGTGCCGTCTCCTTCGGACGGTCGCTTCGACTCGGATATGCCGAGACCATTGGGATCAGTCGGCTGATTCTGGGCTTCCTTGGCGACCTTGTCACAGGGGGGGTGTCACCGAGGGAAGTTGGGAGCATCATGACCATCGGGGCAGCGTCGGGCCAGGCAGCGCAACTGGGCTTGCAGACGTTCCTCCGCTTCATGGCCTTGTTTTCGGTGAATTTGGCGATCCTCAACTTACTCCCGATTCCAATTCTGGATGGTGGCCATCTCGTGTTCTTGGGCATCGAGGCGGTTCGCGGCAAGGCCCTGTCGGTAGAGCAGAGGCTGCGCTGGAGTCATGTCGGATTCTTGATCGTCATGGGCATCATGCTCTGGGCACTCTCGAACGACATTCTCCGACTATTCGGAATCTGAGCCTGAGGTGGGTCAGGCGCCCCGACCCACTTTCCGGTTCATGGCCGCTTCCCGGTCGCTGCCCTCCTAGAGTAAGCTGAGTTGTGCGGGTCCTGTGCGTCTCCGGAGTTCCTCGATATCGATGAATTCAGTGGGCTCACTCTGAAGGGCTACATCCAAGAATCCCTCGAAGCCCTTAGCGCGGAGTGCATCGCCCACGACTTGGGTCGCCAGGTCGGGGCGGTTGCACTCCTGGGACAGATGCGCAAGCAGGACTCCCGTGAGGCGTGAATGCAACAACTCGCAGGCAAAGCGGGCAGCGGCATGATTCGAAAGATGGCCATGGCTCGAGGCGATGCGTTGTTGCACCGACCACGGATAGGGGCCATTGCGGAGGAGGACTTCATCGTGGTTCGCCTCCAGAATGAGAAAATCGGACCCGTTGAGCGCTAGGCGAATTTGGGCGGTGGGGCGGCCCAGGTCCGTGGCTACGCCGACCCTAGTGTCGGTTTCCTCGTCCACGAGAGCCACGGCCACAGGATCTGCAGCGTCGTGAATCGTCAGGAACGGCTCAATCCTGATCTGGCCGATCGTGAACGGGCTCGCCGCTTGATACGCCACGACCGGCTCGTCGCCACGGAATATCTTCGGACACGCAGCAAGCGTACGCGGCGTGACGTAGACCGGAGTTCCATGGCGTCGACTAAAGACACCGGCCCCACGAGTATGGTCACCGTGATCGTGGGTGATCACGATCGCGTGGATCGATTCGGGAAGGAGCCCCACGCACGCGAGCCTCCGTTCGAGATCTCGACCGCTGAAGCCGGCATCAACCAGGACTCTCGTTCGGCCGGCCTCAACGAGAATAGAGTTACCTGCGCTTCCGGTTCCGAGGACGCAGACCTTCACGGGCTCACGCGCGTCCTTCTCCACGCTTCTGAAAGAACAGTCCTTCCGCCGACCGTGAGCGCAGCGTCCCTTCGGGACATTGCTCGCTCCGCAGTCTCCAGAAATCGATCGATATCGTATTCGCCCGGTGCTTCTCCTCCGCCCCAGCTGAAAGGGAGGACGGACACGGGACACATCCCGCCACCGAAGATGTTGCTGCCAGCACCCGCGACGCATCCCGTCGGCAACAGTGTTCCGATGCCAGTCTTGACGTGGTCTCCAAGGAAACAGCCGACCTTGATGCGTCCTGTATCAACCGGACCATCCCGGGTGGTCACTCGGACGGTCCCGTAGTTGTTCTTGAGGTCACTATTCGTCGTGAGCGCGCCCAGGTTGACCCACCGGCCGAGATAGGAGTGCCCAATGTAGCCATCGTGGGCCTTGTTGGAGTACCCCAGTAGAACTGAATGTTGTACCTCGCCTCTTACATGGCAGATGGGGCCTATACTGACGTTTCCGATGGCACCGCCTAAGATCTGGGTGCCCCGTCCAATGAAGGCTGGACCTGCCACACGGGTGAACGCCGAAATACGCACCCCGTCCTCGAGACGTATGGGCCCGTGAGTCACATCGAGATGGACTCCGGCCTCCACATGAACCTCGTGCCCGAGTGATATCTTCTCTGCTCCGGAAACGTGAACTCCACCCGAGAGCGTGGATACACTCTCGGGGAACACGTGAGTGGCGTCGGAACAGATCTGATTCCCGTTGTCCTCCATCAACTCCCAAGGGCTTTCCAACACCCGTCCGGGAAGCTCAACGGCTGGAAACCCGGGATCGGAAGTCTCGGGCTCCAGGACACTGACTCCCTCCGGCAGCACAGAGCCTGCGGGAAGAACCCACCCCACGACGTGGCCATCCATGATCAATGTGGTTGGACCCTCGACGTCCGGCGCAGTGCCGAGAACCGGCACCGCTCGGCTGGAAAACAGGATCTGTGGCTCGTCGATGTCGAGCCCGGCACTCGTGAGGACCGGGGGAGCCCCATCCTCTTCAAAGCCCGCTAGTGCCGGCTCCACCAACTGACCGGCACAGGCTGTTCCCCAGAATTTTTCAGCTCTTTCGCGGAGGAGCAGACACCCGAACATCAGTTCGCCGGCTGGTCTCGTCAGCGCGAACGGCGTCCAGTTGCGGGCCTGCCGATCGTCGAACAGAAAGAGTGCCATCAGGCGGTCCCATCCCGTACGTCCTCGGGAAGCATCTCCAGGAGGTCTTTTAGGTGCGCGGCGAGATTCGTACGGGTAACCAGGACCTTGCCGCCCGACTGTACGACGATGAGGTCGTCGACGCCGTAGGTGATCACCGTACCCTCTTCCGCATAGACCACGTTGTCCGTGCCATCGAGAACGTGACCTGACCCAACGACGACGTTTCCGTTCGAGTCTGGTTCACGACTCCTAGCCAGCGCCTCCCACGTTCCCACGTCGTCCCATTCGAAGTTCGCGCGGACCGAGCAGACTCGGGTACTCCTCTCGAGCACGGAGACGTCGACCGAAAGGGCTGGCACTTGCGCGAAGAACTCCTCAGGCGATGAGCGATCGAGTAGAGGCAAGTGAGCACCGATTTCGGGTGCGATGGCCCTCAACTCGGAGAGTACCGTCGAGGCCCGCCAGACGAAGATGCCGCTGTTCCAGAGATGCCCGGACTCGATGTATTCCTGCACTGTGTCATGATCAGGCTTCTCTCTGAAGGATGCGACGGTGAAGGCCGTGTGCTTCGACGCCCCCTCGAGCTCGACTCCGGGTTCAATATACCCGTAGCCCGTTTCTGGACGGGTTGGGGGCACTGCGATCGTGAACAATTGCCCGGTGCTTTCCGCAAGTGCTACCGTTTCATGGAGAAGCTCGACGAAGGCCGACTCTGGCTGGATAACGTGATCGGCATGGATGGACACGATCACGGCCTCCGGGTCCACTTTGGCCGTCTCCCACGCTGCCCAGGCCAGGGCGGGCCCCGTACCCTTTGCCTGGGGTTCCACCATGAAGACGCTCTGGTCCAGGTCGGGCACCGCCCTGAGGAGCGGTGCCTTGAGTGCTTCGCCGGTCAGGATCTTGATCCGTTCGTCGGGGGCCAACAGTCGAGCCCGGCGCACGGCATCCACGATCATCGGTCGGTCGGATGTAAGGGGAAGCAGTTGCTTGGGGCGTGCCGGTGTGCTCGCCGGCCAAAAACGACTTCCTATTCCGCCGGCGAGGATCGTGACGAACAGGTGGGGGTTAGGCTCAAGACTCGTCGAGGATTTCTGTGATTCGGGCAAGGAGTTTCTTGGGGCTGAAGGGCTTGGTCAGAAAGTCGTTTGCTCCCAGCGACAGCGCGGCCTGTCGGTCCGCATCCTGGCCCTTGGCGGTGAGGATAACCACCGGTGTCGACTTCAACCGTTCGATCCCACGGATCTGCTCGAGCACTTCGAGCCCCGTTGCTCCGGGCATCATGATATCCAGAAGGATCAGATCGTAGTGCTCGGTTCCCGTGACGGCTTCCAGCGCGGCCGTGCCATCCGGTCTCGTGTCGACCTCGAACGAGCCTGACTCCAGGACGGTCTTGAGGATGCGCCGAATATGTGGCTCGTCGTCGGCGACGAGGATACGCCCTCGCAGGGCTGAAGTTTCCGCCGCGTTCTGCATGGATTTCGGCTCTTCTTCGGAGCGGGCTCGGCGCGGGAACCTACCCGGCAGACGGTGTAGAAGTCAAGGAACGTCAGGGGCTTCGAGCCTTGACGTAGCGGTTGCTTCCGGCAGTATTCGTCCTTCACAGGAACAGCGAGACGCCCAGTTGAACACAGAGTTCAGTGCCTATCGGTCGGTCACACCCTATGTCGCCGTCGCCGCGATCTTCAGTCTGACCGCTGCAGCGTGCGGGAGCAATCCATTCGAGCTGGTATGGGAGACGTCTGGGTTGGACACGGCGTTGATCTATTCGTTGGCTCGACCCGAACTCAACCTCCCTTCCGCGTTCGATTTCTCCGCGCATAGACCACTTAGGGTCGAGGCGCCTGGCTCGACGGGTTCTTGGGATCTGGTGCTCGATACCCAGGGAGGGGAACTCGTTATCCTCCCTCCGGGAGCTCTGGGCATAGATAGCGAAGCGGGGATCGTGCCTTTTCCCGGTCTCCGGTTCGATGAGTTGAGCGAGGCCCCGAAGGACACGACATTGTATAGCACCGACGAGCCCATCCCTCTCACGGCCGGCACGTCGTACGTCGTCCGCACGCACCGTGGCCCGGATCGCTTCGGGGTCTTGTGCGTGTTCTACGGCAAATTCGAAACTCTGAAAATCGACCCGGCGCAAGGAACAGTGACGTTTATCTACCAGGTGAATCCGCTCTGTGGAGAACGACAACTCGTCCCGACCCCCGACGGTTGAGTGCTTGATATTCGGAGGCTTCGGACCGAGACCGAATCCGTAAAGCGGGCCCTTGCGCGCCGGGGTGCGGACGGACTCGTGGAGGCGGTTGATGAGGTTCTCGGTGTAGATGAGCTACGGCGCTCGATGCTGGCCGAGGTCAATGAGCTGAAGGCTCAGCGCAACGAGGTTTCGAAAAAAATCGGCGAACTGAAAAGGGAGGGCGCCGCCGCCGCCGACCCGATCGAGGAGATGAAGGGAGTCGGTGAGCGGATATCAGAGCTCGACGGGAAGGTGACCCAGGCCGACGAACGAATTCAGGCACTCCTTCTAGTAACCCCGAACCCACCCCTCGAAGAGGTCCCGGAGGGAGGGGTGGAGAATAACGTGATCGTACGCACGGTCGGTTCGCCCGTGGACTTTGGATTCGAGCCCAAGCCTCACTGGGATCTCGCGAGTGCCTTGAATATTCTGGATCTTCCACGTGGGTCCAAGCTCTCGGGATCCGGCTTCCCAGTCTTGAAGGGGATGGGCGCGCGGCTTCAGCGGTGCCTGATCGACTTCATGCTCGACATGCATACAGAGGAACACGGGTACACCGAGCTGCGTGTCCCCTACCTCGTCACGCGCGAGACGCTCACCGCCACGGGACAGCTCCCGAAGTTCGCAGATGATTCCTACCAGACGGAAAGGGACGATCTTTGGTTGATCCCGACGGCGGAGGTGCCCGTCACGAATCTTCATGCCGATGAGTTGCTCGGCGCCGAGGATCTTCCTGTCCGTTACACTGCGTACAGTCCGTGTTTTCGGCGCGAGGCGGGTGCCGCCGGCGCGGATACGAGAGGACTGCTCCGCGTACACCAGTTCGACAAGGTGGAGTTGGTGCGGTACGAGACTCCTGAGCGTAGTCGAGAGGCCCTGGAGGAGCTCACTGCGGAAGCGGAGTCGGTCCTCCAGCGATTGGATCTACATTACCGAGTGGTGACTCTGGCCACAGGCGATCTCGGATTTTCCGCCGCAATGACGTACGACCTTGAAGTCTGGGCCCCGGGTGTGGGTCAGTGGTTGGAGGTCTCGAGTTGCAGTACATTCGGTGACTTTCAGGCGCGGAGAGCCGGCATACGTTATCGCCCGGCTCAAGGAGAGAAGCCTCGGTTCGTGCATACCCTCAATGGCTCGGCGTTGGCGCTGCCTCGGCTCATGGTGGCAATCCTAGAGACCTATCAACAGTCGAATGGCACCGTGAGGGTCCCCCAAGCCCTTCAGGAACGTATAGGCCAGTCGACGATCGAACCGTAGTGAAAGCTTCGGGCGCTCGAGTCGAAGGGTTCGCGCCATGATGCGCATCAAGTGGCCGGTAGCGATCGCCACGCTCTTCATCGTCCTGCTCGGCTGGTATCTCCTTTATACGCAATCGTTCGTCGATGAACTCCACCGAAACGATGAACTCCTGACGCAGGTGTCCGGGCTCGTTCAGGAGCTCATCCAGGATACGGGGGATCCGGGGAGCGGCGGAGCGGCTCGGGACCAAGGGCGCTTCGAGACGGCTCTCTTCGAGCTTCAAGAGGTCGTGGTCGCATCGGGCATTCCGATGATCTGGACGGGTCCGAACGATACGGTGCTCTCGGCAGAGAACCTCCCCTTCGAGGCTGATATCTATTCGCCTCGGGGACAGGATGAGGTGAAGCTCTTGGTGCGTCGTTTGGCCGCCTCGGGTCGAGAGCCTATCCAGGGCGCGGGAGGCACACTGATTCACTTTGGGGACACTCCACAGCTGGCCCGTCTCAAGTGGATTCCGTGGCTTCAGGCGAGTGGTCTAGTGATCACCGTGAGCATCGGCTTCTTGGTCATCCGTGCCCAGCGAAGGGCTGAGCAGGACAAGGCTTGGACTGCCATGGCGAGGGAATTGGCCCACCAGCTGGGGACACCCATTTCATCCCTTCAGGGCTGGCTCGAGCTTCTACGCTTGCCCATAGAGGAGAGACCCAGCGCGGTGGAGGCCGATACGGTCGCTGGAGGGATCGAAGAGGACTTGGTGAGGTTGGAACGCATCAGTTACCGCTTCGAGTTGATCGGGCGGGATCCGACGCTTGAGTCTCTGGACATCCGAGAAGTTGTGCGGGACCTCGAGACTTACCTTCAGGCCCGACTCCCGCGATTGAGCACGGGGGTCCTCCTGATCGTGGACGTGCCGAAGGGTCTGCCGAAGGTTCTCGGCAGTGAAGTGCTCCTCCTGTGGGCTCTCGAAAATATCGTCAAGAACGCCCTCGATGCGATGGCGGGGAAAGGGGGAGAGATCCGGCTGAAGGTTCGAGAGGGACTGCCGGGTTGGCTACACGTTCGGATTCAAGATACGGGTCCCGGTGTGGATCCGGATCTACGCGACAAGATCTTCGAGCCCGGCGTGAGCGGAAAGGAGGGGGGGTGGGGTGTGGGATTGACGCTCTCTCGCCGGATCATCGAACGGGCCCACAAAGGCCAGATCCACCTGTTGGACAATGAAGGCAGAGGAGCCATCTTCGACATCCGTCTTCCGGCCTCTCGGGTCTGATCGGCGTCGATCCCCCCGAGACTCCTGCTGCTTCATGAGATCACGACTCGAACATGCACGCATCAGATCACGAGGCCCTCAATAAGGAGCAACGAGAGGCCGTTGCACACTTTGAGGGACCCCTGCTCGTCCTGGCGGGGGCCGGGTCGGGCAAGACCCGAGTGCTTACCGTTCGCATCGCACAGCTCATCCACGAGCACGGTGTTCCCGCCGATCGAGTCCTAGCGGTCACCTTCACGAACAAGGCCGCGGGCGAGATGCGGGACAGGATCTCGTCCCTCCTGGGAGCCCAGCCCACTGGCATGTGGACCGGTACGTTCCACGCGATCGGCGCCAGGATCTTGCGACGCCACGCTCCGTCTCTCGGGTGGACGCATACCTTCTCCATCTTCGATGCCGAGCAGAGCTTGAAAGCGATCAAGAAGGCGACCGAAGCGGTAGGTCTCGACCCGCGCCGGTGGAGCGCAAAAGTGATTCGGGGCCATATCAGTGGAGCCAAGAACCGATTGATCGGTCCCGAGCGCTTCGTCGAAGAAAACGCTGACAGCTTCGACACGTTCGCTCGGAACGTGGCGAAGGTTTATCCGGCTTACCAGGAGTCGCTCAAGGCACAGAACGCGTTCGACTTCGATGACCTACTGGTCAAGCCGGTGGGATTGTTCGAAGCTAACGAACAGATCCTGAATTTCTATCGAAACCGCTTCAGCTTCCTGCTGGTGGACGAATACCAGGACACGAATCGGGCCCAATTCCGGTTCGTCGAGTTGCTGGCGTCGGAACATCGGAATCTGATGGTCGTTGGCGATGACGATCAGAGTATCTACGGATGGCGAGGGGCTGACATCCGTAATATTCTCGATTTTGAACAGGCGTTTGCGGGGGCCCGTGTCGTGCGCCTGGAGCAGAACTATCGATCGACAGAGGTGATTCTAGCGGCGGCTAACGCCGTCATATCCGAGAATCTCGATAGGAAGGGCAAGACGCTACGGACCGATCGGTCGGGTGGGGAGCGAATCACGCTGGCGACGACCTCAGGGGAGACAGACGAGGCCCGGTGGATCGGTGATCAGATCGAGGATCGGATGGCGGCGGATCCGGTCCTGACGTATCGGGATTTCGCGATTCTGTATCGGACCAACGCCCAGTCTCGGGCACTCGAAGACGCATTTCTCAGGAGAGGCGTGCGGTACCAGATCGTGGGAGGCGTCCGATTCTATGAGCGTCGCGAGATCCAGGACGTCCTCGCCT
>CAUZAE010000100.1:0-11315 GCA_963577685.1 Gemmatimonadales bacterium UBA6960 | reverse complement strand
TCGCCGAGCGATTGCTTCCGTAACCCTTCGCCCGTGACTAGCACGCACATCACCCCCCTCGCTGACTCCTTCGCTTTGAGTCTGGAAGAGGAGACTCAGGTTGAAGTCCTCCTCGAGACGCAGTCCTCGTTTTACGCGAGCATAATCAATGAGCAGGGAGAGGACCTTTTGTTGATATCCCTGCGGCTCGCCCCTGACGGGAACCAAAAGGCGGTGTTACCAGCCGGCCGTTACGCGCTTTGGGTAGGGACCTAGGGGCCACATATAGCCAACTGGGTATCGCTGGGCTCGTATCGATTTTCGATTCGAGAAATACCCTAAGACCGACACGATCTGGTGATCCGCCTGATTCCCTACCCTACCCAACCTTACGCCAAGTGCCGGGGGCGGGAATCGAACCCGCATGGGATATCTCCCGGGGGATTTTAAGTCCCCTGCGTCTACCATTTCGCCACCCCGGCGGTACCCCATATCATAAGGGCTCCGTGCTGTTCTGTAACCGAGGTTGGATCCCGACGGTCCGAATCTGAGATGCCCTCCCCGATACCGAAGCCTAGCTTGCAATGAACCCGGAACGTTTTCGACGACTTTCCGCCGCGCTGGAACGCCGTCAGCCGGACCTCACCGTGCTGATGGAGCGGGTCCACAAGAGCCATAACCTCTCCGCGATCCTCCGAAATTGTGACGCGGTCGGAGTGCTCGAGGCCCACGCTGTAGTTCCGGTGGAGGGGCTCGATATTCACGCGCACACCTCTGCCGGAACGTCCAAATGGGTTCGTATACGCCGCCATGCCTCGACCGAAGACGCTGTACGTACATTGAAGGAAAGTGGCTTCCGCATCCTGGCAGCACATCCGGGGGCTGACGCCGTGGACTTCAGGAAGGTGGACTTCACAGAGCCCACCGCGCTGATGATGGGAGCCGAACTCCTCGGATTGAGCGAGCGATCCCTCGAGCTAGCCGATTTACGCGTGTCGATACCCATGGTGGGAATGGCTCAGTCGTTCAACGTGTCCGTAGCCACGGCGTTACTCCTCTTCGAGGCCTTCCGTCAACGCGAGGCCGCCGGAATGTACGAGGCATCCCGACTCGAATCGAAGGAGTTCGACAGGATCCTCTTCGAATGGGCTTACCCGCGGATCGCTCTCTCTTTTCGGGCCAAGGGATCTTCTTATCCGACGATCTCCCCAGACGGGGACATCGGGAGGATCGCCCCAGACTAGCACGAACGCGATTTTCGCTCCGGTCATTGGCCCTCTCCCGGAACCGGGACCTCCCTCCCCAATTGGTAGAGAAGAGACTCTTCAAGGCCTGGGTACCGAAACTCAAAGCCCGTCTCTTCGGCGACCGCCGGCTGGGCGCGGGCGCTGGCCAACAGGGTTTCCTTACCCATCTCCCCGAAGAGTGCCTTGACCGCCAGGCTCGGGATGGGAAGCAGTGTCGGCCTGCGTAGCACTCGGCCGAGGGTGCCGGTAAAGGTGGAGTTGGGAACCGCCAGGGGGGAAGTCGCATTAACGGCACCCCGAATCGAGTCGGTCCGGATCACGTGAAAGATCAAGCTCAGCAGGTCATCGTGGTCGATCCAGCTAACGTACTGATGTCCGCTTCCGAGCCGGCCGCCAACTCCGACCTTGAAGGGCAGCAGCATCGTACCCAGCGCTCCCCCCAAGGGCGTGAGCACGAGACCGATTCGAAGATTTACGACTCGTATGCCCATTCTGGCCGCCGGACGGCTGGCGTTCTCCCATGCCTGGCAAAGATCCGCGAGAAACCCCCTACCGGGCTTCGACTCCTCCGTGAGCACCGCATTGCCTCGGTCGCCATAGAAGCCGACGGCGGACGCGCACACCAACACGCGGGGCGGACGCCGGAGTCCTGCCAGCGCACGAGCTAGAAATTCCGTCCCGTAGACCCGACTCTCTCGGATGCGCCTCTTCTTGTCGTGGGTCCAGCGCAGGCCCAGGAGGGGCTCCCCTGCAAGATGTACGACCGCGTCGAGTCCCTCCAGCCGATCCGCATCGATCGCCTCATCAGCCGGATCCCAGAATACGTCCGGGCCTGTTGAGCTACGTTTGCGAACCAAGCGGACGACGTCGTGGCCGCCGGTGGTGAGGGTGTGGCAGAGCGCCTGCCCGATGAGTCCGCTCGATCCCGTGACGCCGACTCGGAGTGGCGTCGGACCTCCATAGCGATCGATGCGCGCCAAATCGCTCTCGAGACGATGGTGCCGGAAGGTGAAAAGCCGCTCGAGCTCGTGCTCCACCGTCGAGTCCCCCAAGAGCTTGCCTGCCATCCCCATGGGGAGCTCCCAACTCACATGGTCCTCGACGGTGGATCTGCCCTCCCCCACGACTTCGAATCGGTGCGTGTGAAGCCAGCGAGTGAACGGCCCGCGCGTTTGCTCGTCACTGAAGAGTCGACCTTCTTCGTAGTTCGTGTGCTTTACTTCCCAGGTGAGCTCCGTCGGTCCTCGACTCAGTTTGAAACGGATGTGACCGCCATCGGCCGGCGTACCGGTGCGTCTTTCTATTTTGATGTGTTCCCACGGCGGGATCAGCCGCTCCAGAGCTCCGGGACGCATGTGCCAGTCGAACACGTCACTCGCGGCATGATTCAGCGGACTCAGGAGGGCGAATTCGGACACGTTCACGCTCAGTCCGTCGTGACCTCGACTTCTTGTTCGGCAGACGGGATCGCTGTTGTCGACTCCAGCGGGAAAAGCGTGGATATGATTTCGCTCGAAAGCTTCAGCCCACCCCACTCCTCAATCCTGGCGAGAGCGGCGGGGTCAATAACTGTTGGATCCATAGCCATGTGTACCCAATTAGTGGTTCTCCCCGGGCAGTCGTAGCCCCCCGGAAGCGCCCGCTGAGGCCAGCCTGCTCAGACCGTTCTTTCGGGATGGTTGTGGAACGAGCCCTGCCGATGAGGCAGGAGTTGCTCGACCAAGCCATCCCCACTCTCCCACGCGTCGAACTCCTCGACCAGATCTCGGTCCCAACGATCTCCAGCGGACCGAAGGCGTCCCTCTAACCACTCCCTCGCGCCGAACCCGATCGCGCGTCGATAGTGCTCGGCCACCTTAAATATCATGTCGGCATGGTCACCTACGTCAAGCACTACTGATGGGAGGGTGGAGTGGATGTCACGAAGTGTGAAGACGGGACAGAACTCACGATGGGGGGCGCCGGGTGTCACGACACCCGCGATGCGGGCGAGATTGACCGCGTCTCTGGCTATCTTCCCCGTCGTTTGATGGTCGGGATGGCGGAAGCCGCGAGCCCACGCATCGCCCCAGGTGATGAGCCCATCCGGCTTGATGTCGGCAATGACTTTGGCCACCTCTCGAGCCGCTTTAGGCGTCGCCTCCACCGCCGAGTCAGGGAGCGAGAGCCAGCGCGCCTCCACATCCAGGAGCTCGGCGACCTGCAGTCCGAGCTCCAGCCTGCGTTTGGCCACCTCCTCCCTGCCGATCGGGCCCAGTGAATCCGTCATCTCGCCTCGGGTGAGCCACAGGACCACCACACGTGAGCCGGTAGCACGCTGAGTCAGGAGCGTCCCTGCACACAGCACTTCGTCGTCGGGGTGGGCCAAGACGGCCATCAACGTTGGAGGTTTCACGATGGCGCGGGCAGGGAATCGTAGCGATCCCGGGTGCGCCCCCTAGCCGGCATCCGCCGCTTCTCGAATGAGCCGAATGGCCTCCGCAATGCCACCGGGATGGCCGAAGACGGCCGACCCCGCTACCAGGACCGTGGCACCTGCCCCACTCGCGGCTACGGCCGTCTTCGCGACGATCCCACCGTCCACCTGCAGCTCGACGCCGTCGCTCCCTCCTTCATCCAGCATCTGCCTCAACCGCTCGATCCTTGCCGTGCTCGCCGGGATGTATGACTGCCCCCCGAACCCGGGATTGACCGACATCACCAGTGCGAGATCGACCTCGGGGAGGATGTCGGCCAATACACTCAGCGATGTCTCCGGGTTGACGGTAACGCCGGGTCTCACGCCCAATTCCCGGATCCGTTGGACGGTGCGGTGCAGATGGGGGCAGGCCTCCTGATGTACGGTCAGATAGTCCGCACCAGCGTCGGCAAAGGCGTCCAGATAGAGTTCTGGGCGTTCGATCATGAGATGTACATCAACCGGCAGATCGGTCGCTCCCCTCACGGCCGCGGTGACGGCCGGGCCAATCGTGATATTGGGAACGAAATGCCCATCCATCACATCCACGTGGATCCAGTCCGCTCCGGACGCGGACGCCTCTCCCACCTGTTCAGCGAGACAACCGAAGTCACACGACAGAATGGAGGGTGCGATCTTGACGCTCATGTCGGTTCATCTCGGAACAGACTGCGAACTCCTTCCTGGCTGCTCACCAATACGTGGGTGGCCATACCGAGGAAGAGTCCGGACTCCACCACACCGGCCCTCGACGCGAGAGCCCCATCGAGCGCTTCTGCATCATCGACTCCCCCTGAAAAATGGCAATCGATGATGTAGTTCCCGTTGTCGCTCGTCATCGGCTGGCCGTCTGGGAGGCGGCGCACCACGGGACGCGCGCCCCACGATTCCAGAAAGCACTCATGTGCCTCCCATCCGAACTGAACGACCTCCACCGGAATGGGCGACTTCTCGCCCAACGACGTGACGACCTTCGATTCATCCACCATGATCGCCAACCGCGCAGAGGCCTGCGCCACCATCTTCTCTCGCAAGAGGGCGCCCCCGAGACCCTTGATGAGGTTCAGGCGCGGATCAACTTCGTCCGCGCCATCGACCGTCAGGTCCAGAGATGGATGCTCAGCCAGTGAAGTCAGCGGAATCCCGAGTTCGCGCGCCTCCCGCGCCGTTCTCAGCGAGGTTGGCACGCCCACGACATTGCGGAGTCCATCACGATTCAGCCTCTCCGCCAAAAATAGCAGAAAAAACGCGACCGTCGAACCCGTGCCCAAGCCGAGGCACATGCCGTCTTCGACGAGGCCCGCAGCCTCGAGCCCTACGGCCCGTTTCAGCGTGTCGGCATCGGTCAAGGCAGGCTAGTCCGCCAAAGACGTCAGGCGCCGTGGCCCTGCAACATGTCCTGAACGCTCCGGGTCATGGCGAGCGCGTCATCGAACGGCCGCTGCCACATGTTTCGTCCGAAGATGAGTCCAGTCGCCCCTGACTCCATGGCGGTACGAGCCTTCGTCATGAGGTCCTCATCTCCGAGCTTGCTCCCCCCGGAAAAGAGAACCAAACACCGCCCGGCCGACTCCACGACGCGGCGGGCACCCTCACCGTAGTCATAGTCGATCCCCACATAGTCGCCGGGCTGCTCAGAGTCCTTGGGGCCCTGCTTGGGGATGTTGAGCTTCACGATGTCCGCACCCATCTCCAACGCTACCCGTGCCGCGTAGTCCACCGCATACAGGCTGTCACGACCGCCCCTTCCCTCGATCGCGGCGCCCCTTGGGTAGGACCACACGACCAACGGCATATTGTACTTGTCACAGTCCTCGCGGACGATCTGGAGCTGGTGGATATCCTCATCCTGGCGCGGTGACCCGACGTACAGAGTGTACCCGACCGCATCGGCACCCAACGATACCGCATCCTCGACGCTTCCCGTCATCGAGGAAAAAGCCTCATCATCGGACGGAATGGTGGTCTTGCCATTGATCTTCAAGAGAAGTGGAACTTCGCCTGCATACTTCGTCATGTATTTTCGGGCGAGACCGTAATGACATGCCACCGCGTTGTAGTTCCCCTCCAACGCAAGACGCCACTGGAAATCCGGATCTTGTGAAGGAGGATTTGGGAAGAAATCTATCGGTCCGTGCTCTAGGCCCTGATCGATGGGAAGAATGAGAAGAGTCCCGTTCTTCATTCCCCGTCCGTAAAGAAGCCTACGAAGACGTACACGCTTGCCCAAAGGCAAGTCGAGATCATCGAGCGTTGGGCGCGTCGCCGCTGCCGTCACCGAGCGCTTCGGATCCGCGGTGGCCGTGGCCATGATAGATTCTCCAAGAGTCACAAATGAGTAACGGTGGGCCTTATTTTCGGGGGAAATCTATCGGAAGAACGTGTGGGAAACCAGGCTACAGGTTGACTCGACACCACCGCCGAGACAGGTTGTCAGACATGAGCGCTCACTACACATATCGAGTTTTCGAGTTTATGAGCCGACCCCCTCCGGAAGTCGGCGGCTGACGCGCGCGTACTAACGCACGAAGCGCTCTGTCCCGAGGCTTCCGACTTCGTCGGAGGCCTTTTTTTATTCTCATACGGTGAGCTGCATAATGATCATCATCACGCGCCTCGGTGTGTCGGAGCAGGAGCTCGACCACATCCGGGAAAGGGTGGAATCCCTCGGACCCCGTACCCATGTGATCCGGGGAGAACACCGGACGGTCGTTCTCTGCATCGGCGACCCGGACGAACTGGCCCACGTGCCGCTTCTCTCGATCCCTGGTGTCGAAGGGGTTCGTACCATCATGAAGCCGTACAAATTAGCCAGCCGGCAAGCGACCGCCGAGTCCACTCGGGTTCGCATCGGTGACACTTCGATCGGAGACACTCCGCTCGCGATCATCGCCGGCCCCTGCTCGGTGGAGGGCTCGGGCATGCTCTCGGAGACCGCAAGCCGGGTCCAGGCCGCCGGGGCGACCGCGTTGCGAGGTGGGGCGTTCAAGCCTCGGAGTTCGCCCTATGCGTTCGATGGACTCGGTGAAGACGGCCTGAAGATGTTGGCCGACGTGCGCGCCGAAACGGGGCTCCCGGTCGTCACCGAGGTGATGGACACTCGGCAGGTCGACCTGGTGGCGTCCTACGCCGACGTTCTACAGATCGGCGCCCGCAACATGCAGAACTATTCACTTTTGACGGAGGTGGGCCGCCTACATCGCCCGATCCTACTCAAGAGAGGCATGTCCGCGAAGATCCAGGATCTGCTCCTGGCAGCCGAGTATGTGATGAAGCAGGGGAACATGAACGTCATCCTCTGTGAGCGAGGGATCAGAACGTTCGAAGATTCGACTCGAAACACGTTCGATCTCGCGGCGATTCCGGTGCTGAAACGCGAAACCCATCTGCCTGTCGTGGCGGATCCGAGTCACGCCGGGGGACGCCGTGATCTGGTCGCTCCACTCTCCTACGCGGCGATCGCGGCAGGCGCAGACGGACTCATCGTAGAGGTCCATCCGAACCCTGAATTGGCCGTCTCGGACGGGGACCAGTCTTTGACTTGTGCGGAGTTTGATCAGCTCATGGCCGGACTGCGCCCGTTCGCCGAAGCCGCCGGCAGGACCCTAGAAGAGCCAGACGAAAGCGTTTCATCCACGGCCGAGGCGGCAGGCAGCCTGTGAGAGTTGGTCCAGGACAGCGCCCCGGGCGGTCCCGCCGGGCGCCTCGCGCGCCTCGACGGCCCGCTCCCACGAGAACACGTCTAGAACGTCGGAGCCGAACGCGGAATGGGCTTCGCCAAAGGCATCGACAGGGAGCTCATCGAGGGCCAGGCCACGCTCTTCAGCTGTCCTCACGACTGCTGCCACCACCTGGTGGGCCTTCCGAAATGGAACGCCGGCTCGGACTAGATAGTCCGCCAGGTCGGTGGCGAGAAGCTGCGGATCGAGGACGTCTCCGATTCGGTCCGGCTGAAATTCAGCGCCGTCCACGGCTCCTTCCACAGCCGGGAGCACGACCATCAAGGTATCGACCGAGTCGAACAAAGTCCGCTTGTCGTCCTGGAGGTCACGATTGAATCCCGTCGCCAGCCCCTTTAGGACGATCATCAGAGAAGTGAGATTGCCTACGAGCCGACCCGATTGACCCCGTACCAACTCCGCCACATCCGGATTGCGCTTCTGCGGCATCAGGCTCGAACCGGTGCTGAAGCCGTCGGAGAGCCGTACGAAGGCGAACTCTTTGGATGCGAAAAGGACCAGATCTTCGGCAAGGCGGGATAGATGAATTCCGATGCGGGCCGAGGCGAAGAGAAGATCCAGAGCCCAATCCCGATCGCTCACCGCGTCCATGCTGTTGTCCGAAATGCGAATAAATCCCAACTCCTTCCGCAAGAACTCCCGGTCGATCGCGAACGGACATCCCGTGAGGGCTCCCGAGCCGAGCGGCAACACCCCCGCCTGGGCTCGTGCGGCGCTGATCAGCTCTCGGTCCCGATCCAGCGGCCAGAAATGCGAGAGTACCCAATGGGCGGCCCGTACAGGCTGAGCTTGCTGAAGGTGAGTGTAGCCCGGGAGGATCACGTCGACCGACCCTTGTGCCCACTCGAACAGAACGTTTTGGACTCCAGCGATCGCCCGGTCGAGGACGTCGCAAGTCTCCATGCTCCAAAGGCGAAAGTCCGTCGCGACCTGATCGTTGCGAGATCTTCCCGTATGGAGCTTTCCCGCGACGTCTCCCACCTCTTCGTGGAGCAGTCGCTCGACCAATGAGTGTATGTCCTCGTCGGCCTCACCGGAGTGATCACTGCTCTCGAGGCGTTTCGCCACACGCCCGAGTCCCTCGACCAAGAGGTCGCCTTCGGATGAGGTCACTACGCCTGCCCGTACCAGAGCACGACTCCAGGCTAGGCTCCCACGGATATCTTGAGGTCCCAACCTGATGTCGACGTCCAGGCTCCGGTTCAGCGGAATCATCGCAGGCGCCATAGGCCCGCGAATTCGACCGCTCCAGAGGGGATCTTGGGGTGTGGCGTCAACCACGGTAGAATCAGCCGACGGGCGCTTTGGAAATGGTCGACCTCAGGATTTCAGTGACAGCAGCGTCCGACTCGCCCTTTCCGTCAGCTCTTTCCGCTGCAACACGCGCGGGTAACCCGAATAGTCTGATGAAGCCCTGTGCGTCGGCGTGGTCGTACGTCTCGTCTTCGCCGAAGGAGGCGAGACTCGCATCGTAGAGGGATTCCTCGCTCCGCCGACTCACCGCGGTCGCCACACCCTTGAAGAGCTTCAGGCTTACGGATCCGGTCACCTTCTTCATGAGCACGTCCATGAACGCGTCGATAGCCTCCCGCTCGGGCGTCCACCACCATCCTTCGTACACCAGGTCCGCGTACCGGGCCGCCATCTCATCCTTGAGCGCCAAAGCTCGTCGATCGAGCGTCAGCTGTTCGAGTTCCTGGAGGGCCACGTGGAGTAGCGTGCCGCCGGGTGTCTCATAGATGCCACGTGACTTCATCCCGACCAGCCGATCCTCCACCAGGTCGATGCGCCCGACGCCGTGCCTCGCACCGATCTCGTTCAGCGCGGTGAGCAACGCCACCCCACCGAGCTCCTTGCCATTCAGGCTCGCGGGACGCCCCTCGTGGAACTTGAGCTCGACGTACTCCGGCGTGTCGGGCGCCAGCTCGGGAGACAGAGTCCAAAGGTATATGGACTCATCAGGTTCGTAGGCCGGATCCTCTAGCGGGCCACCCTCATGGGATATGTGCCAAAGATTCTCGTCGCGGGAGTACAGCTTGCTCTCGTCGACCCCGGTCAGAGAAATATGCCGGGCACGGGCATACGCGAGGCAATCCTCTCGTGAGTGGAGATCCCACTCCCTCCATGGAGCGATCACCTTCAGGTCAGGCGCGAGCGCCATGAACGTCAGCTCGAATCGAACCTGATCGTTTCCCTTCCCAGTGCAGCCGTGTGCCAGTGCATCGGCTCCCACTTCGCGAGCGATCTCGACCATCCGTCGGGCAATGATCGGTCGTGCCATCGACGTACCGAGTAGATACTTGCGACCGTAAACCGCGCCCGACCGTAGCGTAGGCCAAACAAAATCTTCCACGAAAGCCTCGCGGAGATCTTCGCCGTAGAAAGCGGAGGCTCCCGTGGCCCTGGCTTTTTCGGCCAGTCCATCGAGACCACCCGGCTGACCCACGTCCACCGCCACACAGACGACCTCGGCATCGTAGTTCTCCCGGAGCCACGGCACGATGACCGACGTGTCCAAGCCCCCGGAGTACGCGAGCACGACCTTTAACCCCATGATTGCCTCACAAATATCCGATCATTGCGCATATTCTTGCAGGAATAATAGCCGGGGACCCTACGATGTCAAGGAGGCTTCGGGCCTGCTAAACGCTTGAACCTCGGGGCAATCAGGCCCCTTTGAGAACGCGCTTCAGGCGCTCTCTCCTCGTGCGATTTCAATCAGTCGATCGCGGATGAGAGGCATGTCAGACTTGTCCCTCAGCGCGACTATGATCGTGTCTTCGCCGGCCACCGTGCCCAGGATCTCCGGCCAGTCCTCCCAGTCGATCGAGATGGCCACGCCCGCCGCTCCTCCACTCATCGTTCGAATCACCACGAGGTTCTCCGAACCCTCCGCAGAGAGAAAGAGCATCGGCAGGAGTGTACTCAGGGGCGGCTTATTCCCCCAGTCCTCAGGGAGCCGATAGTGTGAGACCCCTTGGGCTCCCCGAACCTTGACCAGCCGAAGTTGTCGAATGTCGCGGGACAAGGTCGCTTGCGTGACTTCTATCGACCGCTCCTCCAGGAGCTCTCGCAAGACCTCGTGACTCGTCACCCGATTGGCCTTCACGAGTTCGAGGATGGCAGCCAAACGCTTCTGTTTGCTCATTGTGCTCGGCCTACCCGACCGCCTGCTCTGTCATACTTCGCAATTTGTCGGGCTCGAGGCCTACGCTGCGGGCCACCTCCTCGCCCCCTTTGAACAGAATCACCGTAGGTATCCCTCGAATGCCGAACCGTTCGAGCAATCCCGGCGCCTGGTCCGCATCGATCTTGGCGACCAACAGTTTTCCGATGTTGTCCTGAGCGATTTCGTCGACGAGCGGTGCGACCATCTTACACGGTCCACACCAGTCCGCGTAGAAGTCCACGAGGACCGGGGGCCCCGATCCGAGCACCGTCCGCTCGAAGTCCTCATCGGTCACTTGGACCGGGCGGTCGAGAAGGATCGGCTTCTCACAGTCACCGCACACCGGACGGTCCGCCGCCTTGGCCAGGTCCACCGCATTCAAAGTCAGACAAAAGCCACAGCGGACGGTGACCTCATCGGCTTTGGGAGTCTCTGTTTTCGACAATTCAGATTTGTCCTCCGGGGTTCGTAGACCGGTCGTCTAAAAGAGGTCGTACTTCGCCTGGACCATGATGAACCGACCGATCTCGGGCACACCGACAAAGCTCCGGTAGGGCGTATTGAACAAGTTGTTCACCACCAACTGAAGGGTGGCCAGAGTCCCTGGGACCTTGTAGCCCACTGTGACATCCACCAGTTGGTAACCGTCGACACAGGGCTCTTCGTAGAGGGCGCCGGTCAGCCCAGTCTCACACTGAGTCCCCACGAAGCCTGCCGACTCC
>CAUZAE010000099.1:0-11346 GCA_963577685.1 Gemmatimonadales bacterium UBA6960 | reverse complement strand
CGCCAACTCTTCGTCCCACTGCACCTTGATATACTGCAAATCACTCATGGGGGATTCATTCAACTCTTGTTCTCATGGGACTGCCCGCGCGATTGCTCGGAAACTAGAAGGGGCGCTCGAGAGACGCTACTTCTTCAACACGCCCCTCGACCATAGCGTCGAGTACAGGCCTTGGGTACCTTGGGTCCCCGCTCTGTCATCCGCAGGTGGATCATCTGTGGGTGAATCCATGACACCAGGCTACAAGGAGCACTCTTGAAATGAGTCGGTCCCTAAACAAGGTCATGCTCATCGGTAACGTGGGGAGCGACCCAGAAATCCGAGCCACCTCATCTGGCAATCGAGTAGCAAAGCTGTCCGTTGCGACGAATCGTCAGTGGAAGGACGGTTCCGGGCAGAAACAGGAGAAAACGGAGTGGCACCGACTGACTTTTTTCGGGCGTCTGGTGGATATCGTGGAGCAGTGGGTGAAGAAGGGCGATCGCATATATGCCGAGGGGCGCCTGGAATACTCTCAGACGGAGAGTGACGGCCAAGTAAAGTATTGGACGGACATCGTCGTCGCCGAGATGGTCATGCTGGGCTCGACCGGTGGGGATACCGGTGGGGATACCGGCTTCCAAGGTCGTACCGCGTCCGCCCCCCCTGCCCCCTCGACAAGCGAGCCTATCGCCGAGCCCGACGACGACCTTCCGTTCTAGCGTCCCGACACTAGTTGGGCGTCACCCCGTGGCCGACGTCATCGTCCCAAAAACCGAGCAGATCCGACTCGTACCGGGTGGGGTCACGGGAATAATCTTCGGCCCAGCGTTCGAATTCGGGAAGTGCTAGGCGCCTGACAATTCCCTCTGTCGCCATCTGAACCATGCGATCGTAAGAGGGGGCGCCATCACCCGGAGCACCATCCCGCCGATGTGTCGCCTCAGCGAGAAGGTAAATGTCGTCCGGCGAGAGCGAGAGAAGGTGCTCGGCCACCTGCGCCGAACAGTAGTCTAGGTACTTGGTCCGTAACATGGCCTCGTTCGCACGCACGGACTCCGACGAAGAAGCATTCGGGCGGGCATCCGCCACGCCGTACCTCCCAAGTGCCTGTCAGGCACCGCAACAGCACGTCGGCCGACGTGCAAATCTGTGCCCTGCTTGCCCTTAGGTTTATCCAGGCATGCGGATAAGGTCAACCCCTCAGGTCGCGAACCGGCCCTCGACCTCAGATGGAGTTTGCTCTCGGCTACGTTCGCGAAGGTGCCGATAGATGGATCGGCGGGTGAGTCCGTACAGCATGACTCGACTCAAGAACTCTGGATCGGTCCTCTGAACCTCTTCAGCTTGCTCGGCTATATCGGCAGGAAGCTGAACAGTGATCTGGACAGAGCGAGTCTCCCACATGCGCATAAATCTCCCGAGAATCGTTGGCTCGAAAACTCGCAGAATAAGGACGTGATGGTGGCAATCCTCAGCGCGAATTTCAAATTGTGATGGAAGTGGTAACAACCTCGAGGTAGACCCATAATACTGGTCCCTGAGGGGCCGCGCAAGCCTCCTCACCAAATTGTCGTGCGCCCAACGTAAGCTCATAAGTCGTTGCACATCAACGGCTTATAAAACACTATTTCCAGACAAAACCAACTGTTCCTCGCGATCGGCGACGCTTCCGTTTCGCAGATTTCTGACCGGCGAAATTCCGTACTGATGGGCACTTACGTCGACGAGCCCCTACGGATTCGACCTATTGAACGGAATTATTTTTACCAAAAAATAACCATTCCGAGCATCGAGCGTGCCCAGCGCTGGAAGAGAGGATTAACGCTCGACTTTGGCGTCGCTCAGTGTACGGTCTGCCGGTCACCGGATGTGCTCGAGGGTCGAAGCGCGACCGATCGAAAGTGTCGCTCCTGAACATGAAGGCGCGCGAGGGTGTCGCGTGACCCGAATGTGGAGAGGTGTTTTTCGACCTCACGGAAACGGTCCTTCTCGAAGCGAGCCAAGAGTCGGCTGAGACCCAATCTGATCGTGTGGATCTCCTGTCGAGCCTCGGACAGGTTGATTGGGAGGGCGAGCCGGACCAGATATTGGATCGTGCCCCCGTCATGTTCCTCGGAGATTCGGGTTACCTCGTTGTCGCCGAAGGCCTCGAGCACGGCAGCCTCCAGGGAAGAGTCCGGCTCGGGGGACAAGGCGCGAAACACCAGCGCATTCGCATCGTAGTCGAGGTGAGCCCGAGTGAGTCCCTGCTCTCCCATCAGGATCCGCACGGAAGTACCCTCATGCAAGTCGAAATCCCGACAGATATCACGAAAGCCGATCCTCAGGATGGTCGGTCTCGTGAGGGGGCCGTATCCGACCCGTCCGAGGAGCTCGAGGGCGATCTGAAAGCTGTACGTTTCGAGTCTCGAACCAGCCTCTTCGCTCTGATCATCCTGCGACCAGTCCGCCAGAAGGAGGTTGATGTGATCCAGTGTCGGTTCATACACCCAATCGAGGACAACCAGTTCGGAGCTCAGGTCCAGGGACTTCACGGTAGAGCTTCCGAGATCGAGCACTTCTGCGGACGAGGCGAATCGTCCGTGTAGCACGAGTGCCAAGCCGATATCCTTGATCCGGCCGCCCGCTGGATCGACCTCATGAAGATCACGATACTGGACGACGGCACGTGTGAGGGGAAGCTCACAGATACCAGGAACGTCGGCCATGGCCTCCGGAGGCGCTTCGGGATGAAGTGAGGACGTTGTCACATTCATGATATTCTGATCTCCGGAGAATGGAGTCCCACCACCGATGGGCAGCATCGCCGCCCCGCATCGCGCGGGGCTATTCGGGCAAAAAACCCGGCACATCAGCCGGGTTTCACTCTGCGCTCACAACGGCGGTAAAGTCACCGTCTGATGCGGTCTTTTTCAGGTTACACTCACCTCGTACTTCTCACGATAACAATATGTTTAGGACCCTGGCAAGAGATCGGCACACCGCCTGATGCGCGCCACGGGGCTCCTTTCCTTGCTCGCCCGATGCGCTTCCGACATCTTGAGAGAAGCTTACATTCCAAGTCATCAGCCTATCGCTGGTGCGGTCCCCGACACTAGCCCACCGGAGATTTGGCCGAACACGCCCTCCTCGACCGCTCCCGTCAGCGCTCCCTCGGGTTTCTCCAGTGGGAAGACGCTACGTGGGCGTGCTTCCTCGTGACGTTTTTGGGGCGGGACCACCAGTTTCATGGATATCTCTCCTTCCGTCCCCGAGACTGCGAGGGTGACGCCGACCTTTTCCGCACCGCGGACATTTTTGTCGAGGTGTCCGAAGCCGAAATCGATCAAAAGGCCCGCGGGCTCGGTCGTCCTCTGCTACTAGCGCTTCTCTCCTCTGCAGCGCACACCCACAGAGCAAGTGACGATTCGCCGACGAAGGGACGGCGCTGGTTCCGCAACCTCCTGTCTCAGAACTCCCGTGAACTCAAGGCGGCCACCCAGCACCTGAACCCATCCAAGAAAATGGACATGGGTGAACTCCGCTCACTCTACGCCTCTTACCGATTGGACCAGGTGTGTCACTTCATCGCGCTGGTGGAGCCCGAGAACTTCGAGACTGCCGTCGACTCCATTCTCGAAGGACAGCGGATCGATTTCGGGTCCAAAGATCGCCTTCAGTTGGCCATGATGGTCGTCGAGTATATTGAATCCCGAATCCCCATGCCTCCCTTCGAACTGTGGGCTGAAGATTTCATCGACAATCGGGACGAGTACCTCCTGTACTCCCACACACTTCACCGTGAAGGTAGGCTTCCGTGACACGACCTAGACCACTATCTTTTGAGTCTTACATCTTAAGCGACCAAGTGGAGTGATGTTCTTTTGGAAGTAACGATTCAAGACAACGAGAGCCTCGAGCGGGCTCTCCGCAGGTTCAAGCGCAAGGTGCAGCGGTCCGGCCTCTACTCAGAGCTCCGCAAGCGTCGCTTTTACGAGAAGCCCTCCGCACAGCGGAAACGCAAACGTGAGGCCGCCATCCGGAGAGAGCGTCGGCGCCAGCGTCGCGGTAAGGCCTAGCGACTCCGGACTCCTCAGTTCGACCCACACGACGGCGACCCCTCCCCGGGGTCGCCGTTCTCTGTTTAGTGTGGTGTTTCAGAAGTTCGCGAGCCACCGAGAGTGCCGAGGCGCGGGATCCTGCAAGGCGCGACGACGAGGAATAGCACCGCTATTTCGAGGAGGAGCAACGGGGGTACCCGCGCGCCGTTAGGCGCGTGGGTCGGGGCCGGATGCATCGGTGCTCGAATGGCCGAGATGGAAAGCCACCCGGTCCGTCGTCATACCTGGCCACGTAAGTAGGTCACTGGCACCGAGCGCTCGCAGCCATGCCGTATAGGCGAACGGTGACGGCAATCCGAAACGCTGGAATCGCGCCTTGAGGGCGCCGGGCGTGAGACCCACAGCCGCAGCGACCGCGCTCGTCCGAGAGTAGCGAGAGGGGAACTCGAGGACCCGGCGTCCCAGGCTCTTCACCCCGAGGGGAAGCGAGGATCCAGCCGCCTGTCCCAGGTCATGGGGAGGGCTGCCTGATCGATTAGCTGCCTCATCCGGGCCGGAGCCGTGTCGATAGGAGGGATCACCACGGCCGGTGGGGGAGAGCTGAACGACAGCACGCCCAGTCGGGCGATCTCGACGATGGGAAGGTCCTGTCCAACCGCACGGATAGCCCGTACCACACGGGCCTCTGGCCCGGACTCGATGATCGACGCCCCGGGGAAGCCCCGGTGGAGTGCGGAAAAGATGTCCTCCTCCCGCGTGAAGACGTCCTCAACCGCCAACAATGCGTGGCGGACGGAACGAAGGAGGGTCGGATTTCTGATCGGCGCGAGGACCATTCTTCAAACGTGGGTCACACGTTTCGGAAGGGCAATACTTGAGATGCCGGGTGCTCGCCTCGACAACCTTCGTCTCAAAGTGCCAGTGGTTTCGGTCGCTCCCCAGACCAATCGTAGAAACCCTTCCCGGCCTTCTTCCCGTAGCGTCCCATGGACACGATCCGCTTCAGGAGTGGTGGCGGCGCATACCTCTCCTCGCGGTACTCGTCGAACATGATCTCGGAGATCCGATAGAGCGTGTCGATTCCGACGAAATCACATAGGGTAAAGGGTCCCATAGGATATCCAAGCCCGAGGGTCATGGCTCGGTCAATATCCTCGACGGACGCGACGCCTCGCTCCAGATGCCGAATCGCGTCGAGCATGTAAGGCACCAAGAGGAGATTCACCACAAAGCCCGAGTTGTCCTTCGCGGCGATGGGTTGCTTCCCGAGGTCCTTCGCAAACGAGAAGGCAGCATCGAACGCGTCGTCGCTGGTGGCAATCGTGCGTACGACCTCCACGAGCTTCATGACGGGAACAGGATTGAAGAAGTGGAGACCCACGACTCTGTCCGGCCGTTTCGTCGCAGCGGCCATATCCGTGATCGTGAGCGACGAAGTATTCGAGGCGAAGATGGTTTCGGATCCGCAAAGACCGTCGAGAGTGGAGAAGAGTTCATTCTTCGCCTCCATGCTCTCTACAATGGCCTCGATGACGAGGTCGCACTCCGCCAATCCGGCGAGGTCGATGGAGAAGTCGAGCCGAGCGAGCGTATCGTTGCGGTCTTTCGGCTCCAGCTTACCTTTGTCGACTGCCCGAGCCAGCGACTTTTCGATTCGCTTTCGCCCAGCCTCGATGAACTCCTCACTCACTTCTCGCACGACGACGTCGAACCCCGCCTTGGCCGCGACCTCCGCGATCCCACTCCCCATGAGGCCACAGCCAACCACACCTACCTTTTCGATTTTCAACTCATCCTCCGAATGAAGAGATGTTAGAACGCTTCCACCACCACGGCGCCACCCTGACCCCCACCGATACAGGCAGATCCGAGCCCGTAGCGACCTCCTCGACGGCGCAGCTCGTGGATCAGATGAATCGTGATGCGAGCCCCGGATGCGGCCAGCGGATGCGTGATCGCGATGGCACCGCCGTCCACATTGGTGATCTCGGGGTCCAACCCAAGGTCCTTCTCCACCGCCTTGTACTGAGGTGCGAAGGCCTCATTCACCTCCACCAAGTCCATCTCCTTCAGCTCCAGGCCCGCGTTCTCGAGAGCGAGGCGGGACGCAGGGGCGGGGCCAATACCCATGACCCTGGGCTCGACGCCGACGAATCCCCACGACACGATTCGACCAATGGGCTCTAGTCCCCTCTCTTGGGCCCAACCGGCGTCGGCCAATACCGCGCTAGCCGAACCGTCGCCGATGCCGCTGGCGTTGCCAGCCGTCACGAGTCCGTCCTTCTTGAAGTACGGTCGCAGCTCGCCCAATGCCTCCAAGTCGGTGTCAGGGCGCATATGCTCATCAGATGCGAACTCTCGATCACCCTTTCGGCTCTTGAGTGAAATGGGAACGATCTCAGCTGAAAAACGCCCCGCGTCCCAGGCGGCCTTGGCCCGTTTCTGGCTGTTGACCGCCACCTGGTCAGCCTCTTCACGGGTGACGGAGTAGCGTTCGGCCAACTCCTCCGCAGTCTGCGCCATGGTGAGATCACAATAAGTGTCGCTGAGAGACTCCCAAAGGAGATCCTCGAGCGAGTTCCCTGCGGGACCCAAACGAAGCTGACCCCAACGCGCTCCTCTCAGCACGTGCGGAGCTTGACTCATGGATTCGGTCCCTCCGCAGAGGGTGACGCTGGCCCCACCCAGAAGAATCTCCTTGGCGCCCTGGACCATCGCCTCGAAGCCCGACCCACACAGCCGGTTGACCGTCAGTGCCGGGCGGTCCTCGGGAACCCCGGACCGAAGCGCGACATGCCGCGCCAGGTAGATCGCATCCGATGACGTCTGGAGGGCGTTTCCGAAGAAGGTATGGTCGATGTCGTCCGGCGTCAGTTCGGCGGCCTCGATCGCGGCGACGCTGGAAAATACTCCAAGGTCCGTGGCCGTGAAGCCCTTGAGGCTTCCCCCGAAAGTGCCAAAGGCCGTACGCTTTCCCGAAAGGATGACGACGTCTTTGGGTTGCCCTTGTGTTCCCATCTGGTCCTCGCGAATGGAGTTCTGTCGGAGTCGAACTATGGATGAAGAGCTCAGAGGCGGGACTCTTCTCGGCCTTGGATTACCCCTCCCAATGAGAACGGTTCATGGCCGGACAGGAATATGCTTCATCGTGCGACAAGGCTCTCACAAATTCGATCTCCCACCTCGGAAGTGGACATCGTGCCGCCCATATCGGGTGTGATCGCGCCGTCGCGGAACGCGGCTTGAACAGTGCTCTCCACTGCGGCGGCTTGCTCTCCCCAGCCAAAGTGATCGAGGAGTAGCGCCACACACCGGATGGCCCCCATTGGGTTCGCGACCCCCCGGCCCGCAATGTCTGGTGCCGAGCCATGAACCGGCTCAAAGAGTGCATGACGGCCCGGATGCACGTTCGCCGACGGCGCGAGTCCCAGGCCGCCGGTCAACTCCGCGGCAAGATCGCTGAGAATGTCCCCGAAGAGGTTACAGGTGACGATCACAGAGTACCGCTCCGGCCGACGTACAAGATCCATGGCCATCGCATCCACGTACATAGTGTTACGCTCGATCCCCGGGTAGTCCGCCGCCACATCCTCGAACGTCCTCCTCCACAGCGACCCCGCGATCGGCATAGCATTCGCCTTGTCTACCATGGTTACCGGGCCTCCGCCCCTCGAGACGGCGTGCTCGAACGCGGCCCTGAGGATTCGCTCTACTCCCTTCCGGGTGTTGAGATCTTCCTGCACGGCGACCTCGTCGGGAGTCCCTTCGTTCTTGGTTTCGCCGGCATTCACGTAAAGCCCTTCCGTATTCTCTCGAAAGATCTCCAGGTGGATGGGACCCGTTACGTGCTTGAGTGCACACAGGGACGGGTCGAGCGGCACGCATGGTCGGTAGTTCACGAAAAGATCGAGGCGAAAGCGAAAGCCCAGCAGTATGTCCCGAGCGTGGACGTTGTCCGGGACCCTCGGATCCCCCAACGCTCCCAACAGGATCGCGTCGTATTCGGTCGAGATGTCGCGGAACTCGTCATCAGTGATCGTGACGCCCTCGCGGAGATACCGGGCCGCGCCCATATCGAACTCCCGAAGGCGGATATCGAGGGAGTGGATGTCGGCGATGCATTCGAGAACCCGCACCGCTTCGTGGATCACTTCAGGACCGATTCCATCTCCCGGAATGATCGCTATGCGAGGCATGGTCGGTAGGGGAGTGAGAGGGTCGGGTTCGCGTAGTGTCGCGGAAGCGTTTTGGCCGTGAGAGCAGGGAAACATAAGACGAAAGCCCGACACGTCCCAGAGAACTCAACTACGGCTATCGATGCGTCTGTGCCTCCAGAACCGTCACACTACCGTAGACGGGCTCACCATGACTCGTGCTCGAGAAGACATACCGTCCCGGCGGGGCCTCCCTGAAGTCCACGAGGAAACGACTTCCGCGCTCCAACAGCGGTGGCGCAGCAAGTTGCCCGGTATCGCGAAGGAAACGATAGGCGTCCGCCGAAAGAGAATCGACGATGAACGTCACCGTATGGACTCTCCGATCCAACGTGACGAATTCGACCCATGAACCCGACACGATCTCGATACGGGGTGGGACCACATGCTCTTGGTCTCTCGCACCGGATAACTGAATGACTTCGGCGCCGTCGGCCACGGCGAACCGCGGATCCCTCCCGTCGTCCGCTCCCGCCGTGTCCTCATCACGAGAGGGCACATCATTCCCACACCCTGCCAAAACCAGGAACACGACGGTGAATGACCCGAGCAACCTAACCACGAACCTCCGTCCCGCAGGAGACGCAGAATTGCCATCCCCATTCCAGCTCCCCTCCGCACTTGTGACAGGACAACGATCGGAGGTCACCACCACAAAACGGGCAGAAGTTGGTCGAATCCACCTTGGGGAGGTCCTTGCGACACCAAAAGCACGCGGTCGGCCCCGTCTGGATCTCAGTCCGGCCAGCTACGTTCCGCACGGCCACGTCGTCCGCCTCGATATGGCCGATCACGCCGTCCTCAGAAGCCGCCGGCGGCTCAGCTGCTTCGACCGCAGACTCTGATCGTGATGGGCTTTTTGCGCCCTCATCCCCCTCGGCGGAAGCACGCTGGGGATTCAGTCGAACCTCGGCAGCCGCGAATTCACGGAACAGTGCCGAATTCGGATTCGAGCCTTCGAGTTCTTTTTGGATTTCTCGGAGCGCCACCTCGGAGTCGAGACAAAGGTACCCTCCCTCTCCGGATAACATGCGGAGCAGAGCGTCCTCGTAGTCCCCGTTGATGTCGACGCCGATCCGGTCACGGTGGGAGCGATATGGGACCAGCTGCTGATATATCTCGGCCACGGTAAACGGCTCAGTGAGGTATTCCGGTCGCGACTCCCGGATCTCTTGGAGGAGTACTTCGTGGAATCGTTCCAGCACATCCGTCGTGTGAAGCATCGCCTAGATCAATCTTCTAGATAGAGGAGGTTGGCCCGGATCGCCGCCTCGAAGAAGCTCTCGGGATCCATGAACGGGACCTCGACTCCGGCCTGTTCGTGCCAACGCTCGGACAACCGTCTCATATAATGAGCGGTGGTCTTGTGCGAAAATCCTGCATGGTCCCTCATCTGGCGTACGATCTCTTGCCACGTGCCACGGAACAGGTATCCATCCGGCAGTCGGATCTGATGGCGATCGGCCTCCCCTTGGCGCTCGCGTCGTTCGAAGATCTCCAGCTGGCTTGGATCGACCAGCGGCCCTTCGATACCGTTGACCTGAGCCTCAACCTCGGCAAGGAGACGATCGATCGCGTCCGGCGGGACCTCGAGTTCGTTCAGGCGGGTCTGCCACGGGGAGAGACGACTGTCGTCTTCCTCTACATGCCAGAGGGCCCTCTTGAGCTCGACGATACGCCAGACAGCCAGAGAATCCCAATGCTCGAGGGGCGGCACGCGTTCGAATTCCCTGAGCGATCCCTCCCAGTCGCCGCGGTCGTAGAGCAGGTGGCCAAGGTACACCCTGGCCTCGTGAAGATCCGGGTCGAGCCGGAGGGCTCTCCGAACCTGACGCCCCGATCCCACTTCGTCTCCGAGCCGATGGAGGGAGTAACCGAGTGACGCGGCAGCCTCTGCGTTGTCAGGACGAGCGGCCGAGGCCTTAGCGAAAACGTCACGACTCTCTGCAAAAAGCCTCTCTCGATAGAGGGCTCGCCCCATCGTGAGCATCAGCTCTACGTCATCCTCGAGTCCTAGATCCGAGACCCGCTCGAACAACCCGAGGGCAGCTCTTCGCTCCCCGAAACGGAGCAGGGTCTCACCAAGGCCAACGAGTGCGTCTTCGTGGACGTGGTCGAGCACCAGGGCGCGCTCGAACGCCTGCCTCGCCCAAGCATACTCCTCCCTGGCGAGCCTCGCGTAACCCAACCCCACGCACAATTCTACAGCGTTCGGATAAAGAGAGAGTCCTTCCTTGAGCAACTCGAGAGCTCCCTCGAAATCCCCGTTGTTGTAGAGCTGGTGAGCCTGTTCGTCGTAGTCCTCAGAGCTGAGGAAACCCTCTGCCATCGTGGCAAGGCTCCTTACGGGGTAGAATTCGGAGCGACCTCGGGCGCAAATTAATGGGCCCGGTCGCTGATCACCACCCTGGGTTGAACCTCGTTCGAGCGGGCCTACGCCTTCGCATATCTTACGCCACACTTGGGGCATATGAGATCATTGCGCATGCGCACCAGGAGCTGGCCGACGTGCCGGGGACACCCGGGCTCGGCACCACGTTGCATCCTGTCACGAACCCTTTTCCGTTCTGCCCGAGTGGCTTTGGGTACGTCTAGCTGGTACCTGAGTGAGGATGTCGCACACTCCAGAAGAATGGATCCCGATCCATCGTCTTCGGGCTGAACCCGCAGAACCATGAGAAATCCACCGGGGGGTGAAGGAAGCCTGGCACCCTCATAATAGAGACGCAGGAGGTCGCCAGGATTCGCGATATCGTAGGGGGTGTCGGAAAGAGAGTCGGAGGCCAGACGGGAGTTGGTCATGAGTTGTCTTGGATCCCTCGGGTCCGGCTGGTGCTCTCAAAAATGCGCCCCCGCAGGGGTGCTCTGGTCGCCGGCCGGCCGTCACCCGCTGGCTTCCAACTGGGCCGGGCCCGCCAAGATACTACGTGCCGCAAGGACTCGCCAGCGGGTAGCCCTCATGAGTCTCGCAGGAACTCTCCCGACCTAACTACATAAGAAAAGCGGCGAAAAACCGGAGTTCCCCGCCGCCCCAATGACCCATGGTGGGATGCTTGAGCGCTTCAGGCCACGTTCACGTCCCCACCTCACTCGCGGTGTCCGCTGCTGCA
>CAUZAE010000098.1:0-11388 GCA_963577685.1 Gemmatimonadales bacterium UBA6960 | reverse complement strand
AGGCGAAGGCGGCCTTTCTCGTCGATGGAGAGGAGCTTCACACGTGTGATGTCTCCCCTGTTTAGGACGTCCTCCGTTTTCTCGACTCTCCCTTCGGCGAGCTCAGAGATATGACACAGGCCCTCGACACCGGGAACGATCTCCACAAAAGCTCCAAAGGACGTCGTATTCTTGACGGGTCCTTCGTAGATCCTCCCGATCTCAGGCTCTTGGACGATCGCCTCGATCATCTCCCTGGCGCGTGCCCCCGCTTCACCCGAAACGGCCGCGATCTTTACGAGTCCGGAATCATTGATGTCGATCTTGGCGCCGGACTCCTCCTGGATGGCGCGGATCGTCTTACCCTTGGGTCCAATGATATCACCGATCTTGGAGGGATTGATCTGGATGCTCACGATCCGGGGCGCATACTGCGAGAGATCACTTCTCGGCTCCGCAAGCACCTGGTCCATGTGGTCGAGGATGTGCATCCGGGCCTTATGGGCTCGGTTGAGTGCCTCCTCGAGGATCTCATGCGTCAGGCCCTTGATCTTGATGTCCATCTGAATGGCCGTGACGCCGTCCCTCGTGCCCGCGATCTTGAAGTCCATGTCGCCGAGAGCGTCCTCGAGCCCGAGGATGTCCGTCAGTATCGCGACGTCATCCCCCTCTTTTATCAGCCCCATGGCGACTCCGGCGCACGCAGACTTCATCGGCACGCCGGTATCCATCAGCGATAAGGAGGCCCCGCATACCGACGCCATCGATGACGAGCCGTTCGATTCCAAGATGTCCGACACGATACGAATCGTATACGGAAAGTCATCGTAGGTAGGTAGGAGTGGTCGAATCGCCCGTTCGGCCAGCGCCCCGTGGCCCTGCTCCCGCCTCGACGTGCCGCGGTACGGGCGCGCCTCTCCCACCGAGAACGGTGGGAAATTGTAGTGCAACATGAACGACTTGGTGACCTCTTCGGCGCTGTCGATCGTATCGATGCGCTGCTCGTCACGCGACGTACCGAGCGTCGTGGCTACCAACGCCTGAGTTTGGCCACGCGTAAAGAGGGCAGAGCCGTGCGTACGGGGCAGGACGCCCACTTCGGAGGTAATCGGCCGGACCTCTTCGAGGCCGCGCCCGTCCGCGCGTTCTCCATGATCAAGAATTCGGCGCCGCATGGATCGCTTTTCGATCGTACGGAGCACTTCCTTGACGGTTTTCGATTCATCTCGGTACGACTCGTCTTCCTCCACGAGCCGGTCAATCACGTCCTCCGCAACGGCGGCCATCGCCTGACTCCGCTCGGTCTTATCCGGCAGCGTCAACGCTTCCTGGATGCGACTTTCGGCCATCTTGTTGATCTTCGCAGCGAGTTCCTGATCGGGCTCGATCGGCGACCAATCCATGTCAGGGACGGTATGGCCTTCGAGCAGCTCCTTCTGCAGCTCGATGAGCTCTTTGACGCCTTCATGAGCCGTCTTTAGCCCCTCCAAGAGCTCGACCTCAGGCACCTCTATGGCGCCACCCTCTACCATGAGAATGGCATCCTCCGTTCCGGCAACGACGATGTCCACATCGGAGTACTCGAGCTGCTGAAAGGTCGGATTCAGCAACCAGGTGCCCTTGATGCGACCGACGCGTACCGTAGCCACCAACGTGTTGAACGGGATCTTGGACATGTTCAGCGCAACCGAAGCCCCGAGCATGGCGAGCACGTCGGCCGCGTTCTCCTGGTCCGTGCTCAGCACGAAGCAAGCGACCTGTGTCTCGTTTTGGAATCCCGCCGGAAAAAGCGGCCGGATGGGACGGTCCGTCAGGCGACACGACAAGATGGCGTTTTCGCTCGGGCGTCCCTCACGCTTGAAGAAGCCACCAGGGATCTTCCCCGCGGCATAGCTCTTCTCCTGAAACTCGATCGTCAGGGGGAAAAACGGGAGGTGGCTCGGGTGATCTTGTACCGTAGCCGCTACGAGCACGACCGTATCGCCGTACTGTACGAGGCATGAGCCCTGTGCGAGCCGGGCCATGCGCCCGAACTCGACACTCAACGTGCGCCCGGCAAACTGGCGTTCAATTCTTTGAATCATTAATTTTTTTCTCTGCTAAAACGGGGACGGGAACATCCCATCACACCCTAAGGATCCCGTCGGGGCATTCCCGATCGGGTCTTTCCAGCAGGTGTCAAAGAGAAGATCGACCGCCGCAAACGGGGGCGCGGAGTGCCCTCACGGATGCAGCCATTTGGTTGGGCCGATTTCCCGGCTCCTGCTGTCTAACTTGACCGCGGCGCCCCGCTTCGAGGGGACGGCGCTTCATGTCCACCACCGATCAGTGGCGGAGTCCTAGATCCGCGATAAGCCCGCGGTATCGCTCGACGTCCGTGCGTTTCAGATACTCCAATAGGCGACGACGGCGTCCAACCATTTTCAGGAGGCCCCGACGACTGTGGTGATCCTTCTTTTGTGCGTCAAAATGTGTTCGGAGGTCGTCGATGCGAGCCGTGAGGATGGCAATCTGAACGGGAGAACTCCCGACGTCGCTGTCGTGGAGTCGGTGCTTCTCAATAATCTCTGCTCTATTAATCGTCATCTGTTCTTTCGCCTCCACAGGAGTCTACGCTACAAGGGAAGCCCACTACACCCAGGCACGAATAGCCGTTTAAGCTACTGAAAAGGAGAGATCGGAACAACCGGGGCGTGGGCCGCTCAGTCGTGACACATCGTCAATCTCGTAAGAGGGCCTCGCGCGCTCGGTCCACATCCTCCCTAATCTGATCGATCAACGCTTCACTGGACTCGAACGGCCTGATTTCGCGCAGGTAGCTCACGAAGTCCACGCGTACCTCCTCGCCGTAAACATCCTCGTGAAAGTCCAGAAGGTGAAGCTCGATGGTGGGGGGAGATCCACGAAACGTCGGCCGAGGGCCTAGATGCAATGCCCCGTCATAGGTCCCTGAGCGGAGGACCCCCCGTACCGCATAGATACCGGGCGGCGGAATCAGCTTGTTGCCCCCTCCCCCACCTCTCACCTCGAGGTTCGCTGTCGGGAACCCCAATGCCCTGCCACGCTGGTCTCCACGAACGACCAGTCCTCGGAGTGAGTAGGGGCGCCCCAAACCTCTTCTTGCCGACTCCATGTCTCCGCGCAGCAATGCCTCGCGAATGCGGGTGGATGAAATCGGCGCGTTTTTCTCTCCCACGGGCCCCACTACGTCCACATCGAAGTCGAGCTCACGCCCCAACGCCCTCAAGGTTTCTACGTCACCCGCCCGACCCCGCCCGAAGTGGTGGTCATATCCCACTACCAGCTCACGCAAACCAATCCTCCCCACCAGGATCTCTTCCACAAAACGACGGGGCGTATACCGTGCCAGCACCGGGGTAAAGGACAGAAATACGGCGTAGTCCAGCCCGGACTCCGCCAGGATCTCCTTCTTTTCGAGGGGCGTGGTGAGCATGGGGGGAGCCAATTCCGGCCGTACGATCGTCAGCGGGTGCGGGTGGAACGTGACCAACACGCTCCGGCGATCGCTCGCTTCGGCTCGGCGTCGGATCTCCGCGAGAACCTCCCAGTGGCCACGGTGGACCCCGTCGAACGTACCGATGGTCACGACCGTACCGCGGTTGTCGTCCGGAAGGCCGCGTGGAAGCGTCAGATCAACCGCGTACTCCCTCATGACGCCGGGAGTCCCACAAGAACTTTTCTGGGAGCCAGACGCTCGTCTCTCACCTCTCCTATTCCGACCAGACCCATGTCGTCCAGGACCGCGATGGGCGGTCCGGCCTCCAGGTCCGCCTCGGGCAACGAAACCGACTCACCATATCGGAACCGACGGGCGGATTCTCCCGGCACTCGGACCGCTCGGAGATGACCGACGGCTTCGACAGGGTCGAGCCACTGGGCCGGGGTAGGCACGTAGCCCTCCCGAAGGTCGCCCCCCGGCATCGCGTGCTCCACTGTGATGTTTCCCACCGACAGCCGACGGAGACCCGTGAGGTGAGCCCCGACCCCCAATCGTTCACCGAGATCCCGTGCCAACGCCCTGATGTAGGTGCCACCCGAGCACGCCACTTCGAAGGTGACCTCCGGTGGATTGAACTCCGTGACTTGAATCCGGGAGATCTCCACGTCCACAGGGGCGAGGTCGACCACTTCCCCCCGGCGCGCTTTCTTGTACATGGGCTCCCCGTCGATTTTCTTAGCGGAGAACTGAGGAGGTACCTGTTGTATTTGACCCAAGAATCGCGATAGCTCCTCCTCGACCTCGGCACGGGCAGGCATCCTCCGCGAAGAGCCTGTCTCCACGGCTTGGCCTCGTGCATCATCGGTATCCGTACTGACTCCCAAGAGCGCACGCGCCGAATAGACTTTGGGAAGCCCGGAGACGTACTCCGACAATCGTGTCGCCGGGCCTATCAGGAGGATCAGAAGCCCGGAGGCAAACGGATCCAGCGTCCCTGTGTGCCCGATCCGCCGAACACCCACGGATCTCCGAGCCCACGTTACGATATCGTGAGAGGTCGGCCCTGCGGGTTTATCCACGGCAAGAGCGGCGCCCCGCTCCGGAACGTTTCCGACCTCAGTCGTCACTCTCCTCCGTCCCGGTTGCAGAACTACTCGACTCGCTCTCTTTGGCGCGACCGATCTCCTGCAGAATTTCTTCGACTCGGTTCGCCTGGGCGAGCATCTGGTCCTCGACAAATCGCAACTCCGGCACGCGGCGGATGCTCAACGATCCCCCCAACACCCGTCGGATAAAGCTCGAGGCCGCCTCGAGTCCCTTGAGGGCCTCCGCACGGTCTTTGTCGTCACCCGGAACACTCACGTAGACCCGAGCGAGCCAGAGATCGGACGTCACTTCTACAGCTGTGACCGTCACGTCACCGACCCTGGGATCACGGACGTCGCGGCGGAGAATTTCGGCGATCTCTCGCCGGAACTGCTCATTCAGACGGACAAGGCGTCGATTCGGCATGTCTACGCTGAAGCATCAGAAGAACTCTCTCTTGCTCGAGAGAATCACAACTCGGGATTCCCCTTCGAGCATCCGGTCCACTTTGGAAAGAACAGACTCCGCGTACCTTCCGTCGCTCGCCACGAGCGCGACGCTGAGTTCGGCTCGACTCCAGGCGTCCTGATAGGCGGTTTCGGCAACGGATACGTTGAACCGCTTGCGAAGGCGATCCTTGAGCGACTTGACGACCCTCCGCTTGTCCTTGAGCGAGAGACACTCCGGCAAAGAGAGGTCCCATGAGCACCCCGCGACGAGCACGTCGTCCTCCCCGTTTCGACGGAAGCTCGAGTCTAGTTCGCAGCCCCAGCAAGCGTCCTCGCCACTTCCTCGACCTTGTAGCACTCGATCACATCGCCAACCTTGATGTCGTTGAAGTTGGCGATTCCGATACCGCACTCGAAGCCTTCCCGGACTTCCTTGGCATCGTCCTTGAAGCGCTTCAGCGATGACAACTCACCTTCGTACGTGACGATACCCTCTCGGACGAGACGGGCCATGGCCTTCCGGTCGATCACTCCGTCGATGACCTGGCACCCGCCAATGGTCCCGACCTTGCTGATCCTGAATACCTCCCGAACCTCGGCGGACCCGAGGACCTCTTCTCTGCGTTCAGGTGTCAACATCCCTTCCAGAGCCGCCCGAATCTCGTCCACGCCTTCATAGATGACATCGTAGATACGGATGTCGACCCCAGTCCTCTCAGCCTGTTTACGCGCACTGGTGACGGGTCGGACCCGAAAGCCGATGATCACGGCGCCGGATGTCGAGGCGAGGAGCACGTCCTCCTCATTGATCGCGCCTACCGCCCGGTGGACGATCTGAACCTTGACCTCGTCAGTCCCCAGGTGTTCCAGGGCATCAGAGAAAGCCTGCACAGATCCGTCCACGTCCGCCTTGATGATGAGCGGCAACGTATCCGCCCTCCCCTCCGCGAGCAGGCCAGAAAAGTCGCCGAGCTTCACGCCGCGTTCCTTGATTCGGAGCTGCTTCTCCCGATCCAAGCGCATGCGACTCTGAGCGACTTCGCTTGCCTTGTCGGCGGCCATGACCTGGAACGTATCCCCACCCTGAGGGACCCCCGACGTTCCAAGAATCTGGGTCGGAATCCCGGGTCCGGCTTCCTTCAGGGCGCTGCCTCTCTCGTCCAGCATGGCTCGTACTCGTCCTTCGTAACGGCCCACCACGAAGGCGTCTCCCACACGCAGGGTACCTCTTTCCACCAGCACAGACACGACCGGCCCCTTCCCGACATCGAGCTGAGCCTCAATGACCGTGCCGACTGCCTCGCGATTGGGATTTGCCCTCAGCTCCAACAACTCCGCCTGGAGGAGAACTTTTTCGAGCAGGTCCTCGACTCCCTCGCCCGTCTTCGCGGAGATGTCAGCGCTCAAGACATCGCCACCGAAGTCCTCGACCTGGACATCCTGCTGAAGCAGCTCCTGTTTTACCTTGGCGGCGTCAGCCGTCGGGAGATCACACTTATTCACCGCCACGACGATCGGGACATTTGCGTTTCGAGCGTGACTGATCGCTTCCTTAGTCTGCGGCATCACCGAGTCGTCAGCGGCGACCACCAGAACCACGAGATCGGTCACTTCCGCTCCTCGCGCTCGCATGGCGGTGAACGCCGAGTGACCCGGAGTATCCAGGAACGTGATCATCCGGCCATCAGGCAACTCGACGTGATAGGCACCGATGTGCTGGGTAATTCCGCCCGATTCTCCCGCAACCACGTTCGAGCTTCGGATGAAGTCCAGCAGAAGCGTCTTTCCGTGATCGACGTGTCCCATCACGGTCACGATGGGCGGCCGCGGTACCATATCCTCTGGTGCATCCTCCTCGACCTCACTCTCGTCGTGGGCACCGTATTCCTCTTCACGGATCGCCGTGAATCCGAATTCGTCGAGAAGAAGCTCGATGTGATCGAAATCCAAGCGCTGGTTGATCGTGGCCATGAGGCCGAGGTTCTTGAACGCCGATCCGATGAGCTCCGTCGAGGACACGTGGACTAGATCAGATAGCTCGGATACGGTGAGGAATTCGTTCACACGAACGGTCGTGCGCTCCCGCTCCTGCTCTTCACGTTCCTCCTCCTCCGCAGCCTCACGATCCTCCTTCGACGGCTGGGACCCTTTCCGGCGGCGCTTCTTGCCCCCTCCCTTGAGCTCCGCCATCACCCGCTGGACGTTCTCTTTGACGGCACTCTGGTCCACCCGCTGCCGCTTCTTCCCTTTTCGTTTCTGCCGGAGGTTACGTTGGCCGTCAGCCGTATAGCCTTCGGCCTGCACACGGACTTGACCGACCCCAGGAGCAGTAGAAGTAGGCTTCGGTCGGCGAATCACGCGGGCGGGGCCCTCCGGGGCGGTTTGACGGACAGGCTCCGGTGGTGGAGCCGAAGGCGAAGCGGGTTCCGGGGCCACCTCGGCTACGGGCTCGGCTACGGGCTCACTCTCCACTTCTTCGATCGAGACCTCTTCGGTCGAGACGGCCTCGAGGACCGGCACTTCCTCCGCGGGCGTCTCGTCGGCGAGCTCTGCCGCTTCCCCGGCGACAACGTCGGTCGGTTCTGCCAACTCCGCCTCCACTTCCGACCCGGCCTTCTCTACCGCGTCCCCTTCGACCGCACCGTCGGCCATCACTTCGACAACCACTTCCGCGTCCTCTACTTCTATTTCTACCTCTGGCTCTGGCTCTGGAACGGCTGAATGCTGGCGACGGCGGCGTTTGCCGGCACTGGGCTTGGCTTCTTCCATAACCGCTTCGATGGCTGCAGCATTGTCCTTCCGCCCACCCCGTCGTTCACGTTCGAGTCGCGCGAGAATGAGAGATACGTCGCCCTCACTCATGGGTGCCTCATCACTAGAGACAGAGATTCGGAGCATCCTCAGGAGGTTGACCAACACCTCTGACGAAACTCCGAGATCTTTAGCTAACTCTATGACCCGCATGCGCTTCAAGTGCCTCCACTTCTCTGAACGACTGCCGATCTCGAATCAGGTTGTATCTGAGTGAACAGGCGACGCGCGAAGCCCTTGTCTGTAACCGCCACCGCGGACACGGGAGCAGTCCCGACGGCTTTCCCGAGCTCCAAGCGCGTGCCGAGAGTGGCATTTGGCGTGGCTCGATGACTCAATAATTTCTTCACTTTATTCTGCTGTCCCGCCGCGGCGTCTCTTGCAAGCAAGACCAGGTAAGCGCGCCCGTCCATAACGGCACGACGGGTCGACTCGGTCCCATGCTCGAGCATACCGGCCCGCTTTGCGAGGCCCAAGAGGGCGAAGGGACTACCCACTGGCTTCGTCCTCGGCGTTTCCCGAGTCTCTCTCGTCCTCGGTGGCCGAATCCCCCTCGGGCTCCATCGCTTCCGCTGTCGCCGCCGAAGCCAAACTCTCCTCGATCGCTTCCTCTGATGGGTCATCCGCCGCCGGACCCGCTTCTGGGTCGGTCCCGGCTGAGGCCTGCTCGACCTGGGCTTCTTCCAAATCAGCCGGATCGGCTACAACCGTCAGCTCGTCGATCAGGGCCACGAGCTGGTCGGCCTCCTCCTCGCCCAGCCCATCGATGGCGAGGAACGAAGCTCGGTCAAAGTCAATGATCTGGAGAAACGTATTGTAGCCGGCAACATGCAGAGCAGCGAGCATCTCCTCACCGAGATTGAGCTCAGAGAGGGAGAAGTCGGATGTTTCATAGGCATCGTCAGCAGACTCTCGCTTGAAGAGCGACAAGTCGGCGCCGAGCTCGAGCCACTCCCTCGAGCCGTACAAGTCGATTTGCCACCCGATCAGCTGAGAAGCGAGTCGTACGTTCTGTCCGTTACGGCCGATCGCGAGCGAGAGCTGATCCTCATCGACGATGGCGGTGATCACCCGGCGATCAGGATCACTCAACACCTTGGACACTTTCGCCGGTGCGAGCGAGCGTCGAGCGAATACCTCGGGCTCGGCATGCCACGGTACGATATCGATGCGTTCGCCACCCAACTCTTGGACCACGGCCTGGACTCTTGAACCACGCAGGCCCACACAAGCACCGACAGGATCGATGGATTCATCACGACTGTAGACCGCGATCTTCGTCCTCCCACCGACCTCCCTGGCGATCTCCTTGATCTCGACAATACCCTGATGGATCTCGGGAACTTCGAGATGGAATAGAGCACCGACGAAGACCGGTGCTCCTCTCGACAACACAAGACGAGGGCCCTTGGGCGTTTCCTCCAGCTTCTTGAGCACGCACCGGATGGGGTCACCCTGTCGGAATCTCTCCCTGGGATTTTGTTCCTTCCAGGGAATGATCGCATCGGCTTCGGGGGAAAGATTCAGCATGACCACGATCTTGCCACGCTCGACCTGCTGGACTTCCCCGGAAAGAAGCTCTCCGATCCGATCCGCGTACTCGTCTCGAATTCGGTCACGCTCGTTCTCCCGCATACGCTGGACGATCCGTTGCTTTACGGCCATCACGGCATTGCGGCCGAAGTCAGCGAAGTCCACTGGGATCTCCATGACGTCACCCACTTCGAATCCGTCGTCGTCCCAGCGGGCCTCCTCTATGCTGATCTCGGAAGAGGGATCTTCCACATCCTCGACCACACGACGAAGCACGACGATATCGAATCCACCAGAGGCTTCGTCGATATTGATCTCCGCCTGGACGTTAGGCCCATGAATTCGCGTAAGCCCAGCCATGATCCCGTCTTTGAGGAGGTCGAGAACCTCGTCGGGGGTCAAGCCTTTGGTCGCCGCGATATCTTCAAAAGCTGCGATGATTTGGCCAGCGTCACTCATTTTATCCTCTATCGCTCTCTATCGCTCAGCACCTATTTCCACTCGAACACGAGGTGGGCGCCCTTGATCTCGGCCAAGGGAACCTTCACCTCCGTGCCATCTCCGAGCTTGAGCCGAGCCGCTGGCTCCGGCTCCGGCTCTAGGCCCAATAAATCCGCTTCCAGCCGTGAAGAACGCTCGGCTAGGACGTCATATCCCTCTACGATCACGGGTTTCCCCGCAAACCGCTCCCAGTCCCTTTCTCGCGTCAGAGGCCTTTCCACACCCGGCGAAGACACCTCCAACACATATCGCTCCGCGAGATCGTCCAACTCATCTAGCCAACCCTCGAGCGCACGACTCACCTGAGCACAGTCTCCGACGGTCACCCCACACCCGACCGCCTCAACCCGATCCATCCGAATCCGAATCACCGGACGGTTGCGTCCACCGGCCCATTCAATCGCCACGAGTTCGAAGCCCAACTCGAAAAGCTGTTTGTCGACCTCTCGCTCGATCTCTGCCCTCAAAGGAGCCATATCGCACCCACCGGGAGACTCACGAACACGCAAACCTCCGAGAACAAAAAAGCGGGGGCGAACAACTCCCCCACTTCACAAAACGGCCGTACGACGCGCGGCCCGAACGAAGTGAAATGTAACGCAATGTCGTTATCTTTCAAGGCTTTGGCGGCCCTAGGCCGGCAAGCGTCAGTCGGTCACTCGTCCTCCCCTAGCTCTTCAACCGGGCCACCCGCATCGCTGGACGTCAGCGAGGGGTCGTCTGCGTCGAGACCCGCCGATTGTTCGACCCGGCTCAGGCGCTCCTTCACGTTATCCACCACCATCCGCAACGCATCGAATTGCTTCTGATTGACGAAGTCGAGCGCGTCCTTCGCCTCCCCCGCCTTCGCTTGAGCCTTGTCGAGTGTAGCCCGAATGGCCTCCTTGGCCCGTTCCGGTGTGAGATCCCCTCGCTCCCTGGCCTCGTTCAAGGTCTCTTCGATCGCGTCCTTGAGGGCAGTGAGCATCCCGATACCCTGACGGATGCCACCCTTTAGACTCTCACGGCGACTCTTGTCCGCCTGCTCCTGATCTCCGTCTGATCCACTCTTTTCCTCAGACACATTTTCCTCCACTTGAAAAGGCACCAGATTCGCTTCGCTCCCTATCGTTCCCGCGCGACGTCCTGTTCCCCGGGTTCCCAGCGTCGCGCTCTTCAGGAAGGCACATATACGGCCCGCGGGACCACCTAGGGTGTCTGCACGCGCTCGATGTTGGCTCCAAGCCCACGCAGGCGCTCGTCGATCCGTTCGTATCCTCGCTCGATCTGACGGATATTGTGAATCTGGCTCGTTCCTTCCGCTCCGAGCGCGGCGATCAGGAGGGCCATCCCCGCACGAATGTCGGGGCTCTCGAGCACCGTACCCCTCAGTTGCGAGGGGCCGACCACAACGGCTCGATGCGGATCGCACAGAATAATATTGGCGCCCATCGCAACCAGCTTGTCGGTGAAGTACATACGGGACTCGAACATTTTTTCGTGTATCAAGATCGTCCCGGTACAGCACGCCGCCGTTACGAGCGCGATCGAGGTGAGATCGGCTGGAAAGGCGGGCCACGGACCGTCGTC
>CAUZAE010000097.1:0-11466 GCA_963577685.1 Gemmatimonadales bacterium UBA6960 | reverse complement strand
CTTCGGCCTCCGCGAGGCACGTCATCGACTGACCGATCCCAACGCCAGTGTTCGGCATCGCGCGCACCAAGGGGACGTCCCTGCCGATGTGGTCGCGGATCGTCCGAATGGAGACACCCGAAACTACCGACACGACGAGAGAGTCCTCATCGAGGCAGTCGCGGATGTCATCGATCAACCCCTTCAGCTGTTGTGGCTGTACTGAGAGGATAACCGTGCCCGCCCTCCGGGCGGCAGCGGCGTTGTCAGCCGTAACCGTGAAGCCTTCGTCCGCGAGGTCTTTAAGGGCGTCCGGGTTTCGACGCGTGATAATGATCTGCTCGGGAAGCCGAAGGCCCGCCTCTATCCATCCACGGGCTAGGGCGCGACCGAGATTGCCGCCTCCCAAGATGGCAATGTCGTTGCCCTTGTCCACGGGAGCGCCCGAGGCCGCTGCGCCGGATTCAGCCATCTAGTTCTCCTCCTGTTCGCCCCAGGACTGTCGGGCCGGGGCATGGCGCAATACCCCGGCCTGTCGGACGACGGACCGGGGTGGGCTCCCTGAACTTCAGACTCAGGACACTAGCCGTGGGATGCACTGGCTGCAACCCGTGTTTAGCTTCGCTCTCATGGACGTTACCCGGTGGACGTATGGTCCTGCTGCGCAACACATATGGGGCGGTCTGGTCCTCGCTGTGACGGTCAGCGAGCTTTGCTCCATACACGGCTCCACACACGCGACTCCCACGATCGGACACGGTTTGTGATGGGGATATTCTCGGACGATCTTCGTCGCCCGCATGATCCTTGGCCTCATCTTCTTCATGTCTGGAGTGGGGAAGGTGTTCACGCTCGGACCCGTAGAACACGCGCTCCGTTGGTTCGTCGAGCCTTACGGCGACACCTTTCTTCCCTCGTGGTCACTTTGGATTACAGGCACGGTCGTTCCGTGGGTCGAGTTGACGGCCGGCGGCCTCCTGTTGATCGGACTGTGGATTCGTCCGGCGCTTCTGGCACTCGGCGCAGTCCTCATCCTAGTCACTTTCGGCCATCTGCTCGCGGTACCGCTCTATGAGTTCAACACGCACGTGATTCCTCGTACCGCCCTATTGCTGTATCTGCTGACCATGGGCCCGCGGGATGATCGCATCTCGCTGGACCACTGGCTTGCAAGCGTGCGAAAAGTGTCCAAGGGCTGAGGAGAGGTCGTGAACATCCACATCCTCACCGTCCCCTACGACTCCGGGATGTACGGCGTTCGTATGGGAGCCGGGCCGGAAAGGCTCCTCGCGTGCGGCCTTCGAGAGCGACTGGTCACCTCGGGACACGACGTGTCTGTCGGTGAGATCCTCGCTGCCTCCGCCGAGGTGCCCAGTGAGGTCGATACGGCGGCGTCCATACTTACCGGACTCTCCCACAGTGTCTCTTCTGCGGTGGGGGACAATCGCTTTCCCGTCGTCCTGGCCGGCTCATGTTATTCGGCGGTCGGAACCGTGGCTGGACTGTCTCCACCCCACCCCGGGTGGTCTGGTTCGATAGCCACGGAGACCTCAATACACCGGAGACCACCGAGTCGGGTTTCATGGACGGCATGGCCGTCTCGATGCTCACGGGACGTTGCTGGAGAACGATTCTCGCCAAGATTCCGGATTTTCATCCAATCCCGGATGAAGCGCTCCTCATGCTCGGTATCAGGGATCTCGATTCCCCGGAAATCGATGTGATCGAGCGCTCGAATATCTCGGTGTTGTCACCCGAGCGAGTGAGAGGGGATATCGTGGGGGTCGCCTCCCTGGCGAAGTCGATGGACCGTGTTTATGTGCACCTCGATCTGGACGTGCTCGATCCGACCGAGGGAAGAGCCAACGCGTTGGCGGCACCGAATGGGCTCCATGCGGACGAACTCTACGGCCTGTTACAAGCGCTTCGGGCCCAGGTGGAAATCGCAGCCATCGCGCTCACCGCCTATGATCCGAGGTGCGACCCACAGGGGAAAGTGGCAAACGTAGCGAGGAAGGCCGTTGAAGCTGTGGTCGGTTAGTTGGGCGCGACCTTGAATTTCTCGGCATCCCCCCGGTACCTTGCCCGATGTGCTGCGGCCCTGCCCACTGGAGCTGAGCCGTCCGACCGCCTTGTGTAGGAGAACAGTACCATGGAAACGATCATATCCAACCTGATCCGTGACTTCGAGAACGGAAGGATGAACCGCCGTCAGCTCATCAGCAGCTTGGCCTTGGCGGCGGTCGGGACGCATTCGTTGAGTTCTGCGACTCCCGCGGCGGCGGCGACCACTCCGAGCTGCGCAGCCCCACTCGGGAAGACGACGAGCTTGGATCATATATCCTTTGCCGTCGCCGACTACGGAAAGAGCCGCGACTTCTACTCGGACCTGATGGGTTGGGAAGTGCGCAGGGACGACGGCGAGAGACAGGCCTCCCTTGCCATCGGCGACGTCGGGAGCATCATCATCCGCAACAATCGCCGACCGATGAGCCAGAGCCGGCCGGACCGGCCACCCTTGACCGGCGTGGTCAATCATATCTCGTGGCGCATCGAGGACTTCGATACCGACCAGGTGCGGGATGAGCTGGAGAGCCGAGGTCTCGATCCTCGCCGGGACCAAGCCGGAGGCGAGGGCTACGACAGCTACCACGTGCTAGATCCCGACGGATGGGATCTACAGATCGCGAAGTAAGCTGACACCCAGAGAGTTGCCGAGCATCACCCTGCCGGGCTTGCTTGTCGAACCGGACTGGCTGGAGGCCCATCTCGGTCATGATCGTCTGCGGATCGTGGACCTTCGGGATCGAGCTGGGTACGCGAAGGGACACCTTCCAGGCGCTGTCCAAGTCGAGTTGAAGGACCTCGGCTACAGCAAGGCCGGTCTCGACAATGTGCTGTTGCCGGCAGAGGAGTTCGAGGCGCGGATGGTTCAGTGTGGAATCTCGCCCGGGGACAGCGTCGTTGCATATGACGACAACTGTGGACTGCCGGCGTCTCGTCTCGTATGGGCGTTACACCGCTACGGCCACGCGGCTGCGGCGGTGCTGGATGGGGGCTGGGACCTCTGGCAGGAGGACTTGAAGCCGGTCGACAAGGGGGCCGCGACCGTCAGCTCGACGACCTATAGCGCCGGGGCGGAAACGCAAGTGATCGTCGACCACGATTGGCTCATGGCACACATGCAGCAGGACAACGTCATCTTGCTCGACACCCGCTCGCGCTCCGAGTTCGATCAAGGACATGTGCCGGGGGCCGTCAGTTGGGACTGGTTTCGTGCGGTCCCGGAAGACTCGTGGCGAACTTCGCGGGGTCGGGATGAGTTAGTCACAGAGCTGGCACGGATCGGAGTCACCGAGTCTAGCGAGGTCGTGACCTACTGTGCCACCGGAATGCGGGCTGCCCACACTTATGTCGTGTTGCGACAGGCGGGTTTCCCCCGCGTTCGGTTGTACGACGGATCCTGGCAGGATTGGAGCGCACGGAGTGGATCCGATGACCGCTGAGGGCGCCCCGAACGCGGCAGGTCGCCCTCTGCCCAGAAATGCCTTGATCGCGTTGGCGGCGTGGGTGGTCGCGGGGATCGTGTACGTCGTCGCGAGGGGCCGGGACAGTGAGTTCGCAATGTTCTGGGCGTTTGGGCTCGCGTTCGGATTCGTGCTGCAGCGGGCGCGTTTCTGCTTCGCCTCGGCGTTTCGGGACATCTTCCTTCTTGGCCACGCCAGGAACATGAAGGGTGTTCTTCTGGGGCTGGCCGTCGGTGCCCTGGGCTTCGGGCTTCTCATGAGCCAGCAGATCCCCAACACCTCCCTTTCGATCTATCCGTCCACCGCCAACGTTCTCCCCGTGGGCATCCATACCGCTTTGGGTGGGTTGCTCTTCGGCGTGGGCATGGTCCTGGCCGGTGGCTGCGTGTCGGGGAGCCTCTACCGCATGGGCGAGGGTTACGTCGCGTCCTGGGTCGCGTTCCTAGGAGTGATGGGGGGACTGCTCGCATCGGCCCATACTTGGAATTGGTGGTGGCGTGTGCACATCGCCTCGGCGCCGCGGGTATGGCTTCCGCACTGGATCGGTCATGCGGGCGCCGTGGTCGCCACCCTGGTGGCTCTCCTGCTCATATATGTCGCACTCGTTTGGTGGGAACATCGAGCCGGGTTGGTCGTGTCCGGGCGAGCCCGATCTGCCGAGATTCCCGCGGGCCCCTCGGAGCACCTCCGAGCGGTGGCGGGGCAGATTTTCGTGGACGGCTGGCCCGTGATGGTCGCCGGGGGCGTTCTCGGAGGTCTGAACGTGCTGCTTTTTGCGGCCGCCGAGCCGTGGGGTTTCACCGGTGAAATCTCACGGTGGTCGATTCGCGTCGCGTCGGTAGTGGGTGCGTCACCGGGGCCGCTCGCCGGTGTGGGGGCGCTACCGGGGTGCGTCATGGTGTCGGCGGAGGGGGTCTTCGTCACTCATATGCTGTTCCTCGTGTTAGGCATGTTCTTCGGCTCCTTCGCCGCCGCCGTGGGGGCCGGAGAGTTCAAAATTCGTGCACCCAAGCGTGCCGTCCGCTACGTGCAGTCCCTCGGTGGAGGCGTCATTATGGGATACGGCTCCGGGATTGCCATGGGCTGCACTATCGGTGCATTCTTTTCCGCCATCCCTTCGTTGGCTCTGAACGGATGGGTGTTCGCGATCTTTCTCGGGCTGGGCGCCTGGATCGGTACTCACGCGATACAAAGGATTGCGTAGGACCGGCCTGGGCCGGCTCGTGCCCCGCCATGGAGGCGACATGACAACGCTGGATGTTAGAGGTGAAATCTGCCCGTACCCGATGATGCGGACCGTCACCGCCCTGAAGAAACTGTCGGTCGAAGACGAGGGCTTGGAGGTCCTGACCGATCACGCACCGACGTTGGAGACGATTCCGACCCAGGCGGCTCGCTTGGGCTACGAGACCGAGATCGAGGAAAGTGGTGCCTCCGAATGGCGCCTTCTCATCACACGCAAGAAAGCGGAGGTAGCATCATGACATCGCCACGGATCTCTTGGACCATACGTAGGCCACTTCTCTTCGCGGCGTTCACCGGACTGGCTGCCGCGGCATGTGGCGACAGTGGGAGCGCAGGCTCGGAGGGCACCTACGCGAAGGATGTCCTGGTCGACACGGAGTGGGTAGATCAGCACATGGCCGACCCCAATGTTCGATTGGTGGAGGTGGGCACGAACCTCGACGCCTTCAATGAGGGACATGTCCAGGGAGCAGCGTTCCTCACGCTGGGGCAATTGTCGAATCCCGACGATCCCATCCGGGCGCAGATCGCCACGGCCGCCGGCGTGTCGCAGGCTCTCTCGAACATCGGTGTCGAGCGAGATCAGACCGTGGTTCTGTACGACAATGCCAGCAATCTACGTGCGGCCCGGGCTTACTGGGTGTTGAAGTACTATCAGCACGAGAACGTGCGGGTGTATAACGGTGGTAGCGGGAAATGGGTCGCGGATGGTCGCGATCTCACCGTGGACGTCGCCGACTTCTCGTCGTCCGACTACGAGGCGGGTCCGCCGGATCCGGAAATCCGTACGTCGTGGCAGTATGTCGTCGAACATATCGACGATCCGTCCACCCTGTTCTGCGATGCGAGGAGCCCGGACGAACACCTGGGCCGAGACGTCAGGGCAGAGAGGGGCGGCCACGTTCCGGGCTCGATCAATGTCGAGTGGAGCTCAGCCGTCAACTCGGACGGAACGTTCAAGTCAGCGGCCGTGCTGGCCGCCCTGTACGAAGGGGCTGGATTCACGCCCGACAAGCAGATCGTCACGTATTGTCACAGTGGCACTCGGGCCGCGCACACCTGGTTCGTCCTCAGGGAGCTTCTCGGGTTTCCCGACGTACGCAACTTCGACGGCTCTTGGATTGAGTATGGCAACAATGCCGACAGCCCGGTGGAGAGCTGAAAGTCGGGATTTTCCTCCAAAAACTGGGAACGACCGCACTCTGACCGGTAGAAATCGGTCAGAGTGCGGTCGTTTCCAGGCGATGTCACCTAGATCAGAAATGTCCGATCTAGGATGGTCCGTCAGCCTCTAGCGGTATCCGCGGCAGTCTTCGCCGGGAAGATCTCCTTCCAGGCCGTCATGAAGCGGTCCATCTCTTCTTCCGTACCGATGGACACCCGCAGGTGATCGAGCATCGGCGGGAAGGGACGCCCGACGAGCACGCCCTTCTCGCGGAACGCAGCTTGAACCTCCTGAACCGGGCGTCCAGTGTGGACCATGAAGAAATTGGTCTCGGACGGAATCACGTCGTAGCCCATGTTCCGGAGGGCGGTCGACGTGGCATTGCGAAGCCTCGTCGTGATGTTGAGAACACGCGTTTCCGCATTGGGGTCGTCGAGAGCCGCTGCGGCTCCCCACCGTGCAAGGACGTTGACACTACCCGTGCTGTAGTTCCGCATCTCCTGGATCATGTCTGCAGGTGCGACGGCGTAACCGATTCTAAGCGCTGCCATACCGTAGATCTTTGAGAAGGTACGGGCGATCACTACCCTTCGGCCTTCTTTCACGTAGGGTATAGCGGTGGCGTACCTGGGGTCTTCCACGAAGTGATGGTACGCCTCGTCGATCAGCGTCGGCATATCCTCAGGAATCCCGTCAAGGAGTTGCCGGACCTCGTTTTGGGTCACGATGACGCCGGTCGGATTGTTAGGATTGCACAGGTAGACGAAGCCGAGATCCCGACGGTTCCGATTGGTGGTGCGGATCATCGCCGGGATGTTCTGAGTGTAGTCTTCATTCAGTGGCAACAGGATCGCATCCGCCTTGAGCCCGGTGGCATGGCGGTATACCGAACTGTACGACGGCTCGACGCCGACGACCTTCTTGTGAGCCCCCAGGTACGTCAGCCCCATGGTCCGCAGAACCTCGCCTGAGCCGGCACCCAACAGGATATTCTCGGGATCCACGCCGTGACTCTCCGCGATCTTCTCCTGGATGTCCCCATCCGGGTATCCGTACCGCATCGAATATTTCTTCGCCATGTCCATAGCTTCCCACATTTTGTCCGTGGGACCGTATGGGTTCTCGTTGGATGACAATTTGGCGTAGGAATCGTAGTCGTAGGTCTGCTGGCCGAAGGCGGAGAATCTGTGCGTCGACGTGCTCGCACCCCACAGGTCGGCGCCCGGCTTGAGCCCCAGATATCCTAGAGCGGTGGCCGCTCCACCCACAAAGCCCCTCCGAGACAACCCTTTGATCCTGTTCATAACTGCCTCCATTAACGTAGCGGCCAAACGGCCCACTCGAGCGGGACCGTGGATCCGTCAAGCATTGTCGCTCCCCGACCCGCTCATGCGCAAGCGCGACAGCTCTGAAGCCAAGAAATCGTCTCAGGGCAACGTCCTATTGAATCAGCGCAGCGTCCTGTTGAAGAAGTCGATGGTTCGTTGCCAGGCCAACTTGGCTGCCACCTCATCGTAGCGTGGCGTGGTGTCGTTGTGGAAACCGTGATTGGCGCCCTCGTACATGTGCATCGTGTAACTCTTGTCGTTCGATGTCAGGGCGGCCTCGTAGGCTGCCCAACCGGCGTTGATCCTCGTGTCTAGCCCCGCGTAGTGGATCAGCAGGGGCGCGTTGATTCTGGATACGTCCTCCTCGGCTGGCTGACCTCCGTAGAAGGGAACGGAGGCTCTCAGATCCGGGACGCGTACGGCCAGCATGTTGCAGATCCCTCCACCGTAGCAAAAACCGACCACGCCCACGGCCCCGCTGCACTCCGCGTGGGACTTCAAGAAGCCCCCCGCGGCGACGAAATCCTCCCCCATCTCATCCCGATCCCGCTGACGCTGAAGGTCGCGTCCGTCGTCATCGTTCCCAGGGTAGCCGCCGAGCGGTGTGAGGGCGTCGGGCGCGAACGCCAAGAATCCCGCGAGGGCTGTGCGGCGTGCGACATCCTCGATATGCGGGTTGAGGCCGCGATTCTCATGGACCACGACGACACCCGGCAAGTCCCCGTCGGAGTCCGCCGGTCGCACCATGTAGCCGCGCATCGTGCCGGCGCCGCGTGGTGAGGAGTACTCGACGTACTCTCCCCTCACCTGAGGATCGTCACTCCTTACCTGTTGCCTTTCGGAGTATCGAGGGTTCAGGCTCTCCAGCAGGGCAGCCGCGGAAACGCCCACGGTCGCGAAGGACGCGGCCTGGTCAAGAAACTCGCGGCGGCTGATCTGACCATGAATATACTGATCGAACAGATCGAGAAGTCCCTGATCGAAGTCACTTGCCTGTTGACGCGTCATGGCGGCCCTCACTTTTTGTTTCGTGGACGGATCTCAGGCTCGGCGCGATTCTCGGCCACCGGCGCGGTCGAATTTTATCCGAGCCGCAAAGTAGTCGGGGAGGCCGGAAGGAGCTACGCCAGCCCGAAGGCGAGGGTCGTGCCCGGGTCGACGAGCCTTCGGGACGTTTCCGCGGAAACGCGTGTCCCGTTTTCGGGCTTTGACCGCCCAGCTACCGCGAGAGCAGATAGGTGAACTTGAGCAGTAGTCGACGATCGCGAACCCACTCGAGACCCGGTCCGTCCCGGCGGAGCTCATCGTAGACGAGGTAGATATCGCTACCGGGGCGGTAGATATAGTTGAGCCGCGCGCTCGTGCTCCACTCGTCGGTCAGCGAGTTGTATTGGGTCAACGTGCGCAGCGTCATCGTGGGTGACAGCGCGTAGTCGATTCTGAACGAGGCGAGATCAGCCGTGAACGACCCGCCCGCCAAATCCACCTCATTGCGAGCCACTTGTCCCTCGGTCGACAACCGGCTCGTCGCACGAAACCCTACGCTGATGCTCCAATCCGTTCGCGTGCCGTCGAAGAACGTCTGTGGGGCATAGCTAACGCTCGAATACACGCGCCGAGCCTGGTTGCTGTTGTACATGAAGCGCCAGTCGCCGAATCGATACGATCCGACTGGAACCACGACGCCCTGCAACGTGAACGGATTATCGAGCCGTTCGAACTTGCGATTGTAAAAGATGATGGCGGTCGAGCCGTCTGAAAATCCGATCCCGAGCATGTGATGGAGTCGTCGGGACACCAGCCGATTGTTCTGGTCGGCGGTGTACGTCAGGTTGATCATCGGCTGAAGAACGCGGAGGCCGTAGCGACCCGGTCGGGGCGTCCGTTCCAAGTGGATCTTGCTCGTACGAATGCCCCGTCTGGGCACGAAACCCACTTCGGGGTTGAAGTTGTCCTGAAGGTCCGTGTACTCCGCGTTGATGTTCCAGGACTGATCCAACCAAGCCGCCCTCACGTGCCCTCCCATCTGGCCGTCGGAAACGCCCTCGGTCGAGGTACCGGCGAGGAACCCGTTGAAGGCCAGGCTGGGGTGAGGAGCCATCGCCATATCGACGGCGAAAGTCCGATTGAAGTATGTGCTGCCCGTGACTTCCTTGTTGATCAGCATCGCACCGACCTTGGACCGGGCGAAGACGTCACGACTGTACCGGGCGACCATGAAGTTCTCACCTTGGGTCCCGAATGCATCGTCCGTCTGAAGATCCATCACGGCGATGTTGTTGCGGCCCATCTTCCCGGTCAGCCGGGCCCCGCCCAAGATTGGCACGGGATCACCCGTGTCTGACAGCCCGATTCGGCGGCTGAAAAAGAGATCGGCCACCCGAAACGTCGACGTCGACGTGCCCACGTTGAACTGTCCGGCGTTCTCGAGAAAGAACTCCCGCTTTTCAGGGAAGAACAACGGAAATCGCGTCAGATTGATCTGTTCGTCGTCGATCTCGGCTTGCGCGAAGTCCGTGTTGACCGTCAGGTCGAGGTTCATCCCGGCTGTGACACCGTACTTCACATCGACCCCGAAGTCCTCCTGAGTCGAGTTGTCTTGCACCCCACTGTTTGACACACGGCGTCCGCCTCCGAGCACGAAGGGCTTGATGCGGAGATCGAGGCCGCGGTTCAGAGATTCGAGGTCCGTTAGACTACCGGCCAGGCTGACTCGCGTAAGTGTGTAGGCCTTCGGAATGGGTGCCCAGAACACCTGCTCGTTCTTGCGACGAATGTTCCGCATGAAGTTGATGCCCCAATCCTGACGCTCCGAATCGGGAAAACGAACGGTGACCATGGGAATCGCGATCTCGGCGATCCAGCCGTCCGGCAGCTGCTGGGTCGACACGTACCAGACACCGTCCCAGTTGCGATTGATGTTGTTGTTGGTCGAAAAGCCTCTTCTCCCTCCTTCTCCTTCCTCGAAGATCTGCTGCTCGAGCTTGGCGCCGAGTGGGCTCGTGACGAACATGTACGCCGAACGAGAGTCGTTGAACGTATCCAGGATAATTTGGAAGTTGTCCTCATCGAGGAGTCGGTCGGAATCTCGGCGCAGTTCGGAGGCGATGACGGCGTCCGATCCCGAGTCGTACGCACGCACGCCCACATACAGGGTGCTACCGTCGTAGAGCACACGAACCTCGGTCCGCTCAGTCGCGGGCGCACCCTCCTCCGGCTCCTGCTGGATGAACTGATCGATGACCGCAGCCCGCTGCCACACGGCCTCATCCATGGATCCGTCTATGACAGGGCCCTCGGCGATGCGGACCGCTTCGAACTGGTAGAGCTCTCGGCTGTCCTGAATCGCGGCGACTGGCCGTACTCCGACGGTCAGCAAGGACACGAAAAGGGCTGGAAACAGGATTCTTCCAGCAAATGCGCCCGGTCCTTGGACGGCGAACGGCACGTCTATGCTCACGACATGGATCTCCATAAGTAATCAAGCGCTCTAGGCGCTCGTCTCTCAATCAGGTGCTGGCAATTCTGTGCTGGAGTGTACTAATGGGATGACGACCAGCGGGGTTACTGCAGCACTTCTCTGGACTTAACTATGCCACGACCGGCTTCGCGGCACTACCCCGTTCGAAGCCCCAGACGTGTTGGCTCTCGAGCCGTGCTGGAGTGCTAGTTGGACCCGATCGCTCGCCGGATCGCCCGGACCGTGATGTCGGCCCGATAGTCCACGAGCTTCTCTCCGATCTCGATGGTGCGCTCAATGGGGCCCAGGTCGACGCCGTTGATCGAGTACAGACCCGCCTTGATGCGCTGCTCGGCCCGGATTCTTCCGGGGTCTATCGTCGCGATGATCGAAGAGTAGTGGACATCGTCGTGGTACAGGTCCCGAGTCGCCGAGCAGTTGTCGGGTTGCTGAAAAATGCCTAGCTCGTCCTTCAGGTACTCACAGCTCCAGATGTCTTCCCGGTAGTACTCTTCGATGTGGTGGGCCGAAGCACTGCCGGCCCAACGCTCGTTCAACACTTCAGCGGCGGCGGCCATGCCGTTCTGATTCCCTCCGCTGTCGCCGATATAGACGACGTTCGTGAAGCCCTGGCTCCGCAGGCTGTTCCCGACGTCCTCGAGGACCGCCTGAAAAGTCTCCTGCCGAAGGCTGAGGGTCCCTGGATATCGGATGTTCTCCGGATCCCCTTCGGGCACCAGCTTCAGAACCGGGGTGCACAGT
>CAUZAE010000096.1:0-11468 GCA_963577685.1 Gemmatimonadales bacterium UBA6960 | reverse complement strand
ATGCGGCTACTGCACCCCTGGCATGCTGATGGCCGCCAAGGCCCTACTGGCCGAGCACGTCGAGCCCTCCAGCGAACAGATTCGCGCGGCCCTGGCCGGAAATCTGTGCCGCTGTACCGGCTACCATAAGATCGTCGAGGCGGTGGAGTGGGCCGCAGCACTCATGCGCGGAGACGCACAGGCGACCCCGACCCGTGAGGCAATGTACGGCGCGACTCTCCCGGAGCAGGGGTGATGGCCGACCCCACCGCCGCACTGCCCATGGCATCGCCCGCCGCTCCCGCCATTGCTCCGGCTATGGCGTCGCCCGCCGCTCCGCCCGAAACGGAAGCACCCGAACAACCCACGGATCCGGCCGCACCTGAACAACCGTCGAAGACCGCCGAACTCGACATCGTCGGGACACCCTTCCGCCGCGTTGACGGCTGGGCGAAGGTGACCGGACAGACGCGCTTCGCCGACGACCTCACCTTTCCTCGCATGCTCCACATGCGTTTGCTGCGCAGCATGGTGCCCCATGCCAACGTACGTGGCATCGACACGTCTGTGGCCGAGCGCATGCCGGGTGTGAAGGGAATCCTGACCGGAAAAGACATGCCCGAGCCGTTCGGGATTCTGCCCGTCTCTCAGGACGAGCACGCGCTTTGTCTGAAGAAAGTCCGCTTCGTAGGCGATCCCGTGGCCGCCGTAGCGGCGCTCACGGAGGAGCAGGCAGGCGAAGCGTGCGCCGCCGTCGAAGTCGACTACGAGCCGCTCACCACGATCGCCTCGGTCGACGAGGCCCTGGATACTCCGGAGCCGCGCATCCACGAGTACGGAGACGAGGGCAACCTCCACAAGAAGATCTCTCTGGAGTTCGGCTCCGTGGACGAGGGCTTCGACGAGGCGGAGGTCGTCTATGAGGGCCTCTACTTCTACGAGGGCAGCACCCATCTACCTATGGAGCAACACGCCGCCGTGGCCGTGCCCGAAGACGACGGCCGAGTGACGCTCTACTCGTCGACGCAGACGCCGCACTACGTGCACAAGGCCCTGGCCAAGGTGCTGAATCTCCCGGAGTCCCGGATCCGGGTCATCGCGTGTTCGGTGGGCGGAGGATTCGGCGGCAAGAGCGACATCTTCAACCACGAGATCGCCGCCGCCAAGATGGCGCTCGTCACGGGCCGTCCCGTGAAGATCTGCCTAAACCGGGAGGAAGTCTTCTACTGCCACCGGGGACGGCATCCCGTGCTCATGCAGCTTCGTACAGGCTTCACGAGCGACGGGGCGATGACGGCCCAACATCTCAAAACCGCGCTCGACGGCGGAGCGTACGGCAGCTACGGCGTGGCGAGCACCTACTATACTGGCGCACTCCAGACCGTCACCTACGGGCTTCCTCGCTACCGCTTCGACTCCATCCGGGCGTTCACGAACAAGCCTCCGTGCGGCCCCAAGCGCGGCCATGCCACCGTGCAGCCGCGTTTCGCCCTAGAGGTACACCTGGACAAGGCGGCCGACCGCCTCGGCATCGATCCGGCCGACCTCCGTCTAAACAACCTGCTGCCCGCCGACTCCGTCACCGCGAACTACCTCAAGGTCGGAAGTATGGGGCTACGTGAATGCATCGAGGCGGTCGTCACGGGCAGCGGATGGCGAGAGCGGCGAGGCAATCTTCCGGAAGGAAGAGGCCTCGGGCTCGCGTGCGGGTCCTACCTCACCGGAGCGGGCCTTCCCATCTACTGGAACCACCTCCCTCAGTCGGCGGTGCAGCTCAAACTGGATCGTACGGGAACGGTGGCTGCCTTCTGTGGCGAAGCCGAGATCGGCCAGGGCTCGGACTCTGTGCTGGCCGCGTGCGTCGCCGAAGTCCTGGGAATCGAGTTGGGCGACATCGTGCTGTGCGTGGCAGACACCGGGCTCACGCCCGTGGACCTGGGAAGCTACTCGTCGCGAGTGACACTCATGGTCGGCCGGGCCGCCGTAGAAGCGGCTGAGCGCGCTCGCGACATCCTGGCCGGGGCCGCGGCGGTGAAGCTGGACGTGCCGGCCGATCGGCTTGTCTTTGCCGGCAAGCGTGTCTTCGACTCGGAGGATCCCGAGCGAGGGCTGACCTTTCAGGAGGCAGTCCAGTGCGCGGAAGAGAGGGTCGGTGCCCTGACCACTACGGGCTCCTACGCGCCGCCGCGGGCGCCTGGGCGCTACCGGGGTTCCGGCGTCGGGCCTTCCGCCAGTTACTCCTACACGGCGTGTGTGATGGAGGTGGTCGTCGATCCGGGGTCGGGGTTGTACGAGGTCGAGCACATTTGGATGGCCCACGATATCGGAAAGAGCATCAACCCCGTTCTCGCGATGGGACAGATCGAGGGGAGCATCTACATGGCCCTGGGCGAAGCGATGATGGAGGAGCAGGTCTTCCGGCGCCTGCCGAAGAGCCGCTCGAACGCACTCGTCCACAAGATGCCCTCCATGCTCGAGTACAAGAGCCCGACGTTCCACGAGATGCCGCCCTGCACGACCTATGTGATCGAGAATCCCGATCCCGAGGGACCGTTCGGCGCCAAAGAGGCGGGACAGGGACCCCTCCTGCCCATCATGCCGGCGTTGGCGAACGCGATCCACGACGCGGTGGGCGTGCGCGTCGACCAGATCCCCATCGGGCCTCACATGGTGCGTAAGGCCTTGGAGGACAAAGCTGCGGGCGGCGAAGGCCGCTACGGCCCGGACGTCTTCCCGGACGTGGACTTCGGTATACCGCTTCTTGTCCCGACGCCCGACGAGGGCGGAGACGGACGCGCAGTGAATCAAGACTCTGCGGGAGTGCGCGGAGGAGCGGGTACCATGACGGATCGGGCCAAGCGGGGCTCACAGTGAGTGGATCCAGCCCATGATGCGCCTTCCCATCTTCCGGCTCCATCAGCCGGCTAGCTTGTCCGAGGCACTGGCGTTGATGGGGACCGCCGAGGGTCCGACCCGCTTGGTCGGGGGCGGCACCGATCTGTGGCCCAACATGAAGCGCCGCCATCAATCGGCCGAAGACGTGGTCAGCCTGAGAAACGTCGCCGAGCTACGGGGCATCCGGGGCGAAGCCGGAGGCGAGATTCGGATCGGAGCGATGACCACGCTCAGCGCCGTGGCGGCGAGCCCCGTGATCCGCTCCACGCTCCCAGCTTTGGCTCGGGCGGTTGAATCGATCTCCACACCCGCCATACGGAACATGGCGTCGCTCGGCGGCAACCTGTGCCTCGACACACGCTGCACGTACTACAACCAGAACCAGGAGTGGAGGGAGTCGATCGACTTCTGTATGAAGGAGGGTGGAACCGTGTGTTGGGTCGCTCCCCAATCCCCACGCTGCTGGGCGATCTCCTCAAGCGATACCGCACCGATGCTGTGTGCGCTGGACGCCAGTATTCGGCTTCTGTCTCCCGACGGAGAGCGCGAGTTGCCGCTCGCCGCCCTCTATGAGGACGACGGCATCGACTATATGACCAAGCGTTCCGACGAGGTGCTTACGGAGGTCGTGATTCCGGCACCGCGCGATCTGGAGAGTTCGTACTGGAAGCTGCGGCGGCGGGGCTCCATCGACTTCGCGGTGCTCAGCGTGGCGGCGGCGGTCCGGAGGGACCCGGAGGGAACCGTAGAGGACGCCCGCGTCTGGTTGGGTGCGGTCGCCTCTGCGCCGGTCCGCTCGGATGCGACCGCGCAGGAGTTGATTGGGCACGCACTGACCGCCGACGTCATCGCCCGAGCCGCGAAGGCGGCTCGCAAGGTGGCCACGCCGCTGGACAACACGGACTTCACGCTCCAGTGGCGCTCGAAGATGGTCACCACGTATGTGGAGGCCGCGCTCCGCGAGATCGCTGACCTGCCCCAGGAACGACTCTCACCGCGCCACACGACATGAACCGCATCGGAACGCACCCACGGAGGATCGAGTGACCACGCAGCACGGCCGGGACGAGCTCCTACGGCATCAGGAAGCGAACTTGGCGTTCATGATGCAGCACGTGCTGTGGACCAATCCGTTCTACCAGAAAAAATTCCGGGAGCTGCACCTGCCGGAGGAAGGCATCACCGTCGGCGACTTGGCCTCTCTTCCCTTCACCGACAAAGCCGAGCTGGTTTCCGACCAAGAGACGAACCCGCCCTACGGCTTCGAAGTATACCCGAGTGCATCAGACGTCGGGGACCACCGGCAATCCTCTACGATGGATGGACACACAAGAGAGTTGGTCGTGGTGGCTGGACTGCTGGGTGGAGGTATACCGGGCCGCTGGTGTCACGTCGGAGGATCGCTTGTTCATCCCGTTCTCGTTCGGGCCGTTCGTCGGCTTCTGGGCGGCGTTCGAGGCGGGTCCACGGATCGGCGCCCTGACGATCCCCGCCGGAGGCTTCACTTCTGAGCAACGGGTGGAGAAGGTCCTCGAGTACGAGGCGACCGTGCTCGTGTGCACGCCGACGTATGCCCTGCGGCTCGCCCAGATCGCACGTGAGCTCGGCAGGGATCTGTCGGCCAGTCACGTACGGATCGCGATCCACGCGGGCGAGCCGGGCGCCAGTCTACCGAACGTGCGCGGCCAGATCGAGTCCGCGTGGGAAGCGCGTTGCTTCGACCACGCCGGAGCCACCGAGGTCGGCGCCTGGGGATACGGGTGCGGCGAAAAAGACCGCATGCATATCAATGAGCGAGAATTCGTTGCCGAGGTGATCGACCCCGAGACGCTGGAGTCCATACCGATAGAGCCGGGAGTCTGGGCTAGGGGTGAGTTGGTACTCACGAATCTCGGTCGGGTCGGGAGCCCCGTGATCCGCTACCGTACCGGTGATCTCGTGGAGATGTGCGGAGATCCCTGCCCGTGCGGACGCCCGAGCGTTTGGCTGGCCGGTGGCGTGCTCGGTCGCATCGACCAGATGGTCACGGTCAGGGGCGTCAACGTCTACCCCGGCGCCTTGGACAACATCATTCGAGCGCACCCCTCAGTCGAAGAATACGAGGCGCATATTCGCACGCACCGGGCCATGCACGATCTACTTCTCAAGGTCGAGGTTGGGGGGGGCAATGCTAAAGAAGCCGTCGAGGCACTCGTCAGCGATATCCACAGCCGGCTCCAACTGCGGCCCACCATCGAGGTCGCCGAGGCTGGGAGTCTCCCACGTTACGATCTGAAGTCGCTGCGGTTCCAGGTTCATGTCGATGAAGGCGACACGTCTGCACAATAGGAAGATCATGCCCACGATCGAGAGTCAGGGATATCCGCTGGTTTTCAGCGTAGCGAACGACCGGAAGGCCTCGAGCAAGCGAGCAGATCAGGTCATCGTGCGCGCCGAGGTCCGCTGCCTAGAGGGGATGCAGAAGGAAGCGGTCATCCGGGTCGGCTCCGGGCGCACGTGGCGCATGGTGTCGGACGAGGGACCCTACCTCAACGGCACTGACCTGGCACCCTTCCCCCTGGCGTTCTTCACGGCGGGCATGCAGTTCTCGTTCCTCTCGCAGCTCCTGCAAAGCGCCCGGGCTCGGTCCATCGCCATAGCGTCGGTAACCCAATCGCAGGACAACTTCTACTCGATGGGGGGATCGTTCCTGCGAGGAGACGCCACGGGCGGCGCCATGCCGGCGCAGGTGGAGGTCTCCATCGAGTCGGACGCCGACCCGGACGATGTCCTGAGCCTCGTGAAGATGGCGGTTGCCAGTTCGGGCCCACAGGCGCTCATGCGAGACACCCTGACCAACGTCTTCGCCCTGAGGCACAACGGCAAGCGCTGTGATGTGGACGGGCTCGAGGCTTCCGGGTCGGCTCACGAAAAGGCGCCGGTTTTCGAGGGCGTTACTCCAGACGCGGCGCACCCCGACGCAGACGGCATCATCACGAAGGTCAGCCAAGCCGAGAAGGTGCACGGCGTTGAGGGCGGCGCGGGGAGTAGTCTGAAGACCGAGCAAAAGCGCACATTACACGTTCACGGAAAGGCCCGCGTGACCGATGGCATGGCGATGGAGACGGACGTCGAACTCTTCAAGCCCATAGGGAGCAGCTTCCGCTTCCTCTGCGACGAGGGCCCAGACAACGGTGGGGCGGAGAGTGCGCCGCCGCCGCTCGCCTATGTGAGCGCGGGGGTCGGGTTTTGCTACATGACTCAGCTCGGCCGCTACGCTCACATCCTAGGAAAGCCCCTCTCCAGTTATAGCCTGATCCAAGAGAACGCTTTCGCCTTCCAGGGCTCGGTCGCACAAAGTACCCGGTCCGTAACCGCCCAGCCGACCGACACACACGTGTTCATCGACTCCGACGAGGACGACGATGTCGCGGCGGACTTCGTGCGCACCGGGGAACGGACGTGCTTCTTGCACGCCGCCATGCGGGGGCAGCACCCGTCCGACATCCACCTAAGGCTCAACGGGCTCGACGTCACGCTGTGACTCCGTGCTTTCTTTGACTTGCCGGCTCGAGCGGTCCGGTCAGGTCGCGGCCATCCACCGGGGCAGGACCCCGGTGCCCCGAAGAAGCAGTCTCAATGAAGAAGGGCGTCTCAACGTAGACGATAGCGCTGGATCTTCCCTGTCGCGGTTTTGGGAAGGTCGTCGACGAACTCGATCCAACGCGGTCGCTTGTACGCGGCCATGTACTCCACGCAGTGCTCGACGAGCCGCCTCATCAGCCCGTCGTCGCCCGCGTATCCCTCCCGGAGAACCACGTACGCCTTGGGCTTCACGAGATCCGACGCATCCGTGACGCCGACGACCGCGCATTCGAGCACCGCCTCATGGGAGATGAGCGTGCTTTCGACCTCGACGGGTGACACCCAGATCCCGCCGACTTTCAGCATGTCGTCGGAGCGACCGGCGTGCCAGAAATATCCGTCCTCGTCCTCGAAGTACTTGTCGCCCGTGTCGAGCCACTCACCCAGGAAGGTCTTTCGCGACCGTTCCGGGTCGTGCAGGTAGAAGAGTGCAGCGGTTTCTCCCTTGAGCTGGAGGTTGCCGATCTCGCCCCTGGGGACTTCGCCGCCTTCAGGATGGACGATACGACACTCGTATCCCGGCACGGGCCTGCCGCTACTCCCTGGGCACACATCCCCTGGCCGGTTGGAGATGAAAACGTGGAAGTTCTCCGTCGACCCGATCCCGTCGATGAGCTCGATTCCCGTGCGGTCGTGAAACTCGTGCCAGACAGGGGCCGGTAACGCCTCGCCCGCGGAGACACCCAACCGCAGCGATGTCAGGTCGTACAAGTCCGTGAAGTCGTCGACGGCAAGCATCGACGCGTAGCCGGTCGGAGCGTTGAAGACGATGGTCGGTTGAAAGCGATCGATCACGCCGAGAACATCGGTCGCAATGCGTGGACTTCCAGGATGGAAAACCACGGACGCACCGACGAACCAAGGGAAGATCAGATTCCCCCCGAGACCGAACACGAAAAAAAGCTTCGCGACAGAAAAAGTGCGGTCTTGTTCACGGAGGCCCAGGACGTCCACACCCCAGAGCTGCGCGGTGAGCGCAAAGTCTTGATGACTGTGGAAGATGCCCTTCGGGCGACCGGTCGTCCCGCTCGAGTAGTTGAGCGTGCCGAAATCGGAGCGGGACGTGTCGGCCGCGTCGAGATTGGCGGGTTCCTCGGCGATCCAAGACTCGTAGGTACGGAAGGCTCTGCCCCTCTCGCCGGCCGCCCCGGTCACGGGCCCGCCGGGCCCACGTGGTCGGTGGCGTCCTGGCCCCCCTTACGTGTCGGGAAGAACCGCTCGGTGGCCTCCGGATCGGGTACCGGGCCGAGGAGCGAGCCGAGCACGGTCGCAGCGGTCGACGCGAGAACGATGGGGACGACCGGCATTACCCCGCTGCCCGCGATCGTGTACTCGCCCTCGACCCCTTGTGACCGCATGAGCAGAATGACCCACAGCACGACGGTGGTCCCGAGTGCCGCCAGCGCTCCCGTCGCCGAGCTACGCCTCCAAAAGAGTGCGGCGGCGATCATCGGGAAAAGGCCCGCGTACCCGCTCAAGGACCAGACTCCCAGATTGAAGATCGACCGCGTCGTGATCTGGGAAGCCACGAACGCCGTGGCCAGGAACGCCAGGATGAAGATACGACTGAAGAGTACCTGCCTCCGTTCAGACAACTCACCGCGAAACCCGTGGGGGCGCAGGACGTCCTGTGTGAACATCGTTCCCACGGCGAGCGTCTGCGAGTCGAGCGACGACATGATGGCGGCGAAGATCCCGGCGGCGAGAAGGCCCGCGAGCACGCCACCCGAGTTTTCGAGGATCAACTGCACCAGGATTGGGCCGGCGAAGGGTTGAGCGTGGTCGATGTTGCCGATCACACCAAGCGCCACGCTCGGAAGCCACACGACCACGATGCCCAGCGGGTAGAGGGTGATGATGGCCTTGAACGACTTGGCGTGGTCGGCGGATAACCAATGGCTGAAGATGTGTGGGAACACCCCGACCGAGAGCGGCACCAATAGGTAAGACGCCATCGTCATTAGCGTGTGGGCGTCCTGGCCCACGATGGCGAGCTCGTTGTGGTTCTCGCGGATCGTGTTCATGGCCGCCGTGAGTCCACCATAGCTGCGCGTGATCACGACGAAGGCAGCGGCCCCCACGAGCATGAACACCGACGTCTGAAATGTGTTCACCCAGGCCGTGCTTCGCATGCCACCGTACGTCACGTATACGAAGATGACCCCGCACACGAGAAGGCTTCCGACCCAGGTGGGAACTCCTGGACCCTGACCGGCGGTGACCGCCGAGAGCGCGTCCCCTCCTCCTTTGACGCCGATGAGGACGTAGGGCAACAGCAGGACGACCAGCACGACGAACAGACCCACGGCAAGCGGCTCGGAGCCATACCGATCCCTGAAGAACTGAACCTGGGTCAGATAACCGTGCCTCTTGCCGAGCCACCACATGCGTGTGCCCACGAAGTAGAACACGAGAGGGACGACCAGAGCCGAGCTCGAGGCCATGAGGGCGTACACGACGATGCCCTGCCGGTACGCCTCACCCGAGGCTCCCAAAATCGAGAACGCCGTCATGTTGGTACCGAACAGCGTCATCAGGAGGACGAAGGGTCCGATGCTACGACTCGCGACGTAGAAGTCCTCCCCGGTTCCTCTCGATCGGCGGTGTGCGAACAGCCCCACGGACAACACAACCGCCAAGTAGAGGACGATGACGGTGAGGATCATTCCGGGTCCTCATCTTCCAAGAAGGCGGGCCAGCCCCTACGGGCGAGTGTCCCCATGACGACGGACAGCGCCAGCGTCAGTAGGACGTGGTACAAGAGGTTGATCGGGAGCCCCAGCACGAGCCGGTCGGTGCCCCACAGCCAGTAGTTCAGATGAAGAAGCAGCGCTACACACAGGACCACGAAAAGCCACCGGGGATAGAACTTGGTCTCACGGTCAGGGCGTGCGGATGAGGGTCGGCGCGGCTGCATCGCCGGAGAATACGGGTCGAAGGGCGAACTCGTCCAGGTCGCGAGCGTCCGCCGCTGCGCTATCGGTAGACTACCCCGCCCTTCACCACGTGCTCGACGTACCCCAATACGTTGATATCGAAGAGTGGATTCCCGCGCACGACGATCACATCGGCCAGCTTTCCAGGCTCAATCGTGCCTAGCTCACGGCCACGGCCAAGGATCTCGGCTCCAGTCTTGGTGGCGGCCGAGATGGCCTGCAGCGGAGTCATACCGCTGTCGACGAGCGCGGAGATCTCTCTCCAGGCGGACTCGGTGTGGAAGTTGAGTGGGCTGCCGGAGTCGGTCCCCATCCCCATCACGGCGTTCGCCGCGATGAACTGCCGTGCGGCAACGGAGCTTTTACGGATCTGTTGAGGCGTCGTGCGGAAGTAGGACAGCCGGTGAAAATCCTCGAAGGATCGCTGGAATTCCTCGTAGAGCTCGGGGGGAAGGTCCCCCACCAATCGTCGATCCTGCAGCCGCTCGGGAAATTCCAGAGTCGCCTGGAACACCCAAGGTCGATGTGCAATGGTCTGTACGACGGGGATGCCGCTGTTGGCGATCTCCAACACCAAGTCGTCCGGGTACGGCGGATTTCCAGCGGAGCCCGCGTGCTGGATCACGTCCGTGCCCGCGCGCATTGCAGCCCGAATGGCGTCTGGTGCGTAGAGGTGGCTATGCACCTGGAGGCCTCTCGCGTGAGCCACCTCGACAACCGCCCGCATCAACGTCTCGGACATTCCCGACCAGGTCTTGATGACGTCCACACCGGCGTCCGCCAACTCCTGAGTTCTCTGCGCCGCCTGTTCGGGGGTGCTCACGACGTGTTGGAAGTACTCGGGATAGCCGCCCCACCGCCGGCCAGCGATCCACGGTCCGCTCACGAGCATGCGGGGGCCGGGAACCTCACCCCGGGCAATTCGGTCACGGAGACTCACAATCTCCAGGGGTGCCCCCAAATCCACGGCCGTCGTTACGCCCGCCATCAGGAGCTGCTTGGCGGCAATCTCCATCATCGCCTGCTTGTCAGGCGTGAAGAACGGAAACCACTCCGAGTACTCTCCGTGGCCGAGGAACATCGTGTGCACGTGGAGGTCGATGAGGCCTGGGAGCATGGTCATCCCACGGGTGTCGATCACCCTGGCATTGCTGGGAATCTCCACCTGGTCGGCCGGGCCCACGGTCACAATCCGGTCGCCTTCGATCACGATAGCGGCATTGTGGATGACGGGGCCCTCGTAGCCGTCCAGCAGCATGCCCCCGACGAGCGCCACCTGCTGCGCACCGCCGGCTGCCGCGGCGCCGAGGATCAGGGCCGCGGCGCTCATGGTGGCTCGAACACCTCTGCCGAGCAGAGCGGGAGTCACTGGCTCCAACGAAAAAGTCGCCATCAGGGGGCTCTCCGATCGGTGGAGCGGCGCACCGAGCAACGGCGCACTAAGGTGCCACGGCGGGGCGAGTCCTTACGACGAACCCCCCGCAACACGGGGAATTCGAGCGTCGCGAACAGCGAAGGGTACGCCCCCCGCCTGTCGGATTTGTCACCATCGGTCCCTGCTCCTGACACACGGTTGCGACGGTTCTCGCTACCGCGCCTCTTTTCCCTCCGTCTACCTGCACTGCTGCGCGGCGTTCGCTGACTCGACGCTCTTCCCATACTTCCATTCATCTCGTTCCGGCCTGGGGGACAACGACAGCTAACAAGCTGGCGATCGGACTTGAACCGATAACCTGCTGCTTACAAGTCAGCCGGCATACCGATACACCCTTCGCCCGTATCTAAAGGACTTTCGTCCACTAATGCCTTGTAGATAAAGGCTTTTTGTCTTTCACATCCTTCAGGGTCATAGTATCTTGATAAGAAGCTGACGGCATTCTGTATGGGTCCTTGGGTGGGTCCTTGGAGGAAACGTGGCCAAGCCGCTGACGGAAGCTCGAATCGCTCGACTGAAGCACGATCCCGATGGTGGTTGGGAGCAGGTTCACTACGACCCCAGCCATCCCGGTCTAGGCGTCCGGGTCTACCCCACTG
>CAUZAE010000095.1:0-11541 GCA_963577685.1 Gemmatimonadales bacterium UBA6960 | reverse complement strand
TGTTCGGTCTAGTGGGGTCCCCTGGCACCGTCCGCACCGACATACCGTGATCAGAAGGTGGCGATCGGCGCACTCGAAAGGGAATCCAGCGCCACCGTCTCTCGCGTCCAGAAGGGTTCTCCATAGGCGCAACGAATACGTGATCCATGGTGGGCACATTGGGCTCGGATCTGGTCCTGTAAAGTCCGGTTTCCACCACCGAACACTTCCCCTGCAGTGGTCTTGCCAGAGATCTGAGACTCGAAACATGCGAGGGCGGCGAGCTTCGTATCCATGTGGGCGCTGACGTCTACCACGAACGTGGGACGGGGAGCGTCCTCCCGGAAGAGGAGGCAGTGGACCACCTTGTCGGGCCGGTGAGCCGTGCCCGGCGCGTCGTAATTCCGCAGCGCCGATAGGAAGGATGCGTCATAAACGAGTTGGGCTGCCAACCGATGATCCGGGTGCCGACCTTCGCGCCAATGCGTCACCACGATGCGGGGTCGTAGTTCTCGAATGATGCCCACGACCACAGCACGAGACTCGTCGTCGTTCGTCAGCCCTGCATCACGGAGTCCGGCATTCCTGCGAACGGCCAGCCCGAGCACGTGCGCAGAACGCTCTGCCTCCTGGGCTCTCAGCTCAGGCGATCCGCTGCTCCCGGCCTCCCCTCGGCTGAGATCGAGGATGCCGACACGGTCTCCGTTAGCGGCGGCCAGGGCCAATGCGCCTCCGCACAATAGCTCGGCATCGTCCGGGTGGGCCATGATGGCCAGAAGGTCCAGGGGATCACTCACGAAGTGTCTACTCGAAGCGTAGGGCGTGGACCGGCTCCAGACGCGACGCCCGGTAGGCCGGGACGATTCCGAATACCATGCCGGTAACGGCCGCGGAAAGGAGCGCGGTGAGGATGGCCCAAAGGGGGATCGCGGCAGGAATCGGAGTATACATACTCACGATCTTGGACAGGACTCCGCCGAGCGCCAGTCCCGCGGCACCCCCTAGCACCGTGAGCACCGATGCCTCGACCAAGAACTGCCACAGAATCTCCTGGCGGGTGGCTCCCACGGCCTTCCGAATGCCGATCTCACGTGTTCGTTCGGTGACGGAGATCATCATGATCCCCACGACCCCGATCCCCCCTACCAGAAGCCCGACGGATGACAGCGCGAGCATCACAAGGAGAAACACTCCCGTGAGTCTGTTGAAGATGTCCAATATCTGGGCCGACCGAAGTATGGAGAAGTCGCTCTCTTCTCTTGGGCGAAGACCTCTCATCGAGCGCATGGCACCGATGACCTGATCCATCGCCGCTAGCTGTGAAACCGAGTCCTGAGGGACGATCCAAACCGAGGCCTGCCAATTCGAGGCTTTGAGTCTCTTCATCGCGGCGGAGTAGGGGAAAATGGCCCAATGCTTTACGACTGCACTGAATACGTTCTCTTCGTTCTCGAACACGCCGACCACGGTGAACGCCTCGCGGACCGCCCGACTGCCTGCGGTCACCCGGATCCTTCGCCCGACCGGGTCCCGTTCTCCAAAGAACTCCTTGGCGAGTGGCGCGGAGATCACTACGAGTGGGCGCGACTGGCGAACTTCCTGAGGAGTGAAGTCTCGTCCAGCAACGAACCTGCCCGGCTGGTACGCTGGCCATCCCGACGAGTAGCCGCTGGACTGTACGCCCCTGACGCTCCTTGCGTCCACGCTCATGGAGGTTTCGAAGCTATAGTTGTACAGCGCCTCCTTCACCAAGGGTAGTCGGGCCAAGCGCACCGCTTCTTCGGGCTCGACCCTAGGGCGGTTCCACCACGGGGGGCGTCCGGATTCGATACTGATCCGCACGCCCGAGAAGTCAAAGCGCATCACACCGAAGTTGTCGGGGCCCGCGCTCTCGAAGCCGTCCATGACGGAGCTGCGGATGCCGCTCACCAGTGCCGCGATCACGACGATCACCCCCACGCCGATCGAGACTCCGAGGATCGTCAGCCCAGAGCGAATCTTGTTCGTCCGGATCGAGTCGAAGGCGATACCCACGCCCTCCTCGAGTGTGTGAAAGCGGCTCATGTCACTCGTGTCTCAAAGCGTCGACGGGCAGCAGCTTCGACGCTTGCGAGGCGGGGTACACGCCAGAAACGATGCCGACCACCACACCCAACGAAACACCCAGAGCGATCCACTTGCCGTCGATGGCCGCGGGAAGGGGAGAGAACGCTGCGACCAGGTAAGTGAGTCCGACTCCGATCGACACACCCAAGACAGCGCCCACGCCGGAGAGCGTGATGCTCTCGATCAGAACCTGACTCAGGATGTCGCGGCGACGGGCACCGACCGCTTTCCTGACGCCGATCTCTCGAGTGCGCTCCATGACCGAGACCAACATGATGTTCATGATCACGATACCGCCCACCACAAGCGAGATCGCCACCAATCCCGGCAGAGCCAGAAACAAGATGCGGGAGATCCTGTCCCAGAAACTCAAGGCTTCGTCGGCTGTTTCTACTGTGAAGTTGTTCTCCTGGGAGGGGCGGAGCCGATTGCGGGCGCGCATAATGCCCTCGACCTCACTCTGGAGTGCTCGCAGCTGGTCGGCTTCGATCGCCTGTACTACTACCTGATCCACGAACCCTCGGGCGTTCGTTACGGCTTGGATCGGAGACTGGGCGGGTGCGATCACACGATTGTCCATTGAGAATCCGAAGAGGCTTCCTTGCTCCTCCAGGACTCCAACGACGCGGTAGGGGAAGCCCCGGATTCGGACGCGACGGCCGATGGGATCGAGGTCCTCGAAGAGGAGCTCCGCCGTGTCGGTCCCGAGTATGACGACCGCGGTGCCCCGTTCCGCCTCCTGAGGGGAGAAGCTCCGTCCCTTCTCGACCACCCAAGCACGGATCTGCATGATCTCGGACGAGACGGCGAAGATTTGTACGTTTTCGACCATTCGCCCGTTGTCCGCGACTACCTGCCCACCCGTGTCGCTCTCCGCTCCAACGCGCGCCGGAATCGTGATTTGGTCCCGAATCGCCTGCCAATCCTCGTACGTGATCCGCGGACGTCGCTCTCGTGCCCGCGTGTTGGAGCCTTCCAGGCTCAGGTCGTTCGACTGCCTCCGCACCGTCACCGTGTTCACGCCATAGATCACGGAGGAGAGGTCCTCGCGAATGTAGCGATCCATTCCCTCTACCACGCTCACCACCACGATCAAGAACATGACGCCGACGATCACACCGAGAAGACTGAAGAAACTCTTCAGCTTCTCCGTCCAGAGCTGGTAGAGAGCGAGTCGGACGCCTTCAGCGAATTGCACGGTCTGCCTCTCCCTAAGTCACCGAGATGAACCGGTGCCTTCGTTCTCCTGAGCACGTACCGGGTCACCGTCATTGAGATTCCGGATCTGCTGGTAGGGACCTGCAACGATCGAATCACCCGCGTTGACGCCGGAGAGAATCTCGAAGTGCTCCTGGCCGGTAATGCCCACCTCCACCGGAGCGAACGTGACGTGTCCGTCCACGACGATGAACACACCTTCCACGTCCGTATCGGCCGCGCGACTGACCGGTCCACGAGACCGCTCCACGCCATTTTCATCCTCCGGGGAGGGAGCGTCTTGATCCTCGTCCGCCTCGTCTGGAGGCCGGACCGTGAGTGCGATGATCGGAACCGCTAGGGCGTCCTCGCTGACGGCCGTGATGATATCTGCCGTTGCTGATAAGTCGGGCCGAACGCCTACAGGAGGATCGTCCATGGTAATCACCACCTCGAAGTCGATGGCCGCAGTCTGGCCACTACCAGCGGTCGAAGCGGGCGGTCGGATGGCGCTATTGCCGATCTCCGTCACGACACCACTGAACTGCCGGTCGGGAAAGGCGTCGAGCTCCAAGATCGTGCTATCTCCCAGAGAGATGTAGGGGATATCCGTCTCATCTACCTCCAGGATCGCTTCGACCCGAGACAGTTCGCTGATGGTCAAGACGACGGTCCCCGCATTGTTCATGGTTCCCACGATGACCGTCTCACCCGCCTCGATGTTGAGTCGAGTGATCTTTCCGGAGATCGGTGCACGAAACACGGTCTTACTGAGACGCTCAGTCGCCTCGGCGAGCGAGGCTTCCGCCTGGGCTACGCCGAATTCGAGGGACTCCATCCTGCCGGAGGCCAAGTCCACGTCGGTCTTTGCATCGTCGAGCTGCTGCCGCTTCACCAACAGCGAGTCGCGCTCGAAAAGACCGCGCAACCTCTCCCAGTCTCGTGTTGCGCGCTCCAGACTGACCTCTTGCTGGCCTGCCTCTGCCTTCGCCTGATTCAGGGCCGCCCGTGTCCTGGACACGGTGGCGTCGAACTGCGTGGGGTCGAGGCGCAGCATGACCTGCCCCTCCGTCACATCATCTCCCTCGTCGACCAGTAACTCGGCGACCCTCGCCGAGACGTCCGAGCTCACCTGGACGACGCGCCCGGCGCGAATGTTGCCACTCGCCGTGACGGTTTCAACGAGGTCCATGCGCTCGATCACGTCGAAACGCACGGCGGCTCCCCGATCCCGGCGGCGAGTGACGGTCAGGGTGGTGGCCGCGCCTAACACCGCGACGATCGCGAGACCGATCAAGACCTGTTGTGTACGGCTCATGGCTTAGCTCGTTGCCTCACTGTGTGCGCAGGGATGTTCCCACTACCGCTTCCAAGTTCGCAAGGAAGTCATGATATGCGAAGATGGCGTTGATCTGTTCGCGATCGGCCTCCACCTTCAACGTCTCGGCTTCGAGGAGCTCGAGGAAGTCCGCGAGCCCCACGCTGAACCGCTCTCTTGCCAGGCGGAGTTGCTCGTCGGCCACGATCTGGTTCTGGGCCTCGATCAGCGCCGCCCGATAAGCCGTGCGCACTGTAGCCAGGGTCGTGGCGATGTCCGCACGAAGCGCGAGTTCCTGTTCCCGGAGGTTGAGATCCAAGTCGTCGAGCTGCACCTGCGCTTCCGCGACCTGTCGCTGGCGACTGAGGCCCTGGAAGATCGGGAGGGAGATCGTCAGTCCGGCCGCCGCCGGTTGGGTCGTGAAGTTGAACGGGAAGGCGTTGTTACGGTCGGTGATACCCTGCGCCTGTTCGTCGGTGAACCGGAATTGTGTGCAGTCCGACGACGGAAGTGGACTGGCGAGCCGACTGTAGAGATCGTTCAGGGACAAGCAGTTCTGAATGCCACCGAGGGCCTGGCTTTCGGCCTGTTGGATCTCGAAGGCCGTGCTCGAAGCTTGCCGCGTGAAGCCACCGATGCCCGCGCTCAAGGAGAGCGTCGGCAGATAAGTGCTCTTAGCCATGCGGACGCCGTAGCTGCTTGAGGAACGGCTGGCTCTCAGCGCCGTGAGATTCGGGTTCCTATCCAGCCCCAACTCGTAGAGTTCACCCCGTTCCCAGGTCGGCTCGAGCAGGCGGAACGGTGTGGTCGGTACGAACGGAGCGTCGATCTCCGAGCCCATCTTCTGGAGGAGCCGGATGCGGGCCGTCTCGAGGCGGTTGGCAGCTTGAAGAACCGTGACCTCAGCGCGGCCGACTGCGACCTCGGCCTGGGCCACATCCACCGCGGTCGCCGTGCCGACCTCGAACTGGGCTTGTGCCAAGCGAGAATTGAACTGAGCGCGCTCCCGCTGTTGCTCCGATACCCTGACCTCCTCCGTCTGACGAAGGACCTCGATGTAGGCCTGTGTTACTTCGAAGATCAGATTCGCCTCGGCTCCGGCGATCTGCGCGCGGGTAGCGGCCCGATTCATCTTGGCCTGACCCGGTGCCAGAAGAGTCATGCCGTCGATCTGATAGCCCAGGCCGACACTGTAGCGGGAGAAGAGGAACGATGGCTGATTCGCGAAACCGAGCTGTTCGGCCGTCAAGCTCCCAAAGGTCTGTTCTCCGGATCCCTGCCAGTTGACAGTGGCGCTCGTGTTGGCGGATGGAAAAAGCGCGCCGTACGCTGACTTGACTTCCCAATCGGCCAGCCGCTCATCATTCCGGATCGCTTGCAGGCTCGGGTTATTTCGACGAGCGAGATCGAAAGCCTGCTCGAGAGTGAGGGTGACTGGGACGACATCCTGCGCGGGAGCCGTGCTCGGCACCATCGAGAGTGCCAGAGCCAAGGCGAGACATGCCTCGGTACGGAGCGATCGAGTCGACAAGTGAAGCCTCCATGTGACGAGGATGCCGCTGTTGAGAAGGCATGGAAAGAGATGGTGGCGCACCCTGCGCCGATGAATCTATTCGACTATGAGGACGACACGGTGGACAGCGAAAGCGTTGATCACGCGACCTCAGCCGAACTCCTTGGGCTGCCGACAGATCGGGACGACAGGATGCCGAGTCCACCTACGCCCAAGAGAGCGACGCGGTTTCAAACCTGCGTGGGCAGCGTGAACATCCGCCAATATGTTACGTGAACATCCGCCAATATGTTAGAAGATACGGGTTAGATGGAGAAGGTTCTTCATCTAACTCATTCGGAGCCCGAGGAATCACTCTCGAACCGTTCCAAACGCATCGGAACATCAACGGGGGGCTTCCCGCCGGATCGCAGCGTATTCAAGCGACGGGATCTCGACCCGTAGCACACGGTTCTGGTTGTCGAGCCAGATCTCGTGTCGCTCACCCTCCAGCACCAGTTCCAAGTGCTGACTCTGAATCGGAGCCGCGCCAAACTCGATCGGCCGCACACCGAGCATCCGTAGGGTCGCAGTAACCTGACCGCCCGGCCTGGGCCGAATAATCGAGATTCGGGTTTCTCCGGGTCGTTGGTGCTGGGCAAGGAAGAAGTAGTGATGTGCGAAGAATCGATCGAGCAGAACGGTGGGCGTCTGCGACGAAAGACGTCGGTACTCACGTTCCTCCTTACCGGCGTCCGAGGTCGTCTCAGCGATGAGTCGATCCCCCTGGCGTTGAAGGCGGACCTGTAGTTCCGACCGGGATGCGACCTTGACCTGGTACGCGTCGAGCGACATTCCCATGCCGACCGCGCCAAGAGCAGACTCGATTACCCGACTCTCGCCGGCTTCGACCAGATCGAGGCTGCCCTGCGCGATGACTTGTGTGTTGTCTCCGAATCCCATTCGCCGAATACGGAAGGTCTCCGTCCCGATTCGGCGTCCTCCGACTTCAACGAAGAACGCTCCTTCATCGAGAACGACCGCCTGGCCAGATAGATAGGACGGGGTCGAAACCAGACCCCCGACCAACAGAACCTGAACGAAACGATGCATGGGTCAAGATACACCGAGCCCTCGGATATGGTTCTAGAATGATGATCGTTCGGAACTGGGCGGCCGATACCTTGCCTCGTACCTTGCTTGGTACCTTGAACGTAACTCTTGTGGGCGCCCGGCTCGGAGGTGGGCTCGACATGACGGCTTCGGATGCGCGCACCGACCAGCAGCCCTCCTCCAGTCTGTGGCTGACGTTCACGCAGGTGGGGCCGTGGCTGGGCGTTTTGGGGTTGGCGGCTTGGACTCGATGGCCCTCTGTCGGATGGCTGATATTTTCGAGCGCGTCTTCGTTGGCCGTTTTCACAGGGCGCCCGAGGGGTGGTCGGGCCCGAGCCGTGGCGGGCGTCGTCGTGCTTGCGGGAGTCCTCGCGGGTCTCGTGGGGCAGGGAAGGAGCCGCCGAGTGGCGGGCGACTTCGACGCTTATTGGAGCACGCGGAGTGCTCGAGCCGAGTTGGCTCTCGATTCGCGGCTCCAGCGCCTCCTGGAGAGGGGCGATGACGCCGTGGACCGAATCGGACGCCTGGCGAATGTCAGCGGCGAGAGTGGTTCCGTCGACCGCCTCCGAGAGGTTCGCCTCCAGACGGGGATGACCGTGGTGGCTATCTACGGGGCCGACGGTGAATTCCTGCTATGGGACGGCACGCACCGCGGTGTAGTCCCGTCGGGGCTCCGTACCGGATCCGGCCGGTACCTGTATCGTGATCGCCCGTTGTTCAGCTATCTGTACTTCACCGCTCCCATCCCCGGGGGCGGGACGGCGATGGCAGGCGCACTGATGAAGGCGAATCTGCCCCAAAGTCTAGAGTCCGATCCGGGTGACTTCGTCACTTCCTTTCGTGACGACATCGGAGAGGATCTCCGTGTCCTTCGAGCCGACCGAGCGACAGGAGACGATGTCCTCGACCTGGAGTGGGAGGGTGACGCGCTATTCAGTGTATCTCTCGTGCGACCCACGCAGGAGCAGCGACTTCGCGAGGTTAGAAGTCTCTGGTCGCGGGTTGTCGGAGCCTTGGCACTGGTAGCCTGGCTCCTCCTCGCGTTCACTTCCGGGGCGGAGAGAAGCGACCGGGCGGCCGCGGCTCTGACTCCCTTAGGCCTGGCATTCTTGATTCCTGTGGGCGCTGCCACGGGATCTCCGCCACTGTTTACGGCGGTCGACTTCGTCTTGCCGGGCTACGTTCCGGTCACGTTCGAGCGTGTCCTGCTCCTGGCGATGGCCGCCGCGGTCGTGGCAGCGGCACACACGCCCCCAGCGGCGCGACTCGGTGCCGTCGCGTCGGGCTTGGCCGTGCTGATTGTACTCCCGCTCGCTTCGGTTACCCTCCTCTCGGGCGCTGGCTCGTCCCTCCTCTCAGGCCCGGAGGCCAAGTGGGGACTCTATCAACTCGGCCTCGCGCTCATACTCACGCTCCTGTGCCTTGGCGCCTTCCGCCTCGGTGAGACGGCCAAACGTGAACCTCCAGCACAAGTTCCCCTGACCGCGGCTTTCGCGCTTGTTCTCGTGTTGTCCGGGCTCTCTGTATTCGCGGTGCGTGTAAACGGAGATCTTTCCCCATGGGTAACGGGTGCTTGGTGTCTTCCTGCGGGGCTCACCGCCTACGGTTTGTCACGTATCAGAGGATGGCGGCGCGTTTGGATGGCCTGGGGCTCGGCAGCTGTCCTGGGGTCGTCCGCTGCCCTCGTGGTCTCCTGGGGTGGGCGAGTCGCGGCCAAAATGGACGCGGTCGAGCTCCAACTGGAGCGGTTGGGTGTTCCGGCGGACCCTTACCTCGAGTATGTGCTCCACCGTTTCGTGGACGTGGCGGACTCTCTCGATTCCGGGGGCGCCGAGTCCGCGGAGCTTCTCTACGAGAGTTGGGTAGCCAGTGGACTTGCCCAGGAAGGCACCGGCGTTTGGCTCACTGTGTGGTCGCCTGGTGATCTTTCCGAATTCGAGATCACGATCGGGGTAGACGGTGGACGTCCCGGTCGAGCCGACGACTTTCTCGATGCGGCCCGGGCGGGTGATCCGGCTTTCGTCCGGCGGCTCGGCGAGGGTGACGTGAATTACCTACTGCAGGTTCCACTTCGTGAGGGAAGGGTGCTCACCGGTGTACTTCCGGCCCGCCGTGAGCTGTCCAACTCCTCACCGTTTGGCCCGCTGTTCGGTGGATCGAGCTCTCTGGGCGAGAGCCCGCTTACGCTTGTCCCCGTCCTGGAGGGAGATGAGGTCGCGGTCACTGACCGGACGTCATGGGTCACGACACCCGACGGGTGGAAGGCCCGGAGGGGTATCCCATATCCGGACGGTGCATCTGACGCTCAGTACGCATTCGATCTTCCGGGGCCCCTCTTGGCGGGTGCACGGGGAACGCTTCTCGTCCTCGGTGATGTCGTGTTGATCCTTCTCCTTTGGGCTTTGGGACAGTTCGTGCTCGTCGGGCGGCGACCTGCTATGCGAACGTGGAGGAATCCGTTCACGTCGTTCCGGGCGAGAGTAACCTGGGCTCTCTTTGGATTCTTTCTCCTTTCCGCTGCCCTCTTCGGGACGCTCGCGTTTCGCACGCTCTCGGGGGCGACGGTCCGCACGGCGGGCGCGATCGCCGAACGGGTCGCCGCCGACGCGGCGGCCTTCTACAGGGATGTACAAGGATCAATGACGTTGCTTTCCGGTCGAGTCGGTGCTGACCTTCTGGAGTATCGTGCGGGTGAACTCAGGGGGGGGTCCGTTGATGATCTGGTCGAGCTAGGCCTCTACGATGGCTGGATTCCCTTCGACGTAAATGAGCGGCTGGAAAGCCGGGAGGAGCTCCTCGAGACGTCGCTGGGCAATATCGGACGTCGAGAATACTTGATGGCTTTCCGACGACTACCGGATGGTGACGTCGTGGCCACTCAGGTTCCGCTCGCGGCCGGTGCCACCGCCCTGAGGCAGCGGGAGGTCGCCGAACTGGTTGCCTTCGTAGTGTTGCTCGGCGCGGGTCTGTCTTTGGGCTTGGCCCTCCTTGTCGGTCGCACCCTCACGAGCCCTATCCGAACACTTCAAATGGCCTCCGAGAAGGTCGGCGGTGGCAACTTGAGCGTTCAGTTGCCTCGTGAACGGGCCGATGAATTCGGGTCGGTCTTCAACGCGTTCAATCGCATGGTTCTCCGCATCCGGAGGGCTCGGCGGGACTTGGTGCGTACGACCCGCCGTACGCAGGCGATCATCGAAGAGGCCGCCACCGGGGTCGTCGCCCTCGATTCCATGGGGCGGGTGAGTTTGGTCAACCCGAGGGCTCAGGCCGTTCTGGGCGGTCGGCTGGACGTAGGCCACCCCTTGCCGACGCTCCAGGGTCCGAGAGGGGAACTGGTCGAGTGGGTCAGAGGGTGCTTCCGAGACGGGCTCCAAGAAGCGACCCGTGAGTTCGAGTTGGGTGATCGCCGGATCCGGGTGCGCGCACGGGAAATTTCGCGCCAGGGTCCGGGTGGGCTCGTGATCTCCATCGAGGACGTCACCGATGAGCTGAGGACTGAGCGCATTCTGGCGTGGGGGGAGATGGCTCGCCAAGTGGCTCATGAAGTCAAGAATCCGCTTACACCGATCAAGCTGAGTGTTCAACACATTCGGAGAGCCTGGCACGATCAGTCGGACCACTTCGAGACTGTCTTGGACCGCAACGTGGGTGCGATCTTGACCGAGATCGATCGATTGGCTGCCATCGCGACCGGATTCTCACGGTTCGGGGCTCCCGCGGCTGCAGGGGAGATCCCCCTCGAGCCGGTCGATGTCCGGGCCCTATCCGAGGAGGTTCTGACACTATACCGAGGGGGAGAAGAAGGGTCGGCCCAATTCGAGACGTCGGTGCCCCCCGATCTTCCTATGGTCAGTGCCCGACAGGCCGAGTTCAAGGAGGTGCTGCTGAACCTGCTCGAAAACGCACGAGTCGCGTTAGAGGGTGGGGGGACGGTCGTGGTCCACGCGGTGTCAGTACCGGGCGAAGTGGAGGTGCGGGTGCAGGACGACGGATCGGGCATTCCGACCGAGTTGCTCAGCCGTATCTTCGAGCCGCAGTTCAGTACACGATCGACCGGCACCGGCCTCGGTCTCGCGATCGTCCGACGCATCGTCGAATCGTGGGGCGGCACCGTTACGGCGGAAAGCGGCCGAGGCCAGGGCACCGTGATCCGTCTCCGCCTCAAGCCCTGGTCCGGAGAGTCGACCGACGAGGGGGATAGGGAACCGAAGCTGGGTACGGGGCCTGGCGAGTCCGGGGATGATACGACAAGTTAGGGTGTCAGCACGGAGCCCTTCGTCGCCTTTCCTTGGAGCACCATGCGGGATTCAGTTGCGCGGCCGGTCGAAATCCGAAG
>CAUZAE010000094.1:0-11547 GCA_963577685.1 Gemmatimonadales bacterium UBA6960 | reverse complement strand
TCGGCGCTACGCCAACAGCCGGTCACGGAGGACCAAGCCAGCCACGAGGTCAATAAGAGCATGTGCGACCATCGGAGGCCAGAGGGATCCGGTGTATATGAACGCCGCCCCCATGAAGAAACCCACGACGCCCGTCCTAACCACCCCGAGCTTCCCCTGATAGGAATGTAGGACTCCAAAGGCGAAGGAGGTCGAGACCAGCGCAAAGAACGTCGACCCGGTTGCCATGATCAACACGGATACGGCATAGCCACGGTACGTCAACTCTTCCCCCAGGCCCGCACAAACGGAGAGTCCGGCGAAGAGCCCCTTCTCCCTTGATGTGACAGGCATGAGGTCCCGCACGATCGCATTCTCGACCGATCCGGTCTTTTCCCGGATCAGAACAAAAGCCCCGAACGTCATGATCCCTACGGCTACGAGCGCCACGGTCCAGAGCAACTCGTAAGCGACCCCTCTGACGTGGACGTGCAATCCCAATCGCTCCGGTCCCAGGGTCTGGAGGCCGAGTCCGAGGCTGAGCAACCCGAGCACCATGATCGAGACGCCCGACGTCAGGTAGGCCTGTGTACGCTCGATGACCAGGTCCTCCCCCCCATCGGCCTGCGCGATCGCCAACGCAGGGAGTAGCTCTAGGAGGACCGCGAGGAACAGCGCGTCGACGAGTGCGAGGGGCGTGGTGAGGACGAGCACCAGAACGACGATCGGATAACCGAACAGGCCGAGTAGGGCGACGGTCACCAGCCGCCACCCCGAGCCACTATCGCCACCAGTTCTTCCATTCTGTCACACGCCCCCGACGAGCCGAAAGGGCCACCGTTCTGTTTCGCTCTCGAGCCTTCCGGTCGTCACATCAGGTGGTGACTCTAGAATTTTGAAGGGACCGTCGCTAGCCTAGTGATCGAGAAATGGCGGATCCCAACCTCCCAACATCGAAGTTCATATGGCAACAGCGGAAGAAAACCACAAGGCGATCTTTCGGGTGCTGGATTCGATGGATGCTCCTCACGGAGGCAAACTCCTGAAGCTCCGTTTCGAGTCAGGCGACACGCCGGCCACGCGCGAAATCAAGGGTGCAACATTGCTGTTGGCATCCCCGGACGGTGAGGCATCGTGCACCGTAAGGGTGGAGGCGTTCGCCCTGTTCGGCGGACGACCCTCTGACGACCGGATCCGGCGGACCGGTCGAGTCGACATCCACGTGTCGGAGGTGGAAGGGAACGCCGACAATATCGGGCCAAAGTGGAGCGCTTCCGGGCCGATACCCTAGTGTGGTGCTTCAGAAGTTCGCGAGCCACCGAGAGTGCCGGAGGGTCAGGGGGTACCCTGCCGCAGGCCGGGGGGGGCTCGCTCGAACGTCTCGGCGAACCAACCTCGGTACTCGTCCTCCTTCGCGGGATTCGCCTCTAGCCATTCTCTCCTCTCCCCCTCAAATTCCTCGGGTCGAGCTGTGAGAATAAACGCGTCCAAGTAGCCGTACTCCGTCGAGTAAAGGAGTTCGTCCAGAGGGCCGTACGGTGGCATATCAAAGACCGCACGCCCATAGAGCCAAGCATCCGACACACGCGCGAGTATCGCCCTCTCCAGCGCATAACCCTCGGTGCCCACGCCCTCGGGTAAAAATTCGTCGAGGCGCTCCATCACGTTCATCATGTGGAAGTGCCCGTACAACGACATGATCGCGCCCGCGTCCGGAGTCGACATGGGAACCTGAACCTCAGTGGTGTCGTTGCTGATCCTCAGCCCTTCCCATGGATAGTTCTGCGTGGGAACGCCCTTTTGGATGATCCAGAACGAAGGGTCCGCCGCAATGTTGTCCTGCTGGTCCCGGACCCACACGTCGATCTCCTCGATCCTCGCTTCGTCGGTCCGCACTCTAACTCCCGTGGGGACGATCAGGGGACGAGGTGGCGGAAGCGGATCAATCGCGGCACAGGCGCTGGAACCGAGGGCAGAGGCAAAAAGCGCAAAGCACACCGTGGCTCTGCGCTCCAGCACTCTCGCGAATGAGATCTGTCGTTCGAAGGTCATAGCTTCACGTACTCCCGGCGGTCATCACCGAAAAATCCTTGACACGGCACCAGTCGGGGGCGGAATTGAGGGGCCCTCCATATGGATGTTGCATACTCCTCGATAGCCAAATTCGATCCGGTTACAAAGCAGGTTACCAAGCTAATGACAGAAGACGCCCGGGAGTTCCACGCTCCCCAAACGATAACGCCTGAGGGTCTTGCCGACGACCTGGCCGTACTCGTTTGGGAGAACTTCACCGATTTCGTTTCCGAGTGGGAGGGGGATTCTACGCTCGATGAGTTGAAGTTTGTCGACGCCGACGGCAAAGCTGACGAACATGCCGTCGAAGAGGCCCTTATCTTCCTCTTGTGGGCCCACACCAGAGGTGCCCAACAGGCCTTCTCGGGAGGGCCCAGCCCGAGGCCCTCAAGAGGACGCTCGATGCTCTCCATGAAGCGGTCTTCGGGGACATGGTGGAAAACGGAACGCCCAGGTCACAGCTACCGGTCTTCGAGTAGCGAGCCAGCGCGCGTTATGCCGAATACAACACGGCTACCGCGGAGTCCGATGCGAGTGTCGGGGAAGCGGTAGTTCGGCACCTGACTGCGAGTTCCGAGCCGCCTGCTACTTTCGTGGACATCGTGACCGCTAGCGCCGTCGAGATGGCAGGTCCGCTACGGGACTACCTCGAGGACGTGGAACTCATCCCGTAGCGTCCGTCGATCATCGAGGTCGCCGTTTTTCCTCGCCCTGTGAGCTCCCCTGCCACTTCATGATCTCGAAGGGGCTGCGGCACTCTCTGCACCAATAGCTCGCGACGGACAACTGCGACCCGAACGGGTTAGCCAGCTCTGTAGCGTCTCCATCACAGAACGGGCACTCCGGTGACACTGGAAGGCCGCCCGGCAGGGAGGTCGTGCGTGTTGCTCGACTCATTCGACCAGCAACATCCTGTTCAGATCCCCACGGGCGCGGCTAACTGCCTCCTCGTCCGGACAGCCAGGTCCCCGCCCTCTGGCGGAGTCCCACGCATCTCGCTCCGGATCCACGGCGACGACATCGATGTCTACCCTAGCGAGCAATTCCCCGTACCGCTCGACGAAGTGGGAGAGAAGCACAGGGCCCTCGGGCACGAGACCCGACGCCGATTGAGCCTGACCCACCTCGTCTGCCGGAGCGAGCCACGCCAAGGTGGATCCGAGCATCGAAAGTGCCGCGGCACACAGCCGGGTGCGACCCTCCGGCGAGCCTTCCGCCAACTTCCGGAACCAGGCCACCGCCAGATCGTGGTGAAAGGCCTCTTCGACAAGCATCTTGGGCACTCGGGAGCGGGCGGGTTCGTATACGCCCTCTGAGAAGCCCTCGAGGGCAACGGACAGGGCACCGTCCACCACCACGCTGGCCGCCACGAGCGCCGCCCAATCGTCTGGCGATTCGTCGAGGGCGGGGGGGTTCGCGTACTCCTGCGCTGCTCGCCCGTGCTCGACCTCGGTAGGATCCATCCCGAGGTCTTTAAGCATCGAGTACAGGAGCCGAGCGTGCCCCCACTCGTCCTGAGCCATGGAAGACGCAGCGATGCCGGTTTCGATCGAAGGAGCCCCCAGAAGCCAATCAGAGTAGCGTATCCCCATCAGGCGCTTCCCGTCGGCCAACGCGAGCAGAGCCCGACGGAGCCCCTCGCGAGCCGACGAATCAATATCCTGTGCCGTCACGACCGTTTTCTCGGGGGTCAACGGCGCGCCTCGTTCCGGGCGAAGGGTCCATCGGTACGATTCACCGGAATGATCGCAGCGCGGGGAACCACACACATTTCGAACCACCGCTCCTCATCGTAGGTCTTCCATGCGTACACCCGCGCCAATTCATCATCCAGGGCATCCAGATAACCGATGTGACGGAGCGGATCACCACGGTCCTTCCTCGCAAAAACCTCATAGTGGGACTCGTTCATGCTCTCAGCCTCCTGGCCCGCTGCCGTCCTTGTACTCGCTAGCCGACTCCGATGCCCAAGCTTCGGAGTTTGTCACGTCCCTCCTGCGTGATCCGATCGTTGGTCCAAGGAGGGGACCAGACCTCATGAATTTCAACCCCATCGATCCACGGCTCCTGCAGCAACCGATCTCTCAGGTCCTCCCGGATAAAGTCCATACAGGGACAGGCCGTCGCCGTGAAGGTCAGCTCGATTCGAACGACCGCCTCACGAAATTCCACGCCGTAGATGAGGCCCAGTTCGGTAAGGCTGATGGGGATCTCCGGATCGAGCACCTCTCCCAAAGCCTGCCACACGGCGGCAACCGCGTCCTCCGGGCTCGTCAGCCTGGGCCGGGACCAAAGGTCACGCCCTCCACTGACGTACGACTGGGTGTACGCCGGAGCCATCTCGCGAGGGTCTGCCGTGGCGAGGACCGGAATCTTCACGCGGTTCCCAGCCAGTCACCCACCTGACTTCTCGAACGCCGAAAGCACTCCACGTACCACTCGTTCATGGGCCCCCGGGCCTTCCATCGTTGGAACACCGCATCCCAGGTGATCTTCCCGTCCTCGATGTACCAACGTTTTTCGGAGGCGTCATAGTGACAGGGGAACGGATAGTCCTGGACGTATGTCTCCGTCTCTTCGTCGTAGTGCGCTGGAACATCCAGCCCCAACGATTCGCAAAGGGGCACCGTGGAGGCCATCCAAACCTGCCGAAGCTGATCGTTGCTGAGCCCCTTGAGGCGATAATCCAGTTGGCCACTATGCCGTTTCAGGCCGTCGGGGAGTCCAAACCACTCCAGGGTCATTGGAAACATCCAGTCTACCGCCCGCTGGACCATTTCACGGGCCTCTCCTCCGGCGGCGGTGAGCCGCTTCATCCAGACCTCACCATGCCTCAGATGAAACGTCTCCTCCATGCCGATCTTGATGAGCGCTCGCTTGAGCGGCCCGTACGACGTGTGCTCGTGCACATCACTGAGTAGCGTGATGCCCGCCCGATCGAAAAACCCCGTCGCCACAACGAGCTCAGCCCAGTTGTCGAGGGGTTGATCGAAGCCGTACGGGTGTTTGAATTCGTGGGGCTCCCGCCCGTAGACCAGATGCTCCTTGGACTCGCCGAGATCCTCGAGCAAACGGTACGCGATGTTGGCGTGGGCCAACTCGTCTTGAATGATGGCGTGGGCGCTGACCTGGGTGTTGGTGGACGGTGCATGACGGGCGGCCCTCCAGTACGCCGGAGCACTCATGAGCTCCGTATCGGCCTGAACCGTGAGCTGCACGATCAGAGACTTCCTATACCCGTCCGTCATCTCCTCGACGGACTCTACCAAGTATCCGTCCTGAACCTTCGCCTTCAGTTCCTCATCAGACATCGTTGGCAAAACGTTCCCCCTCTCCAGTGATTCGAACGATCGTTCGAACGAAATATCCTAAACCGCCGGCTCTTAGCGATCCAGTCCGAGGCACTGTTCGCTTCCTAGAGGCCGAGGGATGATCGAATCAATGGCGCAATTCGCTCGGGCGTCCACGGAGGATCCCACGTGAGATCGATCTCGCAGCTCTCGACTCCCTCGACGCCCGAGACGGCGGCCTTCGCGTCGTTCACGATCTGGGTCGCGGCAGGGCACATGGGGGACGTGAGCGACATCATCACGTGAACGTCGCTACCGTCCACGTCGATGTCGTAGATCAAGCCGAGAACGACCAAATCCAGGTTCAACTCGGGGTCCTTAACAGTCTTCAAGGCATTGCGGACATCTTTTTCAGTGACAGTCATATGTCTTATCCTGTGAAAGATCCTAGTCGGATTAAGTGTTTTCAAACAAAGAGGCCGGCCGCATCGTCAGCTCCCCGATGCCTGGGATGCGGACAGGAACTTATGTTCGAGATGAACGAATCGGACATCGAGAGCCCGGAGGGCGGTCGACAACGCCTTCAGCATGCGGAGCGACAGTCCGTCTCCCCCAAGCAGGCTCTCGAAGTCCTCTCTCGGAACCCGCAGCAGCTGTGAGTCCTCCATCGCCCGCGCCGTAGCCGAGCGTGGAGCGTCGTTCAGAATGGCCATCTCGCCGAAAGCATCTCCGGCGCAGCGCACCGCCAGCTTTTCTTCCCCGCCCCCGGGGACGGTCTTCACCAGCGCCATCACTCCGTACGCCATGTCATAGAATGCGTCGCCGGCGTCCTCCTCCTCGAAGGGTGACTCTCCTGCGGGCACGTTCACACTCTGGGCAACCTCAACCACACTCTGGAGCGCGGTATCGGACAGTCCCTTGAAGAGACCAGCCCCGCTGAGAACCCTCAGCGCCTCCTGAGGCTGGTACTCTTGGGTTTCTGCAGTCATGCGATCCTCCTAATCCCATTGGGGTACAGCCAGAAATATATCGTTCAATAGACGACGGAAAGAGGGACTACGCTACAGGCAACCACCGAACGAAGCTCGCCCGAGAGGGCTGCGTCCCTATAAGTTCAACGACGTTATGCCAGGTCGTCAAATGACTCACGGGAGGTCGGGTTGGAGCAAGCCATGGACGCCGCCTCGGTGAGCCAGACGAGGAACCCGGGGGAACCGGCACCCGTCATCGACGCCATCTGCTGGGGAACGCGGGGCTCCATGCCGAGCCCCGGGCCTTCCACGGTCCGCTACGGAGGTAACACGCCCTGTGTGGAGGTCCGCCTCGCCGACGGACGGCGGTTCATTTTCGACGCCGGCACGGGCATCCGGCCCTTGGGGGTGAGCGTGAACAACGAAGCAGACACCGGCGAAACGGTAATCTTCTTCACGCACTTCCATTGGGACCATATCCAGGGTTTACCATTCTTCCTTCCCGTTTACGATCACAAGGCGTCCCTGGGAATAATCGGTCCACAACAGGTCGACGTGAACCTCGAGGAGCTCTTTCAGGGGCAGATGGGACCCGCATACTTTCCGATACCCTTCGACGCTCTCGCGGCCCACAAGGAGTTCTCGCATCTCAACGAGGGGTCCTGGCAACAAGGCGAATTTCGAGTCACAGCGATGCGCATGAGACACGCTTCGTTCACCGTAGGATACCGCATCGACTACGGTGACCTCTCCCTCGCATACATCCCCGACAACGAATTGGCTAATGACGGCTACGACGTGGGCGAGGGTTGGCGCCGCCGCATCGTCGACTTCCTGGGAGACGTCGACGTTCTCCTCCACGACGCCATGTTCACGGAAGACGAGTACCGTTTCAAAGCGGACTGGGGACATTCGACCTTCGACCAGGCAGTCGACCTGGCGACCGAGGTGGGCGCGAAGAAGCTCATGTTCTTCCACCACGATCCGTGTAGAACGGACCGAGATTCCCGATCAGGTCACCTACCTCAGCATCCGAGCCGATCCGCACGACGCGCTTCCCGCGGGATTCGTCAATGCGTTGATCCGCTGACTTCTCCCTCCATCGAAGTCGCGATTCCGGGAGAGGCGTCAGAGTCGTTGATTCGCGCAGCATTCACTAGAAGGCTGCTGAAGCCTACTGATCAGGAAGTGGGTGTATGACCGTATCGAAGCCCGTCATCGGGGTCATCGGAGGCAGTGGGATCTACGACATCGAGGGGTTGTCGAACACTCGGTGGGTACGGGTCTCGTCGCCCTTTGGCGAGCCCTCGGACGAGCTGTTGTTCGGCGACCTCGAGGACCAGCCCTTGGTGTTCCTGCCCCGGCATGGGCGCGGCCACAAGCTGCCCCCCAACGGGGTCAACTACCGCGCCAACGTCGATGCACTCAAGCGCTCCGGCGTCACCGATATCCTGTCTCTATCCGCCGTGGGCTCGTTCAGGGAAGAGCTCTCCCCCGGCACGTTCGTGCTCGTGGACCAGTTCATCGACCGCACGATCCAGCGGGAAAAGAGTTTTTTCGCACCTGGACTGGTGGCTCATGTGTCCATGGCGCACCCGGTATGCTCGCGGCTCACCGGCGCGCTGGCGGCGGCGGCGAAGTCGGTAAACGTGGCGGCGGTTCTGGGCGGCACCTACCTGGCCATGGAGGGGCCGCAGTTTTCGACCCTCGCCGAATCCGAGCTGTACCGGACCTGGGGGTGCGACGTAATCGGTATGACGAACATGCCCGAGGCCAAGCTCGCCAGGGAGGCGGAGATCTGCTACGCCACCGTCGCCATGGTGACCGATTACGACTGCTGGCACCCGGACCACGACGACGTCCAGGTGTCCGACATCATCCGCGTGTTCACCGAGAACGCGGACCGTGCCCGTTCGCTCGTGAGGGCGGTAGTAGGGGACCTCCGTAATCGGCCCGCGGCTTGCCCGGCGGGGTGCGACCATGCCCTGGACACCGCTATCATCACCGCGCCGGAGGCCCGCGACCCGGCGATTGCGGCCATGCTGGATGCGGTGGCGGGCCGCGTCTTGAACCCGTAACCAGGAAAGGCCCATGCCACTGAAGTCCCGTATCCGCACGATCCCGGATTTTCCGAAGCCCGGCATTCAATTCCGTGATATCACCACGCTGCTGAAGGACCCGTTCGGGTTCCGCAAGCTGGTGGACGATCTGGTTCAGCCCTTCGCAGGGAAGCGCGTCGACGCGGTGGCGGGGATCGAGGCCCGGGGCTTCATCATCGGTGGGGCGGTTGCCCATCAGCTCTCCACTGGCTTCATCCCGGTGCGCAAGAAGGGCAAGCTCCCGTGGGACACAATCGGCCAGGACTACGAGCTGGAGTACGGCACCGACCGCGTCGAGATTCACCGGGACGCGGTGGGCGAGGGCGAGACCGTGCTGATTGTGGACGACTTGCTCGCCACCGGCGGCACGGCACTCGCCACGCTGCATCTCCTGCGTCAGGCGGGGGCTGACATCGTGGGCTGTTCGTTCGTGGTGGATCTGCCCGACCTGGGCGGTCGCAAGCGTCTGGAAGAACAAGGCGTGAGCGTCCTGACCCTGGTGGAATTCGAGGACGAGTGAACGTCGACGGCAAGCCCTACCGCACCATCTGGCCGGGAGCGGACGGTTGCACGGTGGAGATCATCGACCAGACCCGGCTGCCCCACGAATTCGTCACCGTGGTCCTGCGCACCGTGGACGATGCGGTCCATGCCATTGGCTCCATGCAGGTGCGGGGCGCGCCGTTGATCGGCGTCACCGCGGCCTATGGGGTGTGCCTGGCCTTGGGCGTGGACGAGTCCGACGAGGCGCTCGACGCAGCGTGCGACGCACTTTACGCCTCCCGCCCCACGGCCAGCAATCTGCAGTGGGCCTTGAGGACGATGCGGGAGGTGCTGGGTGGGGCGTCGCCCCTCGATCGCGTGGCGGTGGCCTATGAGACGGTCGCGAGGATCGCCGACGATGACGTGGCCTCGTGCAAGGCCATCGGGGAGCACGGGGCCCGACTCTTCGCCGACCTCGCCAGGGACAAGGAGAAGCAGAAGGGAGCCGCGGAGTCCCTCAACATCCTTACCCACTGCAACGCGGGCTGGCTGGCCACCGTGGACTACGGCACCGCGCTCGCCCCGGTCTACGCTGCCTTCGATGCGGGATTGGACCTGCACGTGTGGGTGGACGAAACCCGCCCCCGCAACCAGGGCGCGTCGCTCACCGCTTGGGAGCTCGGGCAGCACGGAGTCCCGCACACGGTGATCGCCGACAACGCCGGCGGCCACCTGATGCAGCATGGCCGTGTAGACGTTTGCATCACCGGCTCCGACCGCACCACAGGCACCGGCGACGTGTGCAACAAAATCGGCACGTACCTGAAGGCGCTTGCCGCCCACGACAACGGCGTGCCTTTCTATGTGGCTCTGCCCCACTCCACCATCGACTGGCGCCTGTCGGATGGCGTCGCCGAGATCCCCATTGAGGAGCGGGACTCACGGGAAGTCACGCACGTTTCCGGCATGGGTGAGGACGGATCCGTCGTCACGGTCCAGGTGACACCCGACGGCAGCTCCGCGGCGAACGCCGCCTTCGACGTGACACCGGCCCGGCTGGTCACAGGCTTGATCACCGAGCGCGGAGTGGCGAACGCGAGCTCCGAGGGGCTGGCGTCGCTCTACCCCGAGCAAGCCGTATGAAGTCCGCCTGGACCGACCGAGAGGCCGACGAAACGGTAGCCCGATACGCCGATGAGGGTGTGAGCGAGGATCTGGCGCTCCGCGTCTACACGTCCCGCCTCCTGGGCCGAGACCCGTTGCTGGTGCTGCATGGCGGCGGCAATATCAAGGCGAGCCTGCGCTAGGTACGGCGGCTCCGCCGCCATCGGCACCGCGGCTCCGCCGCGTGATCGGAAAGAGAGGATGGGCCGCTTGCTCCTCCCGGATTAGCCAAGCATCTTGCCGGTCCGGCGGCTTCTCCGATTCGCACTAGAACGAGCGCGCCGGTTCGAACGAACGCGTCGGTCCGTACGAACGCTTCGGTCCGTGCGTGTACCCGCAACGACAGGAGGCCGCAGGCCATGAACAAGAGCGCCCTCTCGGAGAATCGGGCCCTTGAGATCTTGGATATGGAGGCCGAAGCGGGCATGCTGGACTCCGACATTGTAAGGCTCCTCATCGCCTCCGAAGCGTATCGTACGATCCTCGATCGGGACTGGACGGAACTCTAAGAGGGTGAACGGAACGGGGAGCCGGTCGCGCACATGAAAATCGCTATCAATACGGGGGGCGGCGACGCGCCGGGCCTCAACGCCGTCATTCGAGCCGTGGTTCTTTCGGCTACCAAGCTCGGGTGGAGCGTGCATGGAATCCGACGGGGATATCAGGGACTCTTCGAGGATGACGGGGTGTTCGATCTGACGAGGGAGTCGGTTCGCGGCATCACGCACCGCGGGGGAACCATCCTCGGCACCACGAACCGCGGCAATCCGCTGAGCTGGCCCGTCGAAGCCGAGGACGGCACCGTCGACCTGGTCGACCGCTCCGACGAGGTCGTCGAGGAGTTTCAGCGCCGGGGACTGGACGCGCTCATCGCGGTCGGCGGAGACGGCTCTCTCCACATCGCTTCCGCGTTATTCGACAAGGGTCTGCCAGTCGTCGGTGTGCCCAAAACGATCGACACCGATCTGGCGTCGACCCAGGTCACTTTTGGGTTTCACACGGCGGTCGCCACGGCCGCCGAAGCCATCGGGCGACTCCATTCGACCGCCGAGGCCCACAACCGTGTCATGGTCGTGGAACTCATGGGCCGAAACACCGGCTGGATCGCTCTTTTTGCCGGGGTAGCGGCAACCGCCGACGTGATCCTCATCCCGGAGAGCCCGTACAACCTCGAGGCACTTTGTCGGAAGATCGAGGAGCGGTATGAGACAGGTCCGGGCTTCGCCATTGTCGTGGCGGGCGAGGGCGCCTTCGAGGCAGGTGGCTCCCCCACCTTCCAGGAGGAGGCCCGAGGTGGCGGCCAAGCCCGTCTGGGCGGCATAGCAGAAAAGCTGGCCGGGCAAATCGAAGAGCGCACCGGACACGAGACGCGCTCCCTAGTCCTGGGGCATCTACAACGAGGCGGCCAACCGATCGCATATGACCGGCTACTCGCGCTGCGTTTCGGGTCTGCGGCCGTCGAACTGGTCAAGGATGGTTGCTTCGGAT
>CAUZAE010000093.1:0-11554 GCA_963577685.1 Gemmatimonadales bacterium UBA6960 | reverse complement strand
GATCCGTGGCGGTGGGCGACACGATGCGCCGTCCGAACTGAAAGATGTGCGTGAACTCGTGGGCGATGACCAGGGGAAGGAATTCGAAGAAGGACACCGGGTCCACGAACTGCCCAAAGGTGCTGTCCGGATCGGGGGCGAGCGTGTAGAAGAACTCGCCCTCATTGCTCGTGTGGATACCGTCCACGTCCCGAGCGAGGAAGTCGCAGGGATTCACGAAGCCGATCGTCTGTGACGTGCTAGCGTTGTCACTGTTGATCTGCTTCGTCATGATGATGACGATCCTTCCGTTGCCGTCGAGGTCCGTCACAGCGCCGTATTCGGCCACCTCCGTGGCGTAGATGGAGTTGTCGAAAAGCGCCGCCAGTTCGTCGAATTGCGCGTTGGTGAATCCACCCGGGGGGTTGTCAACGTCGGTCCACCACATCGAAGTCGCGGTCTTCGCCCTGAGCTCCGCCGTTACGAGGCCTGTAGCGATATCCGAACAATCACGTCCGAGCCGGCGGACACGGAACTCCTCCAGCTCCCCGACATTCTCCTTTCCATCGATCAGCCCTAAACGGTCCGGAGCGCGCTGGGCCAGTGACGCGGCTCCCCGGAAGGCCATCGGCTCTCTCACCGGCGCCACAAGACTCTCCATCAAGGCGGTGTGCCCCAGACGATGCTGACGGTACATCCGGGCAAACGGATCCTCGAAAGACTGTGGCTGGAATGGTTCGGGCCTGACAAGGCGTGACGACGGCAGCGCCGTCACACTCCGAGCCGGAGCGGCTGTGCTGGTCCCTAGAATACCTTGAACCGTGACGCCGCGAACGGTATTTCCGCTCGTCCCCGTCGACTGAACACCGAGAAGATATTGGGCGTTTGCGGGGCCCGAACCCAGATTGAAGCAGTAACTCGTATCGTGGTAGACCGCCTGCTCGCCGACGGCGAGTGATACGGTCTCCGGGGCGGGGCTATTCGGATCCGGGTTCACGGTCATGTTAATCGGGCCGCTGGTCAGACTGAAGACCGACACTTCCAAGGTCGCCACCCGTGCGAGTCCGCACCCGGACGGGATGGTCACGGTGAGCGACGTCGATGTCGCGGCCGAGACCGGCAGCGGCACGCCATCGAGAACGACCATATTGGACGCCGTGTTCGAGGCAAAATTGCTCCCCGAGATGGTCGCGTCCTGACCCTCGATCAAGGGATCTGGAGAAACGCCCGTTATCTGGGGCGGACCGCTGGGCGGACCCGTGCTGTCGTCATCCCCTCCACAAGCGGTCAGGAACACGGACAGAGCGAGAACGAAAACGATGGGTCTATACATCATTACCTCCAGGGGAACACCATGGGCCGTCACCTGAAATGTAGCGACGGTCCCACATCGGGCCCTGTTTCTGTTGCGCTTCGGTCCCCTTGGGGATAATGAACGATGCATTAGGTCCAAGACGGGAGTCAACTCGCACGTTCCCTCTACAGTGACGATCCATACGACGAAATCGACAGAATGTGTCTCCGAACCCCGGGGCAATCGGTTGCTACGGAAGGATCCTAGGAAGGATGTGAGCGGCCGTTCCACGCAGACTAGAGTGAGCGGCGCTGGTCAACGACGTCTCCTCTGGATTGACCTCGACGACCCGTCCGCCGGACTGCCGAGTCAACCGGGGTAACGACGCTGCGGGCTGGACGACGGAGCTCGTGCCCACCACGAGGCAGACCTCCGCGGCAGCAGCCAATGTCATCGCCTCTTCGAGGATCTGTGGATCGAGGGCCTCACCGAACCACACGATATCGGGTCGAAGAAGAGCTCCGCACTCCGAGCAGTGGGGAAGGGAGTGGGCACTCGTGGCGTCGATCGGGCCTCGATGCTTCCCTGTCACGGGACAACCGGTGCACCGAACTCGGAACAGCGAGCCGTGAAGCTCGAGCGGTCTAGTCGACGGGAGCGGCTCGCGCACGGTCGCCTCCGCAGCTTTCTCGAGCGCCGAGGCATGAAGCCCGTCCACGTTTTGCGTCGCGATCCTCGCGTCACTGTTCCGGAGAGTCGTGCGGGCGAGCGCATCATGCCCCGCATTGGGGTTGCACGCGCCCACGATACCTCTTCGCCAACCGTACCACTCCCAGACCAGGCGGGGATCGCGGTGGAAGGCCTCGGGAGTCGCCAGTAGCTCCGGGCGATGATTCTTCCACAGTCCATCCGAGCCTCTGAAAGTCGGTACACCCGACTCGGCGCTCACACCGGCCCCGGTCAAGACGAGAATGCGCCGGGCAGACTTGAGTAGGTCACGTACCTCTCCCAGTTCGTCGCCCGGGGTCATCTGCGGAGCACACCCCACGCCAACATCAGCCAACCGACGACGAACGAGAGGCCACCCAAGGGGGTGACGGCCCCCAGCCAACGTTGCCCTGTGAGCACCAGCACGTACAAGCTCCCCGAAAAGACTGCGATGCCCACGATGAACAGCCAACCCGCCGCGTTGACACTACCCGATGGCCAACGTGATACGACCCACGCCACGACGAACAAGGCGAGCGCATGATACATCTGATATCGAACGCCGATCTCGAAAGTGGCCAAATCGGTCGAACTCAGACGAGCCTTGAGGGCGTGTGCGCCGAAGGCCCCAAGGGCCACGGCGATCGCCGCTGCGATTGCGCCGAAAGATGCGAAAAGGCGGTCCATTTATCCCCCTCGAGCGGTCAACAGGCATGGTCATTCAGCGGGTGGAGCGGAGGCCAGACTTCGTCCCTGCTCACGTTGACAGCATAGGTTCGCCGAAGGTCGGGAGCCAGGAGGGGGGCGGAGTCATCGCCGCCGGTGGCGCCAAAGGGGTCCTCCCTGTAAGCTCCCGGCATGCACGCCACAGATCTCGCAGGCTCCCGCCAGATTCGAGCCCTTGGACGGCGCGGCGGTAGTGTGGCCGTGGCTGTGGGTTTCGCCCACCTACTCAACGATGCTTACGCGTCGTTTCTCAGTCCGCTCCTCCCGCGGCTCATGCAGAATCTCAACCTTTCGATTGCACTCGCAGCCTCTCTGGCGATGACCTTCTCCTTGGCATCGTCACTGCTGCAGCCCGCGGCAGGATATCTGGCAGACCGGTACGGCCGAAAAATGTTCGTCGTGGCCGGGCCATTGATCTCGGGGGTCTTCCTCTCACTCATCGGACTCGCGCCATCCGCCGGCGTGCTCGTTCTGGTGCTCATCCTCGGAGGCATAGGGAGCGCCGCCTTTCATCCCCCCGCTGCCGCCATGTCGGCGCGAGCCGCGGAGGGGAAGGGGAGTGGACTTCGGATGTCCGTCTTCTCGTTCGGTGGAAGCGCGGGCTTCGCCATCGGCCCTCTCTTGATCGTTGGTTTGGTCTCGGTGGTCGGACTTCAGGGAATGTGGATCGCGATGTTACCTGCGATCGTGGTCTCCGTCCTACTCGTTCGGGTTCTTCCGACGGATAGACCTCACGCCTCGGCACCTCCCCCTCCGTCCCCCATGACTGTGCTACGAAGCCTCAGAGGGCCTCTTGGCGTAGTTTTCTGCATCAGCGCCATCGGCGCCTTCGTGCAGCGCGTGTTTCTGACGTTGTCGCCGATCATCGTCTTTCAGGCCGGTGGCTCGGAGGCGAGAGGCGCGGTGACGTTGAGCGTGTACTTCGCTGCTCAGGTGGGCGGGACGCTCATGGGGGGGATGCTGACGGACCGTATGGATCGAACACAGCTTCTGGCCGTTTTGACAGCCTTGGCAGTGCCGGCGCACCTTCTCGCCCTCTCGCTGCCGCCCGGCTCGTCGTCGGCTCTCCTGTTCGCGGCGTGTGCGGGATTCCTGAACATGGCGATGTTGCCGCCGATCGTGGTGATGGCGCAGGAGATGCTTCCCGAGAGTACTGCCATCAGCTCGGGGATCGTCATGGGGCTCGCTTGGGCCGCCGGATCGGTGGGTGTCCTTGCCACGGGATTTTTTGCCGACATCATTGGTGCCCGCTCGGCAGCGTTGATTTCCGTGCCCGTGCTCTTCGTCGGATCGGTACTAGCTTTCCATCCGCTGCTCCACGGCCATCGCAGACCCGTGTACTCATAGGAACGAGGCGAATGCCACTAAAGGTCATACCTAGGCGCGACCGGAAGCTGAACAAGTTGCTCAAGGCTGCTATGCCGGTCGAGTACAAGAAGACGAGGAAGATCTACGGTAGAGGAGATGAATCGCCCGTCGCCTATATCGTACGCACCGGCCACGTTCGCTTGACTCTTCCCAGAACTGGAAGCCAGACGGAGCGCACGGTCGGGATCGTGGGGCCTAACGAACTGTTCGGTGAGGAGGCCTTCTCACCGGACGTGCCGAGACGCTACACCGCGATGTCCGGCACCTGTTGCACGGTCGCTCCATTGGACGGATCAGGCGTGTTCAAGGCCCTGCGAGGGTCGCCGAAGACTCTTTCGACGGTCTTCTCGAGCTGGCATGCCGATCTCGTCTCTGCGAGGCGAGTGGCAGGATTGTCGGGTTCTTCGTCGAAAGCCAGGATCGCGGATGTGTTGCTGAACCTCGCCGGTCGCCTCGGGAATGAGGAGGGGCGCAGGATCCGACTGGAGCATTGGTTCACGCATCAGGAGATCGCGGACCTCGCGGGTGCTCATCGGTCCACGGTCACGACGGCAATGAACGACTGGATCTATGAAGGCGTCCTCAAGCAGGGCCCGGGGGAGCTTGTCATCGCCAAGCCCGGGACTCTCAGGAAGGCGGGGACCGAGGCCTCCAGAAAGAGGCGGCGAAAGCGAACTGGCGGTTGACCCAAATTTTCGCTAACACTAGGTTTCACAGTATTTTAGCATTAACCATCCACCCGTGTCCCGAGTCCAATGTCCAAGCGGCAACGCCCGTCTTCGAGGCGGTTATCCCAACAGCCCGACAAGAATGAAGATGCTTTTGTCGCCAGCGTTATGGAGCTTTCCACTTGGACGGGAAGGAACCATCACCTGCTCATTATGGGCGGCGTGGTACTGGCGCTCGCCTTACTTGGCGGCGTGTATTACGTCGACTTTCAGCGAACTCTGACCGTCCAGGCCGTAAACCGGCTGGAATCCATCCATCAGACGATATCCATTTCCGCGCTTGAGGATGCCAAGACCCAACTGAGCGTCTTCGTGGACCGGTTCGAGGGAACAGAGCAGGCCGATGAGGCCATCGTGCTGCTCGGAAGGCTCCATCTTGAGGGTGGCGACGCGGCCGTGGCGATCAGCGTGCTGGAGAGGGCGCAGTTCGGATTTCGCCAATCCATCGCTCTTCAGGGTAACACACTCCTTGCGCGTGCCTATGAGGATCTCGGTAGATGGGCGGACGCGGAGGGAATCTATCTGCGTGTTGCCGACGGCGCGGAGTTAGACTTCCAGATCCGTGCGGCCCTGGGTGGAGCGGCGCGCGCGCGCCGACGCCAACAGGATCTCGGAGGGGCTGCGGAGCTCTATGAGAGAATCCTCGCCACTTTCGAGGATGGCGACCCTGCGAAGGGGATCTACGAACTCCGGCTGGCCGAGGTACGAGAGGTAGTCTCCTAAGGGCCCCAAAAGGCTCTCCCGCAGTGCAGTAGTCCCGTAAGTTTGCAGGCTTCCAATCGTTCTGTTGTCGTACAACTGTGAGCCGCGGTAACGATGCAACAACTTCGTATAATGTACATTATGTTCAGTTGCACCTTGCACCGTACGTTGGGAATGTCTCACACGGATCCTACGGTTGGCTCCCGCCCCGCTCACTTGCCGGTGGGTCAAGCGCCTCAACCTCCACTCGGACCGTACCAAGCTCCGCCATCCCGAGCTTTTGGGCTGCGACTAAGGAGAGATCGATGATCCGTCCCTCGACGAACGGACCCCGGTCATTTACACGCAGCACGACAGACAGTCCATTGGACAGATTCGTGACCCTCACGTACGTCGGCAGAGGCAGACTCTTGTGTGCGGCCGTCATCTTATACATGTCGTACGTGTCGCCCGAAGAGGTCCGCCGCCCGTGAAAGTAGTCGCCATACCAGGAGGCGATGCCCTGCTCTCGGTAGCCGTCACTGGTTTCCAGCACGCGATAGGTGGTGCCGTCGATCTCGTACGTTCGCGGGTTACCGGAACGACTCTTCACCTCGGCTCGCGGGACGGCATCCGGGATTTCCGAGAGCGGCACGTCTCCGGAGCCCAGGCCAGGACTGGAAGGAGCCACACCAACCAGAGTGCAGGCTTGGAACGCTAGGCTCGTCGCCAAGGCGCCCAAACACCTAGTCTGGTTTCGAGTCCGGCCCGCTTGATGCTCACCGTTTTCCTCGCTCCCTGTTTTGATCAATGCCCGTTGGCAACATGGAGGCTTCACGGCTTTCGAGCCAGGAGGGCGATCCGCCTCCGTAGAAAGGGTACCCGAGGTATCAAAGCCCGCTCGAGCGACCTCAACACATCGATGTGCGACTCGGCGTAGTAGGATTTTTCTACGAGGAACCCTTCGCTTTCTACCATGGACTTCAGGCGGCCCATGGACTTGTAGTCGACGTGGCTCACGTCACGCTTCAAGATGATGTTGCGCGCCTTCAACATCTCCAGAAGGTGGCCCCGGTTGGGCGTCCAGATGCTGAGTCGCCCCCCAGGCTTCAAGAGTCGATAGGCTTCGGTGATGACTGCTTGGGAGTCCTCGGGATAGAGATGCTCGACCAGATCGGCTGCGAGCACGAGATCAAAGCTCTCTCGTTCTAGCCCTGTCTCACGCGCGTCGGCACACACGAAGGAGACGTTCCCTAGACCTGTTTCCGGAAGGCGGGCCTCACACAGATCGATGCTTCTTCGGCTGAAATCCAGTCCGACCATCTCCTTTACGCGGTGCCCGAGTGCCCAGCAGAACGTGCCCCAACCGCAACCGAGATCCAGGACCCGTTCCTCCGCCCGCGGCTCGTAGATTTCGAGGACCTTCGCCACTCGATACCGCTGGAACGCGCTATCTAAATCGATCAGGTGTCCGGCGTCGGCCTCGAAATAGTCACTGCGGTCATAGAATTCCCGCCCAATTCTGTCTTCGCTCACTAAGCGATAAGTGATAGAAGGGCCTCTTTGATCACCTGGGTAGCTACGGGTCGCGCCTGTTCTCTGCTGGCACGACAATCGTGCCGGCCAAAGAGTATCGGCTTACCGTATCGGATCGTCACGGTCTCTCTTCCCCGCCCTACCTTATGCCACTTCATGTCGTCCCACCGAGGACAGACGTCGTACGTTCCGGTGATCCCGCAGGGAATAATAGGCACGTCGGACTTCAGAACGAGCCTCATCGAGCCGGTCCGAAAAGCCTGGAGTGTGGCGTCCCACGAACGTTCGCCTTCGGGGAACACGCCGACGCCCCAGCCCTCGTCCAACAAGCGCAGGACAACCCGAACCGACTGCGGATCCACCTGGTAGCGCCGGGTCGGAATCGCTCCCACCCGGGGCGCCAACCATCGCATCAGGCTACTGCGGAAGACCGAGCTCTTGGCAAGCGTGCACAAAAGACGCGGACAAAAGGCGTGCAGGAGCATGGGGTCGAGGTCGCTCTGGTGATTCGACACCAAGATGAATGGGCCCTCCGCAGGGACGTTCTCTTCCCCCTCGAAGCGGATCTTCATGCGAGCGTGAAAATACGGTCTCGAAAGCCTGCGGGCGATTCGGTACATCATCATGGCAGAGATTCGGTGACGATCTGCGGCTGGAACTCAACGATGATTTCGCCACGGGCCGCGTAGAAACGTTGGAGGGCCAAACGGAAAAGGTCCTCCCACCGCTTCGGAGAGTCCTCGAGGAATTCGAACTGACGCAGGCCACATGGCAGAAAGCGTACTTGGATAGCGCGGGAGCTGATTTGGATCGCTCTGATGACCTCTAGAGGCCAGGCGACGGGATCATTCCCGTTAGCGCACCATATCACCCGGTCACTATACAGCCGCAGGATGCCCTTCCCTTCCGACTTGATTCGTTCGGAAAAACCCAGGACATGACCGTTGAAGCGAACGATATCCTGCCCCTCGGCCCGACCCACCGCGACCCGGGCCTGGTGGATGGGGGCGTCCCCTTCCATGCACTCATCGAGTGAATCGTCCACCATCGCACTTGCGGCTACAAGCAACTCCCTCGCCGTCGATACCCGGGTGGGGGATCCCGGCGTACGAATCAGGATGTCGGACCCCTTCCCTCGCTCAAAGACGGTTCCACAATCTGGGCATTCGGCTCGGCGTACCAACCTCAGCAAGGGGTCGTGCCCGCAGCGAGGGCATCGGTACAACATGTGGTGGATCGGGGGCATCGCCGACTCTATTCCTCGAGACCTTCTGAGAGCAACACCTAGTGTAGTCTCGCAACCGGGTCTGGGCCATTCGAGAGACGGCTAGAGTCGCCCGGTAAGGTCGAGCAGGCGGAGCTTCCACAGCTTCCAAATCGCCTCGCGTACGATCTTCTTAGACATCTTGGATTCTCCAGACTCCCGCTCCTCGAAGACGATCGGGATCTCGGTGAGGGTAAAGCCCTTTCGCCATGCTCGGAGCTTCAGCTCGATCTGAAAGGTGTATCCGTTCGATTCAATTCGGGAAAAATCCAAGCTCGCCAACACTCTTCGATGCCAGCAGTTGAAACCACCTGTCGCGTCCCGTACGGGAAGGCGGGTCACGAACTGGGCGTACCTGCTCCCGAAATAGCTGACGAGGAGTCGGCTCATCGGCCAGTTGGTCACCGTGACGCGGCCCTCCACGTACCGGGACCCGAGAACGACGTCGAATTCGGCTGCTTTGGCGATGAAGCGTGGTAGGGCGGAGGGATCATGTGAAAAATCCGCGTCCATCTCGAAGAGGAGCGCGTAGTCCCGTGCCAGGCCCCATTTGAACGCTTCCAGATAGGCTGGACCGATGCCGTTTTTTCCAGTTCTGTGGAGTACGTGGACGCGCTCGGATTTCTCACTGAGATCCTGCGCCAACGCTCCGGTGCCATCCGGAGAGTTGTCATCCACGACCACCACGTCGATTCGCCGATCTTCTTCGAGAATCTGCGGGACGATACGTGTAATGTTGTCAGCCTCGTTGAACGTCGGAACGACGACGAGGAAACGTGAATCCTGATCGATCACTCAGTCGCTCCTGGGCCTCCAACCGGCCGTCGCCACACAATCAGAATTAGCGCTGGAATCAACTCCAGCGTGGTCGTCCACAACCGCGCGATGACAGCGACGACCACCGCCACCTCTTGCACCATCACGGGCTGCAGCAGAACGACGAGAAAGCCCTCCCGAATCCCCGCTCCGGCGGGTGCGAAGAGAGCCAGGTATCCCGCAACATATGCAGCGGCGAACGCGGGACCTACCTGCATGAACGTCCTCCCCTCAGCAAGACTCAAGTAAAGTAGCCAAAAAGCGAAGCAGTAGATGCCCCAGTTCAGGACGTAGAGCATGAGCCAGCGGAGACCGAAGTTATGTCGGCGACTCATCCCCTGGGGCACTTCCGAGCGTGTGAGGCGAAACCATCCCGCCACGATGCGGTGGAAGATCCTGGGGATGGACACGACTGCTACGATCGCGACAGCCAGGCCGAGTCCTGCCGCCGACCCCGGCCAACCGAGCCACTGCCAGAGCTCGGTCCGTCCGAGGATAGCGCCCAGCCCTATGAGCGTGGCTGCCAAGAGCGCGACTCCCTGCCCGAGGACGGCCGCCCCTGTGGCTATGCTCGCCGGGACTCCCTCGCGTTTTGCCAAGTAGGCCAAGCCAGCGATCTGCCAAATCTTCCCTGGAACGTACCGCCCCAGGTTGGCGATCATGAACAGTCGCACGGACGTCAGAAGTGGAAGGGCCGGGCCCCCGAGGTCGCGGACAATACGCCCCCACAGTGCCGCCGAGAGGATGTACCCCCCCCCGAGGACCACGCAGGACATCGCGAACGGGATGATCTCCGGCCTCCAAGCAGCCCCATCAAGATCGCGAAGGCGGGAGAGGTCCACTCCGACACGATCCAGGATGAACCACGTAACGACGAGGGTAAGGCCGATCTGAAGCGACCACTGAGCGAACCGCTTCACCCGGAGTTCACCTCCAGTCGGCGGGCGCGTCGGATTCGGTCGACTCCGGCGAGCGCCGCTACCAATGCCAAGCTCAGCACGGTCAGTCGGAAGCTCCAGACGAGCTGTGCCGACTCGTACCGGATCTCAACCACATGATCCCCTTCGGGAATCGGCACCGCACGCAACGCGTAATTAGCGCGGAGGATGGGGGTGGCCCTGTCCCCCACGCGTGCTTTCCAGGCAGGAAACCAGTTGTCCGCCAAGACCAGTAGCGCCGGCTGGTCCGTGCGGACCTGGAGCCGCATCCCGTTGTTGCCGCGCTCCAACCATTCCACGGACCCCTCCACCACCCCCCCCGTAAGCTCGAGGGGGGGAGGATCGGTCAGCACCACCTGACGGGCCGCATCGAAGGACGCCCCTAACATGAAGGGTATGGCTTGCTCGTCGGGTAGCACGACGGCTTCGGTCACGAGTCGAGCTCTGGGTAGGTCGGTGAACTGGTAGACGGATTCGTAGGGCCGACCTTGGATCGTGGTTTGGCTCATTCTCTGAAGATTGTCGGTGATCGCTGAGGGTAGGCCTCGGTCGGCGGGAGCTCCGAGTCGGTCGGGCCAGAGGATGTAGCGCGTATTCAACACACGGAGGATGTTCGCGCTACTCAGGAGATTGACGGGGAGACTACTGCCCGCCATCCCGATGAGGTCCCGATAGCGGGCCAGGTCGTTGGGGTGGTGCCCACCCGCGAGTTCGAGACCGAACATACCCGGTCGTACATCCTGGCCGTTTAAACCCCGGAGGGAAAACACGCGGAATGGGTCCTCCGTACGCTGGCGCTCGAGTAGCAGATCGATGTTCGGATCCGTCGCGCGAAAGGCCTCATAATCGGAAACTTGGATGAAAGCGCTGTCCACTCGGATCAAGTCCACCGCCACGAGCAAGGCCAAGACGATGACCGCCTTCACGGGAGTGAGCCGAGCAGTGCGAAGGCCCCACGCGACGCCGGCGGTAGCGGTAGCGAGTAGCACCGCCGTCATGAAGCCACGCACCATGAAGGGCTCCGCCCTAGCAAGAATCTGCATCGATTGGGATGAAATGTCGCGATACACAACCGTACTCCACAGCCTCGTCATGGCTCCGGAGGCCGCAAGGAGGGACCCTACGAGGAGGGTTCCCGACGCGATCCAGAGAAAGCGCCCAGGCCGGATCCACTGGGCATCCCTCCCCTCTCTGGACAGGTAGAGTAGTTTTTCGACGCCGAAGGCCATGAGCGTCATCGTCGAGAAACCAAACAGAAAAATCGAGAGCGACGGGGCCCGAAAGAGTTCTATGCCCGGTACCAACTCGTAGAACACCCGCCATACGGGCGTGTGGCTTCCGAGTCCGAACAAGAGGGCCACCGTCCCGAGGCCGGTCAGAAAGAATCGAAGCGATCGCTGCGAACCGCCAAAAAAGGAGACCCCAGCCAGGAGAATCACGACCAACCCGACGTACTCATGATTCCCCTTGAAGCTGTTTCGCCCCCAATACGTGCCCCTGGCCCATTCGGCGTTGG
>CAUZAE010000092.1:0-11563 GCA_963577685.1 Gemmatimonadales bacterium UBA6960 | reverse complement strand
TGTCCGGGAGGAATCGGTCCGTGATGTAGCGATCCGAGAGCTTGGCGGCGTACCGCAAAGCCTCGTCCGGGATCACGATCCGATGGTGGTCTTCATAGTGCTTTCGAAGACCTTGCAGGATCTCAACCGTCTCGTCGACGGTGGGCGGATCGACGATTACTGGCTGAAAACGTCGCTCCAGTGCTCCATCCTTCTCAATGTACTTGCGGTACTCGTTGAGGGTCGAGGCGCCGATGCACTGCAACTCCCCCCGGGACAACGAGGGTTTCAGCATGTTGGACGCGTCGATCGCCCCCTCCGCTGCGCCCGCCCCGACCAGCGTATGGAGCTCATCGATGAAGAGCACGACCCTCTTATCCTGGGAGATCTCGTTCATGACGGCCTTGAGACGCTCCTCGAACTGGCCGCGATACTTCGTGCCAGCGATCACCGCCGCCATATCGAGAGCCAACACACGATGATCCTTCAGGGCATCGGTTACGTCGTTACGGGAGATGAGCTGTGCAAGCCCCTCCACGATCGCCGTCTTCCCCACTCCAGGTTCGCCGATGAGCACCGGATTGTTCTTCTTTCGACGGCACAGGATCTCGACCACTCGTTCGATCTCGGTCCGCCGACCGATGGTCGGGTCCAACTTCCCTTGCCGCGCCAGATCCGTAAGGTCACGGCAAAAGTGGTCCAGCGCCGGTGTCTTGGACTTCGACTTCTTGTCACCCTTGACGGTCTCCGGCGCCGACGCGCCGCCCCCAATCCCCGCCGGCTGAGAGGGCTCCTCTGAACCGAGGACCTGCAGGGTCTCGGCCCGTGCTTCCTCCATGCTCACACCCAACGTGTTCAGAACCTGGGCCGCGATCCCCTTCTCTTCTCGAAGCAGTCCTAGTAGCAGATGTTCGGTTCCGACGTACGAATGATTCAACTCGCGCGCTTCTGCCATCGCGAACTCGAGTACTTTCTTGGCTCGCGACGTGTAGGGTAGCTCACCGGGAGCGATAGTGGCTTTCCCCTTCTTGACCGACTCTTCCACCTGCTCGTGGATCTGGTCGAGATCGATATTCAGATTGGTGAGTACTGCAGCGGCCACCCCTTCGCCCTCTCGAATGAGGCCCAAAAGGATGTGCTCGGTGCCGACGTAGTCGTGCTGCAGGCGGATGGCCTCTTCTCGTGCCATCGCCAACACTTTTCGAACGCGATCTGTAAAATTGTAATTCATCGTGTCAGTCGTCTACCCTTCGTCCGCACGGGTCTGACCCTCGACTGAGCCCGAGGCCCCTTCGGTCGTAAGAATTTGCCTTACGTAGGCTGCCCGATGAGCATCGCACTCCGCCGGCGGGAGGTCCCTCCCAGCCGCCTGCTCAAGATGAGCAGTTTGTGTATATATCATAAGCTTGTTCAGCGTGTATACACGCAATTCAGGTAAGAGTTTCAGCCCTACGCCAAGGCGGATCCCCGACAGCAGGTTCATTAGTTCGTCGAAAGAAAGCGATCTGGCGTAACGCAAAAGACCGTACGCCCGCCAGATCTTGTCCTCCGTCACCTGCGGCGCGTCCCGGAGGAGCACCTGCCGAGCCTGGCCCTCATACTGGATCACCTGGCGAACAATCTTGTCGAGATGCTCCGCGAGATCCTCCTCGCTCTTCCCTAGTGTCGTCTGGTTGGACACCTGAAAGAAGTTTCCGACGACCTCGGATCCCTCGCCATACAGGCCTCGGAACGTGAGGCCGACCTGACTGAGTCCCTGTAGCACCTTGCCGATTTCCTTGGTCAACACCAGGCCGGGAAGGTGCACGAGCACCGACGCCCGAAGACCGGTACCTACGTTGGTAGGACAGCTCGTCAAGAAACCGAATTCATGATGATATGCGAACGGAAGCTCCTGACCCAATTCCTCATCCAAGCGATCCACCAGGTTCCAGGCGTCCTTGAGCCGCAGGCCCGAAACCAGGCTCTGAATGCGTAGGTGATCCTCCTCATTGACCATGACGCTGAGGGGATCCTGGGCGGCGAGCAGAACAGCAGCTCCACGAGCCGGACCGACCTTTACGTCCCCGAGCAACTCACGGGACGCGAGCCTTCTCTCGTGGAGAATGCGTCGACTTCGATGATCCATCTCCTGGAGTTCCAAAAGCGTCGATCCGCCCAGAGATTCTATCTTCTCGGTCGCCCGCTTGGTCTGTTCGAGCACGGCCTCTCGATCGTTGACACGAGCCCTAGGTCCGAAGGCGTGCCCTTGGAGGTTGCGCGCCAGCCGCACGCGCGTAGAGAGAACCACACTCGCGTGGTCGCCACTCGCATCGAGCCAGCCCAGCCCGTAGTCGGGAAGCGTGTGAAAGTCGGACATGGTCAGTTTTCTCCGGCTCCCGCAGGTTCCATCCCGCGAATCTTGTCCCGGATGCTCGCAGCTCGCTCGAAGTCTTCCGAGTCGATCGCTCGCTGAAGCTTGTGGCGTAGTACTTCGAGCTGCTTCTCGAAGTCCGACGCCGACGGATCTGGGGGAAGGTACACCTTTCCCACGTGCTGGGTACTTCCGTGCACTCGCCTGAGCAGCCCCCTCAGGTACGCCTCGAACGTCGTATAGCAGTGTGGGCAACCCAGTCGGCCGGCGTCCCGGAAGTCATTGAAGGTGAGCCCGCAGAATGAGCACGAGCCAAAGGACTCAACGGCTTCGGGTGCAGCAGCGGCGTCCCCGAGTTGGGCGAGAAACCCGGTCAGTGGGAAGTTCACCGCTTCGTCAGTTTCCTCGACACCCTTGGCCGCCGCGCACTTCTCGCACAGGTGGGATATCTTCATCTCGTTGTGCTCGATCTGCGTCAGGTGGACCACAGCATCCGCGGCACCGCAGGAGTCACAAAGTTCCTTGGGTTCCTTGCCTTCCATGGACCGTCACACCCCAGGGGTCTCGTGGAGCCGTCCTTCCCTCAGCTCCAGAATTCGATCGGCCCGGCGGGCCAACTCCTGATTGTGCGTCACGAGCACCATCGCCAGGCCCTGACTCTCTTTCAGACGAAAAAGCAGATCGTGCAATTCTTCACTGGTTTGCGCGTCCAAATTCCCCGACGGCTCGTCCGCCAGAAGGACGGGGGGTTTATTCGAAAGTGCCCGTGCCACGGCAACCCTCTGTTGCTCCCCACCCGAGAGCTGGGAAGGCCGGTGATCCATCCGTCGTTCGAGGCCCACTAAGCTGAGAAGCTCTCGCCCGCGGGCCTCCGCGAAGTCCGAGCTTCGACCAGCTATTTGACAAGGCATCATCACGTTTTCCAGCGCCGTAAACTCACGAAGGAGGTGGTGGAACTGAAAGACGAACCCGACAGAGGCGTTTCTGATCCGAGCAAGATCGTCGGAGTTCGCGTCGGATACCTTTGTACCAGCCAGCGACACCTCGCCGGAGGCCGGAGTATCGAGCGCTCCGAGGAGATGGAGGAGGGTCGACTTCCCCGCCCCACTACTCCCGACGACGGCCACGGCCTCTCCCCACCCCACTTCTAACTCTACCCCCACCAAAACCTTGAGTTCGGCACCGTCTCCGCCCACAAAGCTCTTGCTCAGCCCACTTGCCTCGATCGCGACAGAACCGGGTTCATTCATGTCGAATCGCATCCACAGGTTGGAGCCGTGACGCCTGCAGCGCTGGATAGATCGTAGCGAGGAAGGCGATGGCGATGCTCAACGACGTGATCTTGAGAACGTCGACCGCACGTACGGAAACCGGCAAACGGTCCACGAAGTAAACCTCCGGAGGGATCGGGATGATCTCGAATGTCCCCAACACCCACGCGAGAACGAGACCGATAATCGTTCCGAGGACCGTCCCGAAGCCACCGATCCAAAAGCCCTGAAGCGTGAAAATCCGCCGGATCATGCCATCGGCCATACCCATCGACTTCAGGATTCCGATTTCTCGCGTTCGGTCCACGACCACCATCACCAGAGTACTGACGATGTTGAACGCCGCCACCACCACGATCAAGAAGAGGATCAGGCCCATGGCGAGTTTCTCCAACTCCAAGGCGGAGAACAGCGCCCCGTTCGTCGTGCTCCAGCTGACGGCCACGAACTCGAATCCCAGTCGCTCCTGAATCTGGTCCGCGATCTGCCCCGCCTGATCCGCATCGAGCGTGCGGACGCCGAGCGCACCCACGCGATTCCCATCGAGAATACCGAGTTGTTCCTGAGAAGCAGCGAGCGGTACGTAGATGTTCTTGACGTCGTAGTCGTACATCCCGGTGCTGAACGTGCCGGTCATCTCGTACTGACGCATGCTGGGCGTGGGCAGTCCCATGATGTCTACCGTGAGGTTCTCGAAGGCGATAATGGTCAGCGTATCGCCCGAAAACACCTGCATGCGCGCAGCCAGTCGGGTCCCCAGCAGCACGGGAGGGAGGCCCGACGCGGTCTCGCCGAGATCATGGATGCCCTCTTGGATGCGAGACTCCATGTCGGTAACGGCGGGTCCCTCCACATCGAGAGCGACGCCGTACATATCGGCCGGCTGGGCATACGCCCCTCGCAGGACGCTGACCTGTGTAAGAACGAATGGTGCCACCGCTACGACCCCGTCGATCTCCCGCACTCGAGCCGCCACCGTAGGCCAGTCGTCCATACGGAGACTGCTTCCCTGCTGCTGGACGAGCACATGGGGAGAAGTCTCGAGGATCTTCGACATGAGGTCTTCCTGCATGCCCGTCATGACTCCGATCACGATGACCAGCGCCGCGACGCCGACGGTCACACCGCCCAAAGCGATCCAGGTGATCAACGACAGAAGCCGCCCGCCCCGTGTCGACGACAGGTAGCGTCGCGCGATGTACCACGCCAATCCGTTCGAAGTGGATCCGTGGGGCATCATTCTTCTCGAAGAATCGGGAAGAGGATCACGTCTCTGATGGAGGCTTGATCGGTCAAAAGCATGGTCAGTCGGTCTATCCCCATGCCCAGACCTCCGGTCGGCGGCATCCCGTATTCGAGGGCCCGCAGATAGTCCTCGTCGATCGGGTGCGTCTCGTCGTCCCCTTCAGCTTTCAGGCGCGTCTGTTCCTCGAAGCGCTCTCTCTGATCCAGCGGATCGTTGAGCTCGGAAAAAGCGTTGGCGATCTCCTCCCCCGCCACGAACAGCTCGAACCGTTCGGTCAACTCCGGATCTTCGCGATGCCGCTTTGCCAAGGGGCTGATCTCTTTGGGATGATCCGTCACAAAGGTCGGCTGCACGAGGCCGGGCTGTACGAGCTCGCCGAAGAGCTTGTCTACGAGCTTGCCCCAACCGGCTCCCTCGACCTCCGGAAGATCGAGGGCTTCCGCACTCCCTCGTAGGTCTGCGACAGACAGGGTTCGCACGTCTTTCTCGAGAGCCTGCGAGAGCGCATCCAGCATCGGTAGGCGGTCGTAGGGAGGCGAAAAGTCGATCGCTGTCCCTTGATACACGATCTCCATTCCTCCGGTAACCGCTCCTACGACATGCGTGAGCATCGACTCCGTGAAGTCCATGAGCCCCTGGTAGTCGATAAACGCGCGATAAAACTCGAGCATCGTAAACTCGGGGTTGTGAAAACGATCGATCCCTTCGTTTCGGAAATCCTTGGAGATTTCATACACGCGCCCCAGGCCGCCGACGATGAGCCGCTTCAGGTACAGCTCGTCGGCGATGCGCAGGTATAGGGTCCGGTCGAGGACTCGGTGATGCGTCACGAACGGGCGGGCCGAAGCGCCGCCGTAGAGCGGCTGCAGCGCCGGCGTCTCCACCTCGAGAAAATCCTCACCGTCGAGAAAGGCCCTCAATTCGGTGATGATCTTGGCCCTGGAACGAAACACCTCTCGAACCTGCGGGTGAACGGCGAGATCCGCGTACCGCTGCCGATATCGCGATTCCATATCAGAGAATCCGCCGAACGTGGTACGTTCGCCCGTTTCGGCATCTGTCTCGGTCTTTCCGAGCGGGAGAGGCCTCAAGGACTTCGAGAGCAAGGTCCATTCGCGTACCTGAATCGTGACCTCGCCCGTACGTGTACGAAACAGCTTGCCCTTGGCGCCGATCCAGTCACCGAGATCGAGGAGGTCGAGGCCCTCGAAGTTCTCGTCCCCCAGAATATTCTTTCGAAGGTAGATCTGAATCTGACTCGAGCGGTCTTCAACGTGGGCGAACGCGCTCTTGCCGTGCGTCCTGTAGCTCATGATGCGGCCGGCCACGGAGACTTCGGCACCGTGCCCCTCTTCCGTCAGGCCTTCGGACGCCTCATCCTGTTCAAAACGAGTGATCGCGTCCCGAGCGAGATGGGTCCGTTCGTACGAATAGGCGTACGTCTCCACGCCACGATCCCTGAGAGCTTGTAGCTTCTCCAGGCGGTGACGCCGAACCTGGCTCAGTTCGTCGTCCACGCTCACTCCCCGTTCACTTGGCGGCACCCTGGCCAGCGGATTGCTTCAGATAGGCCTCGATGAAGGGATCGAGGTCGCCGTCCATCACTTTGTTGACATCCCCGATCTTCACCTCGGTTCGATGATCGTTCACCATCGTGTACGGTTGGAAGACATACGATCGGATCTGATTGCCCCATCCGATCTCGGTCTTGGTCGATTCCAAGACAGCCCTTTCTTTCTCCTGCTCCTCGAGCGCTCGCTCATAGAGGGCGGCCTTCAGCATCTTCATCGCCGTCGAGCGATTCTTATGCTGGGATCGTTCTTGCTGGCAGGTGACCACGATCTTGGTCGGCACGTGCGTGATCCGAACGGCCGAATCCGTTTTGTTGACGTGCTGGCCACCCGCGCCTGAGGCCCTGTAGGTATCGATGCGCAGGTCCGATTCATCGATCTCTACTTCGATCTCGTCATCGATGTCCGGATAGACGAATACGCTGGCGAAGGACGTATGGCGTCGAGATTGTGCGTCGAAAGGCGAGATGCGCACAAGGCGATGGATTCCTTTCTCAGCCCTAAGGTAGCCGTACGCATCTTGGCCGCTGACCTCCAGCGTGGCGCTCTTGATTCCCGCCTCATCCCCGGGCTGAAGATCCAAAACGTTCACCTGATACCCATGCCGTTCGGCCCACCTCGTATACATCCGGGTGAGCATCTCCGCCCAATCTTGGGATTCCAGGCCACCCGCACCCGGATGGATGGTGAGAAGGGCACCCATGTGGTCGTCCGGCCCTTGGAGCATCGTCCTGACCTCCAGGGCTTCCGCCTTCCGACCGAGATCGTCAATCTCCGAGAGCCATTGCGCCTCGAGCTCAGGATCTTCGTCCGTCTCCAGGAGCTCGCCCAACTCCGTCAACTCGGCGGATTTCCGGTCCAACTCCGTCCAGGGTCCGACCCATCCCTTCAACCGATTGGATTCGTCGATGACCTCGCGAGCGCCCTCCTGATCATCCCAGAAGCCAGAACCCGCCATCGCCTTGTCGAGCTGGGTGAGGCGAGTCTCCTTGGTAGTGACGTCAAAGGTACCCCCGAAGATCGTCGATGCGCCCGCAGAGTTCCTTCAATCGCTGTAGCGCGTCTCTGTTCATGAGCGCGAAGTTCCACTTTCATTCGAGGTAAACGTACGAGAGGGGTCGCCCGCAAAGACGACCCCTCGATCGTATAAAATATACCCGACCCCAGGAGGGCCATCAACCGACTGACTCCCCTATTCGCTCAGCTGGAACGTCTCCTGGCCCTCGGCCAAAATCGAGTTCAAGGCGTCATTGAAGAAGGTGCCCTTCGCGACGACCTCGGACTCTACCTGTTCCTTGTATTCCTTGAGGGATTTTTTAATTTTCTCCTGAAAAACCCCCTCTAAGGTACCCGCCGCCATCGCCTCCCGATGCTTATCGGCGTTATAGGTGACCAGGTCCGACACTAGGCTTCTGGCAAGGCTTTTCGCTTTGTCCTCAGGAGTACGCCGTCCGAATCGTATGGGCCCAGGGCTCGCCTCCGGCTCCTCGGCCGGTGCCATTTCCCGCTCTTCCACCGGTGCCGTTTCTGGCTCCTCCACCGATGCCATCTCGTCGGTCACCTCGAGAGCCGCCGACTCCGCCTCGTCGGAGGCGTCATCATCCGCTTCCGGAACGAGGTCGGTCTCAATGATGACGTCGTCCAGGCTTACGTCGACGCCCACACTTTCGGAGTCAGTCTCAACCACATCCGGCTCCACGCTCTCAGCCACCTCCGTCTCGGGTGGAGCTGCAACTGGGTCTTCAACGGAAACGGGTACGTCGACGTCGAAGATCTCCGGGCAGAAGCTACACTGCGCACGCACCCCGTTCGGTGGGATTTTAGCCGGATCCACCGGAAAGGATGAACTGCACGATGGGCAGGCCACTGTGACGGTCATGATCTTCCAGTATCATCGGGGAGCGGACGACGGCGATCCACCGCGTAGACGGAGCCGGGTAGAGACTTGGTGTAGGTCTTCATCTCGGCCGCCAGTTCGCTCACCTGGGCAGTATGGGTGAAGGGTTGAATTTGGTTGGTCACTACGCCCACTGAGAGGGTCATCAAGGGAACCCTACGGATGCTCCCGCGACGGTCCTTTCCAAGGAAGTATCCCGCCCGCCGGTCCTCCAGGCACCTCGAGCTGATATTCGTGCCCGGCACAAAAGTCGGTCAGGAGATCCGACCACCTGCCCGGCCGAGGTCCCAGATACACGATGATGCGTGCGACCATACCACCCGACGTTGGGGTCGACGGTGTCGAGCTTACTTCCCTCGCTCCGCGCTTGTCAACGGCGATCCCGCTTTTTATCCACAAGGGTAAAGTCGATCAAACGTTCCTCTTTGTCGACCCGGGAGATCCGTACGGTAAGCCGATCACCCAGGCGGAACACTCGACGAGAACGTTCCCCTACCAATGTGTACCTATCGACATCGAAAGTGTAATAGTCCTCCGTCATGCTGCTGACGTGGATCAGGCCGTCCACGAAGACTTCGTCTAACATGACGAAGAGACCGAAGGCCGTGATACCGGAAACGGTGCCCACGAAATCGTCTCCCAGATGACGTTGCATGTACTCGGCCTTCTTGAGGTCGACGCTCTCACGCTCCGCGTGCTCGGCTGTTCGCTCGCGCACGCTACAATGTTCCGCAGTCGCCTTCAAATCCTCTCCACCCCAACTCCGTGGAATCGCCTCGCCGTCGATCAGCGAACGTGTCAGGACTCGATGCAGTAACAGGTCTGGGTACCGGCGGATAGGAGATGTGAAGTGCGTATAGCCTCTGGAGGCGAGACCAAAGTGGCCAAGATTCCTGACGTCGTACCGAGCCCGACTCATCGACCTCAGGACCAGGGTTGAAACGAGGGCTTCCTCCGCCCGCCCTCGGCTCCACTCTAGCGCTCGTTGAAGGGCTTTCGGACCTATGTCGCCCTTGGGCATCGAGTGCCCCAAGCGCGACAGAAAGCGACGTAGATACGAAATCCGGTCGGCCGGCGGCGGCTCGTGAACTCGGTAGAGGACCGGAATCCCATGCTGCGTCGCTTCGGCCGCAGCGATCTCATTCGCCAAGAGCATGAAGTCCTCAACGAGGCGGTGACTCTCTAGGCGCTCCACCGGTTGGATGTCCACGGGCCGGCCACCCTCACCCAACACGACGCGTGCCTCGGGAAGATCGAAATCCAACGCACCCCGTCGTTCTCGAGACTTGCGAAGGGCACGAGAGACGGTCCGGAGGTCCCGGAGGGCCAACTCCGTCGGTTGATCCAAGGACAAGGTCCCCTCCAACACCTCCTGAGCTTTTTCATAGCTCAGCTTATGCCGACTCCGGATTTCCGTTCGCTCGAACCGGGTGTCGCCCACGTCCCCCGCGGAATTCACGACCGCGAAGATCGACACGGCGAATCGGTCGACTCCGGGCAATAGCGAGCACGCATCGGACGAGAGCACCTCAGGGAGCATCGGAAGTACCCGATCCACCAGGTAGACGCTGGTCCCCCGCTTCAGCGCTTCGAGATCGACCGCGTCACCCGCGCTCACGAAGTGAGATACGTCGGCGATGTGGATCCCGACCTCCCAACGGTCGCTCTCGAGGGCCCGAATCGAGAGGGCATCGTCATGGTCCTTGGCATCGGCTGGATCGATCGTGAAGACGTGGACGTCGCGACGATCGACACGGTGACGGCCTGGCACTCCCCTTGCCTGGGACACCCGCTGTCGGGCCGCGTCCAAGATCTCTCCGGAGAAAGCTACCGGTAGGTCGTGCCCATGAATGACCGCAAGGATATCCACCCCCGGATCATCGCTACGCCCCAACACAGTCTCCACCCGGCCGATGGGGTTCATCTTACCGCTTCCGAAGGTGACGACTCGCACCACGACGACGTCACCATCCGAGGCTGCTCCTTCCATCCCCTGGGAGATCACGACCTCTCGACCCAGCCGTCGATCCTGCGGCCGGACGACTCCAAAAGACCGGGACGCATGGTAGACTCCCACAATGGTGTCGTGAGCACGTTCCAGCACCTTGATCACGCATCCGAGGGGGTTCCGACCTTGGGGCTGACCCTCCAGACGGACAACCACCTTGTCGCCGTCCATGGCGGAGTCGATGGCTCGGGCCGGCACGAAGATCTCTTGTCCACCCTTGTCGGGCGCCACGAAGGCATCTCCCTTTCGGGTCAATCCGATGCGGCCAACCACCCGATTGATCTTGTCAGGCAGGGCATATCGTCGCCCTTTGATCAGGCAGATTCGCCCGCGCTCGACCGATTCCTGCAGGGACTGGCGGAACGATCGGAAGTCTCGGGGCGCGACGGAGAGCCCCTTCGCGATGTCCTTGGCGTTTTGCGGACCCTTGCGCGAGGACCGGAGGTAGTCGAGTACCCTCTTTTCCCCTGGGATCTTGCCTCGTGCCACGTCAGAGCCGTACCCGTAGCACTAGCCCTAGGCGGCGCTCGGTCCGATCCGTTTGGAGCCGTAGCGTCACTCCGGCGATGACGTTCGAGACGGCACGGAGTCGAGCCGAGACGAACCCGTCGACTCCGCTGAGAAAGTGGTTGGCGATCACCACTCCCAGGACTTCTGAAGCTCTTCTGAAGTCGGCATCGCTGGACTCGATCAAACTCTGGTAGGCGACCCAGTCTCCAGCCCTCTCTCCCCAGTCCCACTCGAAGCGCTCATCGTAGGCGCGGCCTCGATAATACTCGAGGGCCGCCTCATACTGGGGGTCACCCGGAGCCGGATCGGGTCCATCAGGGAAAAAAACCTGCCTCGCTAGTTGCCAAGTGACGCCGTTGTAAGTGGCAGGGTCCAGTTGAGGTTGAATGCCCTCGAGAGCGGCGTCGTCATCGAAGGATCCCGACGATTCAAATTTTGCCAGAGTCTCATAATACGGGAAGTCCCCGTCTTCACGCGTTTCTCCAAACGTTCTGGCCACGTCCCAGGCGCGATCCCGGTACTGATCTCTCGAAGCCGCCGCCGAAGATCTGGCACGGCCAAACACGACCCAAGAAATCGCTTCGACGGCCACATACGCCAGCCAGCGTCGCTGGCCCAATTTCCTCTGGCTGGCTCCGGGAAGGAGTGCGGAGTACAGGAAAGCCTTGCCCGGGGTGAGGGATGGCGGCTCTTGGATGGCGCGCACAGACTCTGTGGTTACACAGACG
>CAUZAE010000091.1:0-11771 GCA_963577685.1 Gemmatimonadales bacterium UBA6960 | reverse complement strand
CCAGGACGCCCTGCGAGGGGTCTTCCGGTTCTCGCCCTTCCTACTGATTCCGCCGGTGATCATGGTCGGTTTCGCCATGAAGAAGGCACCGATTCTTCCTGGAATGATGCTCAGCACCGCAGTAGCGCTCGTCCTCGCCGGTGTTCTTCAGGCGCGAGGCAGTCAGGAACTCGTTTCGGCGATCGTCCTAGGAGACGCCTCGGCCACCGGATCGGAGATGCTCGACACCCTTCTCACAACCGGGGGCATGAACGGGATGATGGGCCTCGTGCTCCTCATCCTGTGCGCCTTCACGTTCGCGGGAGTGATGCGCAGGTGCGGGTTCCTGGACCGGATCCTCGAGGCGCTGCTTTCGATCGTGCGGAGCACGTTCGGCTTGGTCGCGTCCACTGTGGCCGGGGGTGTGTTGACGGCGATCGTGACGGGGTCCTCGTACCTGTCCATGATCATCCCCGGCGAGTTGTTTCAGGATGCCTACAAGAGGGCGGACCTAGCAGCGAAGAATCTGTCGAGGACGCTCGAGGACTCGGGTTCGGTCATCGTGCCGCTGGTTCCGTGGAGCGCCGCCGGGACGTTCATGGCCGGCACTTTGGGTGTCGCCACCCTGGAATACCTGCCCTGGGCCGTCATGAACTATACGGGCTTCCTGTTCGCGCTCATCCTCGGGGCCACGGGCATCGGCATCGCGCCCCGGACCCGTGAAGACGAGACGGTTCCGGGCAGCTAGTCGCGCTTCCGACCGGACTCGGGACGACGAAACCGCGCTGGCGAGTCGATCGACGCCACTTGAGCGGCCCTCGCCGGCCCCGTAGATTCGAACAAAATGGCCTCACCCGACTCGCGCAGCGCAAAGGCTGACTCATGGAATTCATCACCGGCAGACACATTCCCCGCCGCACCTTCGTTCGTGGTCTGGGGGCGACCGTCGCCCTGCCATTCCTCGAGGCGATGGTTCCGGCCGGGCGCCAAGCATCCAAGGCTGCGCCGGCGGTCGATCAGACGCGCCTGGTGGCGATCGAGTTGGTGCACGGTGCGGCAGGCTGTAACGAGTGGGGTGCGACCCAGAATCTTTGGTCACCTGCGACCCCCGGCCGAGATTTCGATCTGAGTCCGAGTGCACTCAGTCCCCTCGAGCCGTATCGCGAGCATCTCACGATCATCAGCAATACCGACGTGCGCTCGGCCGAAGCGCTGGAGCCACCCGAGATCGGTGGCGACCACTTCCGCTCGAGCGCGACCTTTCTGACACAGACCCATCCCAAGCAAACTCGGGGCTCGGATGTCCTGGTCGGAACCTCCCTGGACCAGCTTTACGCGCAGCGCTTCGGTCAGGACACGCCGATCCCCTCCATGCAGCTCTGTATCGAAAACGTCGATCAGTCGGGTGGATGCGCGTACGGCTACGCCTGCGTCTATACGGACACGATCTCTTGGGCGTCACCCACCGAGCCGCTTCCCATGATTCGCGATCCCCGCGTGGCGTTCGACCTCCTCTTCGGGGCCGGCGGTACGCCCGAGGCGAGAGCGGCCCGCAGGCGAACCAATCGCAGTATCCTCGACTGGATAGGCGATGAAATCTCGCATCTGAAGAGAACGCTCGGGCCGAACGACTTGGGTCGCTTGGATCGTTACCTCGACAACGTGCGGGAGTTGGAGCGGCGCATCGAAGGCATTGAGGCCAACAACGCGACCGGTGAGCCGAGAGAATTGCCGGAGGCGCCCCCCGGCGTGCCGGACTCGTTCGATGAGCACGTCCGTCTGATGTTCGACCTCCAGGTTCTGGCGTTCCAGGCCGACATGACTAGGGTCTTCTCCTTCAAGACGGGGCGAGACGCATCCGGACGTGTGTATCCGGAGAGCGGCATCGACAAACCGTTCCACCCGGCGTCACATCACGGCGGGAACGAAGAGGCGATCGTGGACTTCTTTGGGATCAATCGGTACCACGTGGGCCAGCTTCCCTACTTGCTCGACAAGCTCGCCGCGGTCGACGAAGGTGGGACGAGTCTCCTCGACCAGACCATGATCATGTTCGGGTCACCCATGGCGGACTCGAATCTTCACAACCACAGGAGGTGTCCGCTCATAGTGCTCGGTGGGCGCAGCGCACATCTCGACGGCAACACGCACATCCAGGCTGCGGATGGGACACCCATGGCGAACGCCATGCTGAGCCTACTTCACGGACTCGGAATGGACGACCTGGAGAGCTTCGGCGACAGCACCGGCGCTCTGTCATTGAGAGTGTGATGACGCGTCGGCTCCACGTGAGCGCGGTCGGCGCGTTATGTGTGACGGTGTTCTTGTGGAGTACACCAGTTCCGGACTCACCCGTGGCCGATGCGGCCATGCGCGGCGACACCGAGCTAGTACGGACTCTACTACGCCAGGGAGCTGACGTGAACGCGGCCCAGGGGGACGGCATGACCGCCCTGCACTGGGCGACCGAGTTGGGCGTCGTCGAGATGGCGGACCTCCTGATCTTTGGGGGGGCGGGCCTGGAGGCGGTGACGAGGAACGGCGGCTACACACCGTTGCATCTAGCGAGCCGGACGGGAAATGCTGCCGTCGTGCAGTCACTCTTGCGAGCGGGGAGTGACGTGGATGCGAGGACGACCACGTCCGGTTCGACCCCGCTCCACCTCGCGGCCGCGTCAGGTACCGCGGACGCCGTCCACGCGCTGCTCGACCACGGGGCCCGAGTCGATGCGACGGAATCCGAGTGGGGGCAGACACCTCTGGTTTTCGCGGCTTCCAAGGGGCGTCTGAGTGTCGTCGAGCTCCTGCTCGCGAAGGGGGCTGACCCCTCGATTACGGCGCGGGTATTGGATATCCCCCTCAGATCGGCTGTGGATCGGGCTGCCGGTGAGGCACGGGACAGGGTCCTTGAGGCGTTCCGAACCCAGGCGAGCGGACAGAGCGGCGTCTGGCGTCCGAATCCCAACCAGGTCCAGGCCGCCGTCCGTGCGGGGCAGAGTGTGCAGTCTTCGGTGTTGGTCGTGGAAGAAGAAGAGGAGGAGGTGGACCCCCTGTCCGAGGAATTCCCCGGTTATACGGGCCTGGTCGGTACGCAGGGCGGTCTCACGGCGCTTCTGCACTCGGTGCGGGAAGGCCACGTCGAGGTTGCCTTCGCTCTCCTCGAAGCGGGCGCCGATATCGATCAGGTGAGTGCGGGTGACCATACCAGCCCGATGCTGATGGCTACGATCAACGGTCATTTCGATCTGGCGCTCCTCCTGCTCGAGCGGGGCGCGGATCCTTCTCTTGCGAGTGATGCCGGAGCGACGCCCCTCTTCTCCGCGCTCAACACACACTGGGCGCCCAAGGCCCGATACCCGCAGCAGCAGGCCTATCAACAACAGCAGGCCACGTATCTTGACGTGATGACTGCGGTCTTGGCGGCCGGGGTGGATCCCGACGTCCGCCTCAAGAAGCACCTCTGGTACATGTCCTACACGTTCGACCTCCTGCGCGTGAACCTCGCGGGTGGAACGGCGTTTTGGAGGGCGGCTTATGCGACGGACATGGATGCGATGAGGCTATTGGTCTCGTATGGGGCCGATCCGGACATCCCGACGGTCAAACCGCCCGAGCGGCGGCGGCGTGGCCAGAGTGCAGAGGATCTCTCCGGATTGCCTCCGGCTCCCGTCGGTGGCCCGGGGGCTTGGCCGATCCATGCGGCTTCAGGGATCGGCTACGGTGAGGGATACGCCGGCAATTCTCATCGTCACGTTCCGGACGGCTGGGTGCCGACCGTGAGGGTTCTCATCGAGGAGTTGGGAGCCGACGTGAACGCGAGGGACCACAACGGCTATTCGGCCTTGCACCACGCGGCGGCCCGGGGTGACAACGAGTTGATCCGGTATCTGGTGGGGCAGGGTGCCGATGTCACTCTGGTGAGCCGGAAAGGACAGACCACCGTCGATATGGCCAACGGGCCCGTTCAGCGTATTCAGCCCTTCCCCGAGACGATAGCCCTTCTCGAGGGTTTGGGCGCCAAGAACAACCACAACTGCGTTTCCTGCTGAGTCCGGGATTGCCCCATGCCTCGCGGAGCAGTAAGAGTTCATAAGATTGGGAGTACCTATGTCGACGGTCCGTGTCCCTATGTGGAGATCCTCATGCGCAAGTTCACGCACCCTACGCGGCTGCTTATTCTACTCGCCGTTGCCGCATGCGCAGGCAGTGGGCGAAGTGGTCCACGTCGTGATCCTAACGTGATTACCCTGCAGGAGATGAACGGAGTTTCTGACCGGTCGGCGTACGATGCCATCGAGCGCCTCCGTCCGCAGTGGCTGAGGCAGAGAGGGGGGAGTGCCGCCTTGCCCGGGCTCATTTGGGACGACCGGCCCTATCGGGTCGATCTCCTGCGCACGATGCCGCTCGAACAAGTACAAGAGATGTCCTACGTCAGTGCCCTTGACGCGACCACGCTTTACGGTACTGGATATTCGGGTGGCGCGATCCGGGTAACCAGTCGGCGCCGTCGCTGAGTCGAATCACCCTACTGATTAGGTAAGTTTATGCAGGAGAACCCCGTGCGCACCCTCAAGCATCCCTCCCGGTTGCTCATCACGCTTGCCGTCGCCGCGTGCGCGAGCAGTGCGTGTGCCAGCAGTGGGGGCGGCGGCGGTAGTGAAGGTAGCCCCCGTCGTGATGCCAACCTGATCACTAGAGACGAGCTGGTCGACGTTTCCGACCGGTCGGTCCTCGAGGTCATACAGATCCTTCGTCCGCAGTGGCTGAGGAGGACGGGGTTTCGCAATGGTTTGCCCTCGGCAATCCTGGACAACCAGCGCTACGAACTCGATATCCTGGAGACGATGAGCCCCGATGAGGTTTTCACTATCAGGTTCATCAGTCCCAGCGATGCGACCGTCCGATGGGGCACCGGATATCCTAGCGGCGTTATCGAGCTGCGCACTCGGCAGCGCTGACCTGCAGGCTAATTACTCGTACTAGCGGCCATCGCCTCCCGAATCGCCTCGACCGTGACTTCGGTCCGGAACTCGATGAGGCGGCGGCCGTGCTCGATCGTTTTCTCGGCGGGAAGAATGCTGATTCCGTTGATCGAAGCCTTGCCCGCCGCGATCCTCTGCTCGAGCCGCACGTACTCCGGATTGTCGTTCATGATGATCGACGTGATGTAGTAGTCGTCATGGAGTCCTTCTAGACGAGGATCCTCGTCGACACCGAGGACGTCCCTTTGGTAGGCATGCACGTCGTCGTAGTTGTAATATTCCCCGATGTGGTAGATGCCCGTGGAACCGCCCTTCCACGCCGTGGCGAGCGCGTCAGCCACGGCCGCCATCGACCTCGTATTGCCCCCGCTATCGCCCATGAGGAAGATATTGCGGAAGCCTTGAGACTTCAGGCTGGTCGCCATGTCGGTCAACATGGCCTCGTAGGTCGCCCGAGATAGCACGACGGTGCCCGGCGAGCGGATGTTGTTCGGATCGCCCGGCTCCAGGGTCACGATGGGCGCGATCAACGCGTCGCCCAGCCTCCTCGCAATCGCTTCGCCCATAACGCGCAGCACATGATTGTGTTTCCCGGTGGTGAGGTACGGCCCGTTCTCCTCAATGCCGCCCGTCAGGATCAACGCGGTTGTTTTCCCTTCTGCGAGGGCGTCGCGGACCTCCATCATGGTGAGCTCTTCGATCCAAACGTTGTCGAGAGCTTCGATGGGACGCGGCATCGCCACCACGTCGAGCCGGTTGGCTTGTTGGGCTGTCGCTGTCAGGGGTCCAAGGCTGAACGCAAGAATCAACGACGACACCACACAGGACGATCTCTTCACGGAACCCCTCCTTGACCCTGCAGAGGGCTGACCCTACAGGTGCGAGTTTGCCTACTGCGTTTCTAACTGTGTTTCTATATGGATCAGTTCACGGTGACGGTGAGTTCGACCGTATCGGCGCCTACGGCGAGATCTTCGACCCAGCCCACGACGGTGAAGGTGCCCGTGGAATCGTACGAGTGAACCATCACTCCCGACATCGTCGCGCTTTGGAACGCTCCGAAAAATGTGGTGTCCGAATCGTGGCTCCCGTCACCAAACTCAACCACGACGCGGTTCAGCGCCGTGCCCTGGGCGTCATACGTGAAGCTGAAATCCTCACCGACAGCCTTCGCACTCGCGTCCACGGTGAGATCCATGTTAGTGGGTACAACCGCTTCCTCATCCAGGATGCAGCCAGCCACAGCCAGCGCAGCCAGCCACGGGATCACTCCGACCAGCTTGTTCGAACGAATTATTTTAGCCATACGTCCTCCAGGAAATTGCCATTCGTACGTGAGTGCTACGTACCTCCTCACTACGTGAGTGCTGTCTACTTCTTACGAAGTGCAATTTCACTCATCGCTTTCCTAGCCACAAGCTTACCACTACCCCCCCCAGGCGACGTGGTTCGTTCGAGAGGGGGCCCGGTGCCCACCCCTGGCAGAACCGGCGCCTTCGTGGCATCATTTGACATCGTGCGCCTGGACATTGAAAGTAGCCTGCGGCGGCCGCGAAGCGGTCGGACGCTTACCGTTCGAATATGAACGCGGACTACGCGTGTGACGGAAGACCAACAAGAATGAAGACATTTAGCGCCATCGTAGTCGGTGTCCTGCTCATCCTCGCCCCTCGCGCCCAGGATTTCGCCTCCACGCCGGGTCAAGAAGGGGTGGTCGGGCCACTGGACGGCGCCGTCGAGGCCTATTTGGCGGGTTTCTCCGGGCGGAATGTGGCGGTGGCGGTCGCTGCACCTAAGAGTAGGGCGCTCGAGATCCCGGCCGATTCGCTGACCGGTGTGGTACGTCAGTACTGTGTGGTATGCCACAACGACGTGATGCTGACAGGCAATCTGACGCTGTCGGATTTCGACGTGGAGCAGGCGGCGGCGCGCGCGGAGACGGCGGAAAAAATGATCGTGAAGCTGCGGGCGGGCATGATGCCTCTGCCCGGGGCGCCCCGTCCGAGTCCAGACACGCTGCTGGCGCTGGTGGAGACGCTGGAAAGCTTGATCGACGAAGCGGCGGCTAACGATCCGAATCCGGGTCGGCGGACGTTCCAGCGATTGAATCGTGTCGAGTACGCGCGGTCGGTCGAAGATTTGTTGGAACTGACCGTGGATGCGGGGGACTATCTGCCCCTGGACACGAAGAGCGCGAACTTCGACAACATCGCGGACGTTCAAATGTTGTCCCCCACCCTGATGAGTGCTTACATGACGGCCGCCGCGGAGATCAGCCGCCTGGCCGTCGGCGACCCTCATGCTCCGATCGGCTCGAGGACGTACACGAATCCCGGGTATGCGACGCAGTGGGATCGCGTGGAGGGTGCCCCGCGGGGCACGCGGGGTGGAATCTCCGTGGTCCACAACTTCTGGGCCGACGGCGACTACATCTTCAAGCTGGCTTTCGAGCACACGACGACGGGCGGTTTCTACGGACAGACGCTGGATTCCCGTGAGCAGATCGAGGTCTCGATAGACGGTGAGCGGGTGGCGCTGCTCGCGGTCGACAAGTGGATGCACACGCAGGACCCCAACGGGGTCAACATGGAGACCGAGGCCATTGCCGTGCGTGCGGGGCCCCATAGGGTGACCGCCGCATTCGTACGGAACTTCGAGGGCATCATGGAGGACTTGATGTCGCCTCACGAATGGTCTCTCAACGATCGGCAGATCGGCGTTGCCGGTTATGGCGTCACGGCTCTGGCGCACTTGAAGGATCTAGTGATTAACGGCCCCCACAGCCCCACCGGTGTTTCGGAGACGCCGAGCCGGAACAAGATCTTCAGCTGTCGTCCCACCTCGTCGGCCGAAGCCAGGCCGTGTGCCGAGGAGATCATCACGCGTCTCGGTACGCAGGCGTTCCGGAGGACCCTCGCACCGGGTGAGCTCGACAACTTGATGATGTTCTTCGAGGAGGGCGGCGAGACCGGCGGCTTCGAGACCGGCATCAGGACGGCTCTGCAGGCCATCTTGGCGAGTCCGGATTTCGTGTTCCGTTTCGAAGAGCGCCCGCAGGGCGTTCGGCCGGGAGAGAGCTACCGGATCGAGGATCGTGATCTCGCCTCGCGCCTCGCATTCTTCCTCTGGGGCAGGCCTCCGGACGCGGAGTTGATGGCTCTAGCCGAGCGGGGGGATCTCTCCGATGCTCAGGTGCTGGATGGACAGGTACGCCGGATGCTGGAAGATTCGCGCTCGGAGGCGCTCGGCTCCAGGTTCGCAGGCCAGTGGCTGCGACTTCAGGACCTTGAGAAGGTTCATCCGGACCGGCTCATGTACCCCGACTTCCACGAGCAGCTTGCGGACGCGATGCGGTTGGAGACGGAGTTGTTCTTCAACAGCCTCGTCCGGGAAGATCGCAGCATGCTCGATCTTTTCACCGCTGACTACACCTACGTGAACGAACGTCTCGCCCGCCACTACGGGATGGCCGGCGTGATCGGTGACGACTTTCGGCGAGTCACCTACCCGGACGACAGCCGTAGGGGGCTATTGGGTCATGGCAGCATACTCACGCTGACGTCGCACGCGAACCGTACGTCGCCCGTGCTTCGTGGCAAGTGGGTCATGGAGGTTCTGCTCGGCACGCCGCCGCCGCCGCCGCCGCCCGGTATTCCGGATCTGGACCAGACGGAGGGATCGTCGAACGGTCGCATGCTCACGACTCGTGAGCGCATGGAGATGCACCGCTCCAACGTGGTATGTAGCTCCTGTCACAAGTTCATGGATCCGATCGGGCTGGCGCTCGACAACTTCGACGTTACCGGACGGTGGCGGATCAGGGAGAACGGCATGCCCCTGGACACGCAGGGGGAGCTCTACGATGGGACTCCTGTGACGAGCCCGGAGGATCTGCGGCAGGCGCTCCTGCGGCGGCCGATTCCGTTGATCCGGACGTTTACACAAAACCTGATGGCCTACGCCCTCGGCCGCCGAGTCGAGCACTACGACCAGCCGACGATCCGAGCGATCACGGCTCAGGCCGAGGCCGACGGCTACCGCATCTCTTCCTTTGTGTTGGGTGTGGTAAGGAGCGATGCATTCCAGATGAGCAGGGCCGAGACGACGGTGGAAATGGACGCGCAGGGACGGTAACACGAACCGCCCCGAGACCGCACACATTAGGAGGCAGGACATGAAGTTCATCACGGGCAGGCACATTTCCCGTCGCGAAGTCCTTCGCGGCATGGGCGCGACGGTGGCGCTTCCGTTCCTCGACGCGATGGTTCCTGCGGGAAGGCGCGGCGGGACGGCCAGTGCCACGCTTGCCACCGATCAGACCCGCTTGGTCACCATTGAGATGGTGCACGGTGCCGCCGGCAGTAGCGACTATGGTGCCTCCATGAACCGGTGGTCTCCCGCGACGGTCGGCCGTGAGTTCGATTTGAGTCCGAGTGCCTTGATCTCCCTCGAGCCCTACCGGGAGTATCTCACGATCGTCAGCAATACGGACGTCGAGGGAGCGGAGGCGATCACGGCGCCCGAGATCGGCGGCGATCACTTCCGTTCAAGCGCCGTGTTCCTGACGCAGACCCATCCCAAGCAGACCGAGGGCTCGGACGTGCTCGTCGGGACGTCGCTCGACCAGTATTACGCTCAGCGATTCGGGCAGGATACGCCCATCCCTTCGATGCAGCTGTGTATCGAAAACATCAACCAGTCGGGCGGGTGTGCATACGGTTACACGTGCGTGTACACGGACTCGATCAGTTGGGCGTCGCCCACTGAGCCGCTTCCGGTGATCCGTGACCCCAGAGTCGCCTTTGAGCAACTCTTCGGGGCAGGCGGCACGGCCGAGGAGCGTTCGCAGCGTAGGAAGACGGACCGAAGCATCCTCGGTTGGATCACCGGCAGGGTAGGGGAGCTCAAGCGAGAGTTAGGGCCCACCGACCGACAGCGTTTGGAGAGATACCTTGATGACATCCGCGAGATCGAGAGACGGATCGAGCGGATCGAGGAGTACAACGCGAGCGGTGAAATCAGGGAGATGCCCGAGGCGCCGGCCGGGGTCCCGGATTCCTTCGAGGAGCATATGAAGTTGATGTGGGACCTGCAGGCGCTGGCGTTCGAGTCCGATTTGACTCGCGTCTTCTCCTTCAAGATGGGCCGGGATTCCTCGGCGCGAGTGTTCCCCGAGAGTGGCGTCGACAAGCCGTTCCACCCGGCGTCGCATCATGGTGGGAACGAAGAGGCGATCGAAGACTTCGCTCGAATCAATCAGTACCACGTCAGCATGTTGCCGTACTTCCTCGACAAGCTGAAGAACACGATGGATGGCGACGCCAGCTTGCTGGACAAGACGATGATCATCTATGGATCGCCCATGGGTGACCCCAACGTCCACAACCACAAGCGTTGTCCGCTCTTCGTGATCGGGGGTGCCAACGGGAAGCTGGCGGGCAACCTGCACCTCAAGGCACCCGACGGTACTCCCATGGCCAACGTCATGCTCTCCCTGATGCACAAGTTGGGGCTCGACGACATGGAGAGCTTCGGCAACAGCACCGGCGAGTACGCACTTACGATCTGAAGAGGACGCACAGGACCTCGATACCTGAGAGGCGCGAGCGCATGCGGCAGGAACAACACAGAAGTAGCGCACGCTGGAGCGTGATGGGTGCGTTGTTGATCAGCGTACTCTTTTCCGGCGCCACACTTCCCGATTCAGCGGTAGCCGACGCGGCGATGAAGGGTGACATCGAAGCCGTCCGGGTACTGCTCAAGGACGGTGCCGACGTGAACGCGGCCCAAGGAGACGGCATGACGGCTCTCCACTGGGCGGCGGAGGCGGGGGACATGGAGCTCGTAGGCATGTTGCTCTACGCGGGGGCCAACCCGCAGGGCGTGACGCGGCTCGGTGGCTACACGCCACTGCATCTGGCCAGCAAGGCGGGCAGGGCGCGGGTCGTTGCGGGGCTGCTCGAGGCGGGGGCGGATCCGGTTGCCCGGACGACGACCGGTGGGGTTACGCCGCTCCATTTCGCCGCGGTATCGGGCAGTGCCGGGTCGATCGAAGCGCTCCTCGCTCATGGCGCGGCCGTGGACGCGAAAGAGTCCGTCCGGGGGCAGTCGCCACTGATGCTCGCGGCCGCGCTCAACCGAGTCGAGGCCGTTCGGGTGCTGCTGGGCAATGGTGCGGACGTGTCGCTGCTCTCGGTGGCCATTGATATTCCGGCGCGCGCCCGCGCGGACCGGGAAGCCTCCGCTCGGCGCGATCAGGTCTTCGCTGCCTTCAAGGAAGAAGAGGCGCCAGGCGATCTGGGGTGGCAGCCCGACTCTAGGCAGGTGCAGGCGGCCGTGCGAGCGGCATGGGCCACGGGCCCGGTGGAGCCCGCCGAAGAGGGCGCCCCGGAGGAGGAGGACGCTAGGGCGCCAGAGGCACCCCTCGGGTACGGTGACAATGTGGGAGGCCAAGGTGGTTTCACGGCTTTGATCCACGCCGCCCGGGAAGGAAACGTGGAAGCCGCTATGGCGCTTCTGGACGGCGGGGCAGACATCGACCAGTTGAGCTCTGGGGATCACTCGAGCCCGCTCCTGATCGCTGTGATCAACGGCCACTTAGATGCGGCGATGTTGTTGTTGGAGCAGGGCGCGGATCCCAACCTGGCCAGTGACGCCGGTGCCACGCCCCTGTTCGCGGCCTTGAACGTGCAGTGGGCCCCCAAGGCTCGATATCCGCAACAGCAGGCCTACCGGCAGCAGCAGGCGATCTATCTCGATGTCATGGAGGCCCTGCTGGAGGCGGGGGCCGATCCCGACGTGCGACTCACC
>CAUZAE010000090.1:0-11781 GCA_963577685.1 Gemmatimonadales bacterium UBA6960 | reverse complement strand
AACAGTTCCATCAGTATCTCGTCCTTCTCCACTACCTGGCCAGCGGTGACATGGATGTGTCCGATCCGAGCCTCCATCGAAGCGGTCAGGTCGTTCTCCATCTTCATGGCCTCTACGATCACGAGCCGCCGACCGGATTCGACCAGGTCGCCCTCTTCGACGGCGACACTCACGATCACCCCGGGCATGGGCGCACGAACCGGCTGCGGTCCCCGGTCCACTGGATCTCCCCCAGCCATCTCCCGAATCTTGTGAGCGTGCTCGTCTAGCACGACCGCACTATGGCAGCGCCCCCGAAGCTGGAGGTCCCAGCGACCGGCTCCTTCCCGACGTGCGATAATCCGATGGGACTCCCGTCCAATCAGAAACCAGTGCAAGTCGGTTCCGGCGATCACCTCCTCCGAGACGTCGACCGGCTGACCGTCGACGTGAATCCCACCGGGTTCGATCACCACCTCGAACGTGTCATCACCGATGTCGACATGATACCGCATGACTTTATCCGTCGGCCTCCGCCGCCGTCGTGCGCTGCAAGATGGCGAGGACCTCTACGTGTGCCGTTTGAGGAAAAAGGTCGAAAGCGTGGAGTCCAGCAACATCGTACGACGATCCCAGACGCGCGAGATCACGGGCTAGCGTGGCGGGGTCGCAACTCACATAGATCACCTTCGATGGACCCTCGTCTCGGAGCAGCGCCGTGACGCGTTCGTCCACCCCTCCTCTCGGCGGATTGAGAATCACGACGTCGGCGGGGAGCGCCTCGGAGAGCCGCTCCTCCACCGCCCCTGTGAGAACAGAAAACCCTTCAGGAGCATCCCGACCCGCCGCCCTAGCGGCGGCCGCGTTCAGTTCGATTCCAATGGCGAGGCGGTCCTCCTTGGCCACCCTCCGACCGTAAAGGCCCGCACCACAATACGCGTCCACGACAACACGGGCGGACGATTTCAGGACCTCATCCAGGACGAGCTGGTGGAGTGCCTCGGCGGCTGAATCGTTCACCTGCGTGAAGGCCGCAGGACCCGCACTCAAGAGTTCTCCGAGGCGGGTATCGTGGCCGTCGGCCAACCCCGCGAGCAGGCGTCCACCACCGTCGGCCCTCGTCGCCCATACTGCGACCAGGCCTTCGACCTCCTTGAGCAAGATATCCGGTCGGCCGGTGCCCTTCCCACCCTCTATCACTAGAATGACGCCTTCGTCCACCTCACGAAGCGTAAGGCGTAGCCGACGACCCGAAGGGAGTCGTCGAGCCCCGTCGCCCCACGTCGACTGCAGGCCCTTCCAGGCGGTTGCGACGGCCGGAACGGGAAGAACGCACGCCTCCGCCACGTCAACGATCCGATCCGGCCTGTCGAGACGGTGAAAGCCCGAGACCACACGCCCTCCGGGCAGGCGGATCAACGTGAATGTGACGCGAGAACGGTAGTGGTACCGTTCGGGGCTAGGGTGCACCGAGGTGGGGGACAGGTCGAGATGGGCGATACGCTTGAGAGCATCGTGGACGAACCGGCTCTTCCAAAGCAACTGGTCGTCGTAGGCGATGTGTTGCAGAGTGCACCCTCCACATTCACCATATGAGAGACACAGTGGATCGGTCCGGTCCTCTGTCGGCGTGAGCATCTCCAGTACTTGCCCCCGTGCCCATCTCCGCTTCAGCTTCGTGACCCGGATACGAACCTCGTCACCGGGAGCAGTTCGAGGTACGAACACCGTGCGACCATCCGGAAGATGTCCCACGCCCGTTCCGTCCGAAGCGACTCTTCGGACCCGAATCACTTCAACGGCCCCCTTCGCGAGATCGAGTCCTATTTCTTCCACGGCCATCCCGACGCCCGCCAAGTTGAAAGCTGTGTCCCGCGTCTCCCGTCCGAACGGCTCACGAGGCGGCGACTCCGGTGCTCATGCTCCAACACCGCCGCCATCATCGCCGCCACTCGATGGTCCTCAGCGTAGTCGCCGAACAGCTCAGGATGCTCCTCGACGTAAGCCACACTCAGGCGACCGTTGGCAAAATCTTCCTCCGCCATCACCCGACGGTGAAATGGCACACACGTTTCGACGCCGGAGACCTCGAGCTCGTCGAGAGCTCTCTTCATACGCCGGATGGCCCCCGCACGGTTCTCGGCATGTACGATCAACTTGCCGAGAAGCGGATCATAGTGGAGGGAAACCTCGAAACCCGACGCGATCCCCCCATCCCACCGGATCCCCGGACCCGCCGGAATCGCCAGATAGTCGATCCTCCCCGCCGACGGAAGAAAGTCGCGTCGCGGGTCTTCGCTGGTGATCCTGCATTCGATGGCGTGACCCGTGACGGACACATCATCCTGGCTAAACCCCAGAGGCTCTCCCCGTGCAACTCGGATCTGCCACTCGACGAGGTCGAGCCCCGTGACCAGCTCTGTAACGGGGTGCTCCACTTGCAGGCGGGTATTCATCTCCAGGAAGTAGAAGTTCCCCTCATCGTACAGGAACTCTACGGTTCCCACACCACGGTAGTCGACCGCTTGCGCTGCTCGAACGGCTACGGCTCCCATCTCGACCCTTTCGGTCGGTGTCAACACGGTGGAAGGAGCTTCCTCTATGAGCTTCTGATGCCGCCTCTGGATCGAGCACTCGCGTTCGCCCAGATGGAGTACGTTTCCCGAGTCATCGGCGAGGATTTGGAACTCGATATGCCGGGGACGGAGAAGGAGTTTCTCTACGTATATCGAGCCGTCACCGAAGGCGGCTTCGGCCTCACGGACCGCTGCCTCGAAGGCTGCCGACATTGCCGCGGCGTTGTGTACGAGCCTCATGCCCTTCCCTCCTCCACCCGCCACAGCCTTGAGGAGAACTGGAAACCCAAGGTCCTCGGCCAGCCGGAGGGCTTCCCTACTGTCGCGAACCGGATCTTCGCCACCGGGAACGATCGGGATCCCCGCCTCCGACATGCGGCGTCTCGCCTCGGTCTTGTCACCCATGGCCTGGATGGATGCGGGACGGGGACCGATGAACACGAGCCCCGACTCCTCAACGTCCTGTGCGAATCGAGCTCGCTCGGCTAGGAATCCATAGCCGGGATGGATGGCGCCCGCCCCGGAGATCTGCGCAGCCTCAATGATCCGGTCTCCACGCAAATAGCTCTCCGCCGCCGGCGCCCCTCCAATAGACAAGGCCTGATCCGCCAACAGAACATGCGGTGAGAGTCGATCCGCGTCGGAATAAACAGCAACCGAACGGAGGCCCATATCTCGGCAGGCTCGGATGACCCGGACTGCGATCTCTCCCCGATTTGCCACAAGCACGGTGTCGAACATGAGAAAGACGTTAGAGGCCTTTGGGAGAACTGGGCGCCAGGTCGGCCCCCGCGAACAATGGACAAAGAAGTTTGGCGGACCTTCCGAGAAGTGTAAAGTCCACCCGGGAGTGTCGACCCGATCCGGGAGCACGAAGAACGGGGCGAGCGCGCGAGCACCCGCCCCGTCGCCCGCACTGGCGAGCCTTCCCGCTTCCTGACTCAGAACACTAAGGCATGAATCCTTCGGTCACGAGCTCGTCACCCCGCCGTACGACGGTCATTCTAATGGGTTCACCGGCCTCGTAGGACCGGATCAGGCGCCGCGCGCGACGCACCGTTTCAACCTCTCGATCTCCCACCTCGAGGATCACGTCACCCGGGACGAGGCCCAGGGTGGAGTCCTCGTCCACCTCCATGACCAGGACGCCTCTCTCCACCCCGAAGTATGTCCCCAGCTCGGGGTTGAGCTCTACGAGTTCCACTCCTTCATTCGACTCAGCTCCGTACGTGAAGTCGAACACCTGGGGGGATGTTCATTCGCTCGACACGCTCTCCGAGCCCCCTCATGCGCTCACCCATCTCTTCGCGTCGGTCCTCCCACATGTCATCATCCCACTCGTGCGCGTCAGGTCCGACGCTCCACATCATATCCCCCGAAGATCCGAAGCTGCTGATCCGTGGCAGATCGTACTCCTCGGCTTCGACGCTCACCACGCCGGCGCTTCCGTCCCGAAGGTATCGGATTTCCACCACTTGACCCGCCTCGACCTCCCGGGCGAGCGCCAACACTCGCTGGGCCGGCAGTGACTCATCCGAATCGAGCGCATTTTCCAGTTCGCTATCGAAAAGTGGCGACGTCAATTCATGACCGTCGAAAGCCGTGATGATGTCGCCATCTCGAAGACCCGCCTCCTCAGCTGGCGAGCGATGCATCACGTCGTCGATCAACGCCCCTTGGTCGTCATATCTCCGCGACTGCCGGGCGTTCAAATACAGCCCCAGGCGAGTCCTCGAAGCCCTTTCGACAAAGAAGTTCGGAATGAGGCCTCGAGACATGCCGCTCCAGACCCGTCGTCCGTCCCTATCCCTATCTCTGCTCTGAGCTTCGGCTGTGGCCGGCACGGCTACAATCAGCAAAACCAGCGCAGGCAGCCACGACATCATCGGATTTCGCTTCACCAGTCCCCTCCCCATCTTGGTGTAGTCCTCCGGCGATTCACCGAAGGGCACCCCTTGAGACGCGAACGTAGAAGAGAACCGTTGCCTCGCCATTCTCGGTGACTCGCGAACTTCTGACTCAGGACGCTAGAGCGGGATATTCCCGTGCTTCTTCCGGGGATTCTCGTCCCGCTTGTTGCGCAACATGTCGAGAGCGGTGATGAGGCGAGGACGGGTCTTACGCGGATCGATCACATCGTCGATATAGCCACGGGCGGCAGCGACATAGGGGTGGGCAAATCGTTCAGTGTACTCTTCGATACGTGCGTCCGTGGCAGCTTCCGGATCATCAGACTCGGCGATTTCTCTTCGATACAGGATCTCTACAGCTCCCGTCGGCCCCATGACGGCAATCTCGGCGGTGGGCCATGCCAAATTGACGTCACCCCGGATGTGCTTCGAGTTCATCACGTCGTACGCACCCCCGTACGCTTTACGTGTGATCACCGTGATCTTTGGGACCGTGGCCTCAGCGAAGGCATACAGCAACTTCGCTCCGTGCCGAATGATTCCCCCGTGCTCTTGACCCACTCCAGGCAAGAAGCCCGGGACGTCCTCGAAGACGATCAACGGAATATTGAACGAGTCACAAAACCGAACGAAGCGCGCACCCTTGATTGCCGAGTCGATATCCAACACTCCCGCGAGGACCGCCGGTTGATTCGCCACGAGACCCACGGAGTATCCTCCAAGGTGGGCGAAGCCCACGGTGAGATTTCGGGCGAAGGCCGCGTGTACCTCATAGAACTCACCGTCATCCACGACGCACCCTATGACGTCGTGTATATCATACGGTTTACTGGAGTTGTCAGGAATTATCTCTAGTAGTTTCTCATCTTGTCGATCATGAGGATCGTCCGTTTCCCGAGTCGGTGGAAGCTCGGTATTGTTCTGCGGCAAGAACGCGAGCAGGTCTCTCACCGCGGCGAGGCATTCCGGTTCAGAGTCGTGAGCGAAATGTGCTACGCCCGACTTGGAGGCGTGTACGTCGGCGCCTCCAAGGCTCTCCATGTCGACTTCCTCGTGCGTGACCGCCTTCACGACCTGTGGACCCGTCACGAACATGTAGCTAATGCCACGGACCATGTAGATGAAGTCCGTGATGGCAGGTGAGTAGACAGCGCCCCCGGCACACGGCCCCAGAATGACGCTGATCTGAGGAACGACCCCAGAAGCGAGCGTGTTGCGCAGGAAGATGTCGGCATAGCCGCCGAGTGATACCACCCCTTCTTGGATGCGAGCCCCCCCCGAGTCGTTGAGGCCGATCAACGGGGCGCCGGTCTTCAGCGCCATATCCTGCAGTTTCACGATCTTTTCGGCATGTGCTTCGGACAGTGATCCCCCAAACACCGTGAAATCCTGGGAAAAAACGTAAACGAGCCGGCCGTGGATCGTTCCGTGCCCAGTCACGACGCCGTCCCCTAGGAATTTCTTGTCGGCGAGACCCGCCTCACTCGAGCGATGGGTGACGAACCGGTCCATCTCGGTGAAGGAGTCTTCGTCCAGAAGCAGGGCGATTCGTTCCCGCGCGAGCAGCTTTCCCTTTGCCTGCTGGGCCGACAGTCTCTCTTGCCCGCCACCGAGCTCCGCTTCGCGTCCAAGATGCTCGAGACGCCCGAGCTTCTCCTCCATTGACACGCGCGCGTCTCCTGTTATCGGCCCAAGGGGACGGAAGGCCCCACCATTGGACAACTGAAGCCGACGATTCGGTCTGGGGCACCTGCAGGAATCGAGTCGGTTTCGGGATCCGGAAGGGGTGGGAGCAAGATCGGATCCGACCGCTGACCTTCGGACACGCCCTGCACCCGCTGATCCTGCAGACAAACCAAGAAGTGCTCTCTCAAGATTCGCCCATCTTCGACGGACAGGGATCCGGTGGCACCGGGAAAATTCGAGATCTGTCGAAGCCTCTCAGATAGTTCTCCGGGCGTACGGGCACCCATTCGGATTCCCTCGAGTAGCAGCGCCGCTGCATCGTACCCCAGTCCCGGAACCGACGAGGGTAGCGTTCTCCGATGAAGGGCTTCGTACGCTGCGACGAACGCCCGATATCCCTCCGACTCACCCTCGGGGGGGCGAGGGGAGGTGGCGACGACTCCGTTTGTGTGTCTCGAATCGGTCCTGGTCAACATGGCCTCATCGCTCCAGCCCGCCGTTCCCAGGATCCGAATGTCCAGTGAATCGATGCCGAAAAAAGTCACCTGCGGCGCCATCAACTCTATGTCACGAGCCGGGAGCGGGAGGACCAGCACGTGGGGCATCAATGACTCGACCTGGCGGAGTTGTGGCTCGAAGAAGGTTGCACCCACGGTGTAGCCAATCTCTGCGAGGATCAAGCCTCCACCCGATTGAAAAGCCTCCGAAAATGCTCGGGTTTCGTAAATCCCCGCACGTGTCTCTGGATAGACGACCACGGCGCTATTCAGTTCGCTCGCCAGAGCGTACCGGGCCAAGGCCCTGGGGGCACTCGGATCTTCACCTGCTAACGAGTAGACACCCGTTGCGTCCGCGGGAGCCACGGGCGACGTAGGAGAGATGACAGTGAAGGAATCAGAACTGAAACGGGCCGCTTCCTCCACAGTCAGGTCCTGGAGGGGGCCGATTAAACCGAGCACCCCCGCCGCATCGAGAGCCGCCAACGCCTCTCGGACACCCTGTGCGTCTCCATCATTGTCGAGCACCACCAACTCCGTCTCGGTCCGGTTGGCTTCCGCCTGACCGAACCGTTCTAGAGCGATGCGGATGCCATCCTGGATTTCTTCGGCGATGCGCCGGAGCCTCGGCGATCCACTGGTCGGCAAAACAGCGCCGATCCTAGGGACAATCAGAAACTCACTCATATCCGCTGTCAGGATACCCTCGGCGATTCGCCGTGCTCTTCCGGTCACCCCCCCCTGCAGTGCCGTGCGAGCTTGCTCTCGGGCCAATCTTTGATCCCCCGCGAAGTATCGCTTGAGCGCGACTTCCGCCGACAGGGGTCCAAAGAGCCAGCCCGGCGCAGTCTCGAGCTGCCTCACCAGGTCCTCTTCCGAGAGGTCCCGAGCGTACTCAGAAATCCGTGTGAGAATTTCGTCGTCCGCAGTCGCCGTAGATGCCAGCGACCATACCCCTGTGGCTTCCGCGGGGCGTCCAGCGCTCGCCAAGGCATCTCCCTCCAGGAGAGCTACCTCTCGTAACCTCGAATCACCTTCAGGAAGAAGCAGCCGGAACCGCCCTGCTGCGTTGATAGCTCCTTCGAGGTCACCGAGGCCTCGGGCAGCTTGCGCTTGGAGCCAAAAGACCTGCGAGCTCCCTGGCACCGTCGCGAAGGACGTCTCGACACCCACTATGAGCCGTCGTGCAGCTTCGAAGTCACCCGCGTCGAGAGCGAGTTCAGCCTGTGCCAGCACGCGCTCGAGCGCGTCTCGCTGCTCCGGCGTGGCCGACCCCGGCTCTAGAGCCGGGTCGGAGGCATCGGGCGCTGTCCGTCCCACGGGAGTGCCCACCGTCCCACACCCCAGTGCAAGCAGTGTGAGGGATATGAGAAACCCGGACACCGCAGGCGCCCGGGCGTTCTCATCAGAACTACGCATAAAGAGGCTCGCCTCAGGCCTCTTTGTCTTCGTTGTCCTCATCCACGTCGTCCGACTCGACGGCCTCGGGCTCCTCCGACTCGGCCTCAGCCTCGGGTTCGTCACCAGCCTCAGCCTCGGGTTCGTCATCAGCCTCGGCTTCGGGTTCGTCGCTAGCCTCGGCCTCGACTTCCTCACTTACCTCAGCTTGCGATTCGTCGCCTGCCTCAGCTTCCGTCGACTCGGCCGCAGTCTCTTCAGCGACGGCAGAAGTCGACTCTGAATCGGGACTGGCTTCACCTTCAACGCCATCAAGCACCTCATCCTCAGGAGGCGGCTCTGGCACATCCTGGCGTTCCGGAAGCGTGGTCACCTCGAGTACGATCCGGCGGTTCGCAGCATCCGACTCGATAACCTTGAGGACCAACGCCTCACCAGAACGAAAGTACTCCGGCAGAGCCTCTTCCTCTTCCTCTTCCACGCCTGAATGAGACGTCGGCACAAAGCCCTCAATGTCGTCGCCGAGATCGACAACGACACCCCTCTCCTGCACTCTCGCCACAGACCCGGCCGGTTCGACTCCCGCCGAGAAACGCTCGACGATCTCGGGCCACGGATCCTCGAGCATCTGCTTGATACCCAGCGAGATACGCTTCGCATCGGCATCCACGTCCAGCACGAGAACCTGGACCTCATCACCCTTTTCGATCACCTCAGAGGGATGCTCCACTCGTCGGGTCCAACTCATGTCTGACACGTGCACGAGGCCATCGATGCCTGGCTCGATCTCCACGAAGGCACCGAAGGACGTAAGATTGCGCACCGTACCCGCCAACTGTGTCCCCGTCGGATACTTCGCCGGTAGGGCCAGCCACGGGTCTTCCTCGATTTGCTTCATCCCCAACGAAATTTTCTCATCCTGCGTGTCCACCTTCAGGACAACAGCCTCGATCTCGTCGCCGATGTTGACCAGCTTCGAGGGATGACGAACGTTGCGAGTCCATGACATTTCGGAGATATGGACAAGCCCCTCGACACCCTTTTCGATCTCGATGAACGCGCCGTAATTCGTGATCGAAACCACCTTCCCTCGGACCCTCGATCCAACGGGATATTTCTTGTCGATGCCCGTCCACGGATACGGAAGGAGCTGCTTGAGGCCCAGCGAGATGCGCTCTCGATCCCAATCGATGTCCAGGACCTTGACGTCCAAGTTCTCGCCGATCCCAACTACTTCGGACGGGTGTCCGACGCGGCCCCATGACATGTCGGTGATGTGAAGGAGACCATCCAGTCCACCAAGATCGATGAAAGCACCGAAATCTGTGATGTTCTTGACCGTGCCTTCACGGATCTGGCCGACGAGGAGCTCTACGACCAAAGTATCGCGCTTCTTCTCTCGCTCACCCTCGAGTATCACCCTACGAGATACGACGATATTCCTGCGACGTTTGTTGAGCTTGATGATCTTGAACTCGAACGTCTGCCCGAGCAGATCCTCGATGTTGGGCACTCTCCTCAGGGCGATTTGCGACCCGGGAAGGAAGGCATCCACACCCATGATGTCGACCGTAACACCGCCCTTGATCTTGTGAGTCAGCATCCCTTCGACTGGCTCATCGGCCTCGTGACATCCCTTGATCTTTTCCCAAACTCGTAGGAAGTCCGCCTTCTTCTTCGACAGTACTACGATACCGTCGTCATCCTCGAGGCTCTCGAGGAGCACTTCGACATCCTGACCAGCCTCGATCCCCATCCGATCCTTGAATTCGTCTAGGGGCACCGCCCCTTCGCTCTTGAAGCCGAACTCTAGGATGACCATGCTGTCCGTCACCCGAAGGACCTTTGCGTTTACGATCTCCCCTTCCCTGAAGTCCCCCATGACGTCCGCATGCTCGGACAGAAGGGCTTCGAAGTCCGCCGCGGAGACGTCGAGCACCTCTTCGCCATATGGATCAGCGAGCAACTCCGGCGAGATTCCGCCAGGCGTTGGGGCGTCGGCGACCGCAATCTCGGTGGAAGACAGGTCGGGAGGAGACGTAGCTTCAGCGGCGTCCGATGACGCCTCTTCTAAGCCAGTCTCGGCCTCGATGTCGGGGGAATCGCCTGCTGTGGACTCAACTTCGGGGGCGGTGTGATCTGGATTCTCTGTCATCAACTCGTGTACCGGCCATTGACCGGTGCGGTGTATCCGAACCTACGAAAAGCGTCGTGGTCCGGGTTGAGGGATCGAAGAAAAGCCCTAGGCCCCGACGCCGTGGGCCTAACAGGTCAAGCTAGACAGCGTTTAGGGGCGAGTCAAGCCTTTCACACGCTCCAGGATGAGGGCAACCTGGTCGTTAAACGTGAGGTCGGTCGTGTCCAATTCCAGAGCCCCTTCGGGCCGGCGAAGAGGAGAGTGTTCGCGATCGCTGTCGGTCCTGTCTCTTTGCTCGATCCGTATCATTTCATCTCGAATCTCGTCGAAGCTGGGTTCGTGTCCCAGTTCCTGTAGCAAGCGGCGGCGCGCACGCTGCTCGATCCCGGCGACCAGAAACACCTTGAGGTGTGCATCCGGGAAGACGACCGTCCCCATGTCCCGTCCATCCGCGACCAGGCCCCCATACGAGCCGGCTTTACGCTGGACACCCAGAAGCCACTCCCGCACTACCGAAAGGCCGGCCACTTCCGAGACATGCCGAGTCACCTCGGCGGAGCGCAGTTCCGATGAAAGCCGAGTGTCTTTCAGGAAGATTCCCACAGCCTCGTCCTCCGGTACCAAGCGCAGGCCGAGTCCGTCCAACTCCTTGGAGCTCAAGGAGAGCCAGTCTTCGTGGGGAACTCCCCCCTGGAACAAGGCAAAGGTCACAGCTCGGTAGAGAGCGCCGGAATCCAGATGACGAAACTTCAATCGCCTTGCCACCTCTTTGGCGGTGGACGTCTTTCCAGAGCCGGCGGGGCCATCCACCGTGATCACTGGACCCGAAGCACCCTTGCCGCCGCGCTCGGTCGCGCTCCCGGGCCGGACAGTGGACTCCGGCCTCGTCAGGCGTCGGAGGGTCTCCCAAAATCCCCCAAAGCTCACGTCGGCGACGCTGGGATCGTCCACCTCGATCCTGTTCCCGGGAAGCGCTCCGAGAACGCCGAAGGCCATGGCGATTCGGTGATCGTGATGACTCCGCACTCGGCCAATCAGAGGTCGGTCGCTGCCGACGATCTCCATACCGTCCTTCAACTCATCCACGTCCACACCGATGCTGCGCAAATTTTCGACCAGCACTTTGATCCGGTCCGACTCCTTCACGCGAAGCTCTGATGCCCCGATAATTCGCGTGATCCCGTCCGCTCGCGCCGCCAGTATCGCAAGAACGGGGAACTCATCGATCATCGAAGGCACTTCACGCTCGGTGACCTCAGCAGAAGCGAGTCTCGACGGGAAAGCGTGGAGCGTGCCCACAGGCTCCCCGGCCGAGCCCTCCTCCTCCGTGTACTCCACCTCGACTCTAGCGCCCATGCGATCGAGCACACCCAGCAGGCCAATGCGCGTGGGATTCAACCCCACGTGTTCAATTCGGAGACCCCCGTCCACTCCCCCCATGAGCGCCAAAGCGATAAGAAACGCCGCCGACGAAAAGTCTCCCGGTACTTCCAAGTCGAGAGGCCGTAGGCGATCCGGAGGATCTCTCAACTCGACGTTCCATCGCCCGCCGGAGGAGTGAGACAGGACGGAGACGCCCGCCAAGGATAGGATCCTTT
>CAUZAE010000089.1:0-11782 GCA_963577685.1 Gemmatimonadales bacterium UBA6960 | reverse complement strand
GACCGGAACCGAGGCGAGGTTACGCAGCAGGAGCTCGCGCGAGTCGCCTTCCGTCGAAACAGGAACGATCGCGGAAAACCAATCCGGATGCGCCGCACCGTACCCGATCGAAAAATTGGAACCCAACGATATGCCTGTCGAGACAATCCGGTCCGGAGAAACTCGGTATCGGGCACGTACCGCGTCGATTACCGCCTTCGCTTCTTCTTCGTGGAAAATCTCGTAGGGGAGACGCTCCGCCGTACGCCCTTCCGCTACCGCCGTATGGACCATCGCGGGGGACGCCACGATCCACCCCGCCCGCTCCGCGGCATCCGCCCAGACTTCCACCATTCCCAGGGCGCCTCGGTGGGCCGCCTCCGCACCACCAGGGGGGCCGCCGTGCATCGCGAACATCAGAGGCCATTCCGTATCGGCTGTGTACCGACGCGGGGCGAGCACGTAGACCGGGATATCCCGATCGCCCGGCCCCTTCACCGTAAAGACGTCCAACGCGCGACGATCGGCGCCATTCTGGTCCGGCATCGATAACACCGGCCCGCGCCGCAGCATCTCCTCCAGATCGTGCATCTGCATTCGGCTGACACCGACCAACGAACGGTCCGTAGCCAGTCGAGCCTCGGCGTCCTGGAACTCGGCAGCCGAGCTTGGCCAGAGGTACCCCCGCACCAGCTCCTCCGAGACCTGAGCGTCGCCCGGTTGAGAGCACCCCAACAGAAAGCCCACCAGCGATGCCTTCAATGCCGCAGAACCCATTTCGCCTCGCATGCGTAGTACGCGGTGGCCACTCGTGACAGACGCATCGTCGTCGCACTCTGCTCCTGAGTCGAACTTTCGAGTTGGCCCGCCCAGAGCGCAAGAAGCGCTCACTATCGGACGACTCCACAACCGCGATGGAACCGGCATAGAACCGCCCTTGAAAGGGAACATCCGTCCGGTGACACGGGTTCATGGTCCGAGAGCGATCCAGACTATCCTTGCCCCTCAGATTCTAGCCAGCGGGCCCCGAACCGGTCTCGTCGGAGGAGCCATGGCGAACATCATCCTTCCCCCGAGCTGGCGAATCCCGGACCGCGAGGCCACGCCGGAGTCGGCGTACTTCAACCGGCGAGCGTTCCTGAGGAGTGCGGGAGCGGGCATCGCCGCCGTGGGCCTGGGTGCGTGTGGCTCGGAGTTCACGCCCGCCGAACTGGACGATGATCCCGGCGAACTGGCCAGCTGCGACGGGGACATCACCCACCCTCTACAGCCGATCTGCGCGTCACCGAACATGGATCTCTATCCGGCCGCTCTGAATGAGAGTTACGTGATCGGAGAGAGCCTGACCGACCGCCTCTTTGCGGCCAAAATCAGCAACTACTACGAGTTCATCGGAAACCCCGGAGACATCAATTTGGTCTGGCCTTTCACGGGGCCCTTCCAGGTGTGGCCCTGGACCGTCGAGGTCACGGGGCTCGCGGAAAACACCGGGACCTTCGATATCGCGGACCTCGAGAGGGAATTCGGACTCGAGGAGCGCCTCTACCGGCATCGATGCGTAGAGGCCTGGTCTATCAGGGTCCCCTGGACCGGGTACCCGCTGGCCAAGCTCATCCAGAAATTCCGACCCCTATCTTCGGCGAACTACGTGCGCTTCGTGTCGTTCAACCGACCGGAGGAAGCCATCGGACAGCGATCTCAGGAGAACTACCCGTGGCCGTTCTTCGAGGGACTCCGCATGGACGAGGCCCTGAATGAGCTCGCCTTCGTAGTCACGGGCGTGTATGGGGAGCCTTTGCCCAAGCAACACGGAGCCCCGTGGCGTTTGGCGATCCCCTGGAAGTACGGATTCAAGAGCCCAAAGGCGATGGTGCGCATCGAGTTCATGAGCGAACAGCCGCCGACCTTCTGGACGGCCTTGGAGCCCACCGAGTACGGCTTCTACTCCAACGTCAACCCGCTCGTCGCACACCCGAGGTGGTCGCAGGAGACGGAGATCCCGCTGGGAACCACCACGCTGGTGACCACGAGGCTCTTCAACGGGTACGGAAGCTTCGTCAGTGACCTCTACGACCCGGAGCTGCTGACCTACATCAGTTGAAATCGAGGGTACCGCGAGGGCGGGAGCGGTCGGGTCAGGCGGTCGCCGCCTAAAAGCCCAGGCGCGTGAAGTACCCCAACACGAGGTCTTTCCCCGCAGGCAGGTTCTTACCCGCCAGGGGCCAGCGCACGCCAACCTCGATCTGCCCGGGGCCAGCCGGGATCAACAGAGAGGGATTGAACCGAATCATTTCACGTTTCGCCCCGGGCGATTCAAAGCCTCCGAAGACGGGCGTTGCTCCGTACCAACCCTCCAACGCCGCCTTGTACCCGATCGGGCCGACTTCCCCGCCCACCGCCGCATAGAAGAACCGCTCATCACCGAAATCAGTCGCGTCCTCGGTCGCCTCCTCACGCCACCGGTACCCGATCCACCCCATCACGTAAGTCGGAGCCGGATAAAACGAGTGTCCCAACTCAAGCATCAACTCCCAATCGCGCTGACCGTCCCCGAGCGGGATCATGTTAGAGCCGACATCGAAGTCCCCGACCGGGACTTTGACGCCTGCCCGGATGGCCAACGGGGTGGATACGCCGAGTGCCCGCAGCGGAGCCGTCCTCGCGAACAATCGCACGTCACCAAATCCGGTGGACGTCCGCCTTCCTACGAGATCGTCGAAGCGAAGCCTCTGGAAAGAGAATTGGGCCCAAGCGTCGAGACCGTCGAGCAGTCCCACAGCGAGCGTGAGGAAGGACCCCGTCGCGACGTCGCGTCCCATCGCCGGAAACATGCCGGTGTCCCCCTCGACGTCATACGCATCTCGCGTGTCCTGTCGAAAAACGGAGAGGGACGCCCATCCCTGCCCCTTAGGCTCCACCCACTGCGCCGACATTCCCGATGGCCACGCGAGCAACGCTGCGGCGAGAAGCGCGCACGCGATAGCGTTATGGAGTTTCACCGGCGCGTATCCGGAGGACTTCGATCGTGGCACCCTGCGGGCACAGCGTCGATTCAGCGACGCCCCCTTCGACGATGACCCGGTCCCCAGCCTCGAAGCCCACCAGGTCCCCGACCAGGGTGTAGAGCATCCCCTGGTTGGTCAGTAGCCCCGGCGAGATGCACTCCCCGACTGGGTTGGTGATCCGCCCCTCCCTCACCACAGTGCCATCCGCGGCGAGCACGTAAAACTCGTCCGACACGGCGATCGGGACAAAATAGATGTCGAACACGATGAACACGTGCGTCAGGTCGGGTTTCGTCCAAGTTGGAACCGTTACTGTCAACGAGAGCTCACCGGTCTCGGTGGTCATGACCTGAGCGATCTCTTCGAAGCCAACTTCGGTGGCCCCCAGACCGATCCGTACGGGCGTGATCGCCGGCATGCCGGTCGCCTTGAGAGTGACGAACGACCCCGCTCGGCCGCTCCCTGGCGAGACCGTTTGGATCTGGCGAGAGATGGAATGCATCGGGGCTTCCAGAGGCTGCGACGTCTGGGCCGCTACCTCCATACTCGTACCCAGACCCAGTACGGCTCCCACGGCCGCCATCGCGACCACGGCGACGGGGCGCCCATTCCGACTCCCACGCCTTGATTGACTGATCCGCATGCGTTTCCTCCATCGGTTCGGTCCTTCGGGCCAGAGCCAGCCTCCACACCCCTGAAGCTGGCCGCGACAGGATCTCCCGCGCACCTTGGTCCCGGAAACTAATACCTACCCTGGCCGGCATCGGTCCCCACTCGCAAACTTCAATCGGATGCTCCAGGATCGCAACATGCCTCCCGCGATTTCGGAGGACGCGCAGACGCCCAAACCTCCACACCGTTGTTCGTGTCCTGAAACAGGGTATCGGGAGGATACCTGAGTAGGCACGTCGCAATCCAGACGTCGCCGATGGCGCCCATGGTGTTCACGGCAAAGCAGAGGTCCCAGAAGACCTTTCCTGGGACCGTCAGGTAGGCTGCAATGAATGCTGTGTCGAGAATCACCAAGGGCGCCAGGGCGATCATCAACAAGTGATCGCGCCGGATTTCTTGGTCGAAGGTCGTGAACATCTGAGGCGGCTTCATGCCGAACATAGGTCGGTAGCCTAGGAGTGACCCCGTGGCGCCATGAAGTCCCTCGTGAAGGACTACGACCACGAAAACGGCCACCGCCAACAACCCGAGCGTGGCTGGCCATGACGGGAAAGCCAGCCCGATCACGACGTTGCCCGTCCCGAGCAGGATGCCCAACACCACCCCTAGGAGTGTGGCCCCCTTCCTCGGGAAAACGTGTTCGGCAATTTTGTGCAGCGGCGTGGCCGTACCCTCCGATTCAGGTGCGAGGGCACTAGTCGAAGTTTGGTCCATTTCCAGCTCCATGCGGCGACCCCTAGCATAGGCCATCCCTGGCCCGAGCCCTCCCTGAAGATCAAAGCGGTGCGCTCGAGAGTGCAAGCAAAAAACTATTCGCCCTTGCCACACACCAAAAGATCCCCGACATAGAGGAGACTCGCACTCCGTATCACATGGAGACAGCCGTTCGCGCCCCACAGACCTGGAGTGAGCTCGAGGATGACTTCCGAATACGCGACGGCCGACGCTTCTCCGACGGGCGGTGGCAAGACGTTCTTCGGCCAGCCGAGAGGTTTGGCCACCCTGTTCTTCACGGAGATGTGGGAGCGCTTCTCGTACTACGGGATGCGCGCGTTGCTCATCCTCTTCATGACGGCCGCGACGACGGGGGACAACCCGGGCCTCGGCCTCGACGTCGGCAGCGCGGCTGCCTTGTACGGCCTGTACACGGCACTCGTCTACCTGCTGGCGCTCCCTGGAGGCTGGATCGCCGACAACCTGTGGGGTCAGCGCAAGGCCGTTTATGTGGGTGGATGGATCATCGCCGCGGGCCACTTCAGCATGGCGGTCCCTACGACGTACACGTTCTATCTCGGACTCGTGCTCATCGTCATGGGGACGGGGCTGCTGAAGCCCAACGTCAGCACGGTCGTGGCGGACCTCTATCCGCAGGGAGGCGCCCAGCGTGACGCCGGCTTTTCGGTGTTCTACATGGGCATCAATCTCGGTGCCGTCTTCGGCCCACTGATCTGCTCGTTCTTGGGCGAGGGGTACAATTGGCACCTGGGCTTTTCGGCCGCGGGCTTCGGCATGGTGCTCGGACTCGTTCAGTTCAAGATGGGTGGTAAGTACCTCGGTGACGCGGGACACCTGCGCACGAGCGACACCGAGGCCGAACTGGCCGCGAAGGCCCGGAAATTCTTCGGCAGCTTCTTCGGAACGCTGGCGGCCTTGGTGCTCTTCGGCTGGCTCGTTGCCCAGGGCACCATCTCCCTGACGCTGGACGACATCGCGGCCCTCCTCGGGCGCAGCATCCTCCTCATCGTAGGCGTCTACTTCGCGTACCTTCTGGTTCTGGGAGGCCATACGGGAGAAGAGAAAAAGCGACTGGTCGTGATCCTGTGGCTCTTCGTTCTCGCGGCCATCTTCTGGTCGGGATTCGAGCAAGCCGGCTCGTCCTTGAACCTGTTCGCGCAGGACCTCACCAACCGGAACATACTCGGGTGGCTGATGCCCGCCGGCTTCCTCCAATCGGTGAACCCTGCCCTGATCATCATCTTCGCGCCCGTCTTCGCGTCGATGTGGGTGTGGCTGTCCTCCCGGAACGCGAATCCGTCGATCCCGCTGAAATTCGCCTTCGGCCTGATCGGGCTGTCGGCCGGGTTCTTCGTGATCGCCTGGGGGGCCGCCAACGCCGGGCCCGACAACCTGGCTTCTCCCGCCTGGCTGGTCGTGATGTACTTCCTGCACACGGTGGGCGAGCTCGCGCTGTCGCCGGTCGGCCTGTCCTCGATCACCAAGCTGGCCCCCGTGGGGCGCGTCGGTCAGATGATGGGGATCTGGTTCGTCGCCACGGCACTGGGCAACCTCTTCGCCGGCTTGGTGGCCGGGAGCCTCGAAACCTTGGCCCCCTTCGATCTCTTCCGCACGGTCGCGATGATCGTCGGGGCGGCGGGCATTGTAGCGCTACTCGCGAGCCCGGCCGTCAAGAAGCTGACCGGGGGGGTGAGCTGACGGGCCCAGGAATCCGTACGTGCTACAAACGGTACGTGTAGTTGACCTTCACGCTGCCACCGCGCGAGAGTGTCTGGAAGTGACGGTCAAGTAGGTCGGTTTCAAGGTTTCGCCAGTTATGCGTGTAGACGAGATAGAGATCGTTCCCCGGTTTCATGATCCAACGGAGCCTTGCGAAGAGCCCAGCGACATCGGTTACATCGTCGTATTGCAACTGAGTAGTCGCGCCGACCCAAGGAGTGGGATTCCACTGGCCCTCGATCTCGTACAGATCGGCGCTAAACTGTCCCTGTGGTAGGGTCACCTGATTGTGTTGGATGTTGGTTGCGATGCTGATGCCGGGGTTGGGCCTGAACGTAATTCTCCCTCCGAACTGCTGGCGGTCTCCATTCCAAAACTCGGACACTGTGAAACCACCGTACATCGAGATGCGCCTGCGGCCTGCTGTGCGAATAATTACGCGGTATTCCCAACTCGTATACTCACCTTCAGTGATCTCGATACCTTCGCTGACAAAGAACGAGCGATCGAGATATTCGAACGTTCTCTTCGCATTGAAATTAATGCCATCTCCGGTCTCGAAGTCGAGGCCCAAAAGGCCGAAATCCCACTCTTGCTCTTCTGTGATACCCGTTCCCAACTCTTCCTGATGACGGAATTGAGCGGAAAAATCTATCTTGCGAAGCCAGTCAATGTCAGGTCGTGGTGACCACCCGATGCGCGGTTCCAAACGTCGGAAGTCATTGCGTGTAACGAAACCCAGGGCAGGACGGTAGGAATCACCAAACTGACGATAGGACAGGTGTCCCGACCACGTATCGTTCGGGAAGTTGATCCTCAAGCCGTGGGCAGAAAGATTCTCAAATGTCCTATCTTCCGTAGGATCTGGATTAGAGTTCCAAATTACGAAAGCCTCGGTTTCCATGTTGCTATTCCCGGCCAAGTTTCGGGTGCTGAACGCTAGGTCCAGGCCGGCTGTGTGGCGGTCCACCACTGCGAATCCAGAGGGATCGGGGGATGTGGCACGCCGAGTGTAGATTGCTCCGATCGTCGACTGCTCAAAGATCCTTCTCTTGATCCTGGCAACGGTGAACTGTTCCGAGGGAACCACGTTCTCCTGGTCGGCCCCGTCCATGAATGCCTCTTGCCCTGTACCTAGTTGATAGAATCCCACCTCGTACTGGCCAACCTGTCCGCTTGTCCGGAGACCGTACATGATCGGGACCTGGCGCCCACCACTCAATCCGACAGTCCGTGAATAGAATGGAGAAGGACCACTTCTAGGTGCGAAAGAGAAAACACTAGAGCCTTCCAGGAAGAAATCCCGCCTTTCGGGAAAACGAATTGGGAAGCGGGTGAGATTCACCCGGCGCCGGTCGCTCTCCACTTCGGCGAAGTCTGTATTAACGGAGAGAGAAGCCCGCAGGCTCGATGTCAGACTGTAGTTTATGTCGAGACTGAGGTCACGTGGGATCGTTGTCGGGTCTGTATTGGCGGGAGTTGTGCGCCAACCCACAATTGTGGACGGACGTGCCTCGAGCCCGATACCCTGAGAGAGATTATTAAGACCGGTAAGCCGCCCGGCGTAAATGGGCCTGCGCAGCCCCTCCGTCCGCCTCCATCCTCGCCAAAGGATCTCTTCATTCCGGCGCCGGATAGTCCGTTGGAAGTTGATGCCCCAGCTGTCGTTATCGGGGTCGAAGTTCAGCGTACGGAACGGAATTCGGATCTCGGCAGACCAGCCATCCGGACGTATTTCAGTACGAGCTTCCCAGATACCGTCCCACGCCTTGCTTGAGCCGCCACCGAAACCTCCTCCTCCTCGACCGCCACCACCTCCCCGACTGCTGCCTCCACTTAAGAGACCGTCTCCCATTAGACCGGCCGCGTTGATCTCGAAGAAATATCCGGTCCGCCCGTCGAGAAACGTATCAAGGATCCACATGAAGCGATCATCCGAGCCCAGACTGGCGTCCCGGAGCTTCTGATACGCTAGGATCCCGTCCGGATCGTCGTACAGCATCACTCCGATATACAGCTCGTCCTCATCGAAGAGTATGCGTACCTCCGTTCTCTCAGAAGGCACAGCACCCTCGACGGGCTCTTGTTGAAGGAAATCCGAGACAGGAGTCGCCATGCTCCAAGCCTGGTCGTCGAGGCGGCCATCTAACTGGATGGCAAGATTCTGAGGCAATTGAACAGCAGCCAATACCACAGTTCGTTCGGCGCTTGGATCTTCGCTCTCGGGGCCGGCGATTTGGCCAGTTGCTTGGCCCAGCACTCCGACCGTCGAACTGATCAACGTAAGTAGCAGTCCGGCTGCCAGTGCAGGCGCTTGATATAATTTATAGCTGTGAATCAGAAGGCCTCCGCTCTCGATGACAGGAGGTGAAATCACCGGTCTCCATTCAAAACTAATCGTTTCTCACAACTATCCGGTCCCCTGGCCCATTACTCCGACCGTCGAACTCACCAGCGCAAAGAACAGTCCGACCGGCAGCACCATCACTCGACGTGCTTTACCACTCCGAATCACATGAACTCCGCTCTCGAAGGCCCGCAGGATCGAATCGCCGACCCATCATCAACTTAAGGCCTACCGGCCGAATCTCCTCCCCCCTTTTCGACACCTCTTGTTGACGCAACGTTGACGCGACGCCGGGCGAAGGTCGTGGGTGATAGGGCCGATGAAGCACGATCACCCAGCGAGCCGGGAGCAATTTTCCCGGGGAGCCGGCATGTGCTAGTGTCCTGAGTCACAAGTTCTGCGATGCAGGATGCACGCCCTCACCGAGTCCACTCCATGTCGCGAGCGTTCGTCAAGGAAGACGCGATCCCCGAGCCGGAGCCCCACTACGTACTTCCGGACCCGGATTCGGCTCGCTTCGACGAGGCGGCCGCGTCGGCGCTGATCGAAGGAGCCAACCAGGGGAATTCGAGGAGCGCAGAGCGGGCGACAGGTTACAAGTGGGGGGAGCCGATACTCGTTCCGCATGTCCAGGAGATTCTGGAGCGTGCCAAGAGCGAGGGCGACGATCGAATCGTGCAACTCGCTGAGCGTTTTCTCAGAAGAGCAGACGGCGGGCGATAACCGACGTCCAATGGGGGAAACGCTCGATTCTCCGTACCTCATTCCGGCTGGCACGCACCGTGTTCAGGAGACCATCCGCCGGAGCCGCTTCATCACGACCGTTTCGCACGCTCCCAAGAGTGACATCGCCCACGAGTTCGTACTTCGGACGCGGGCTGAGTTCAGCGACGCGACGCACCATTGCTGGGCGTTCGTGTGCGGTCCTGCGGGTGCTACCACGTCGGTGGGGCTCAGCGACGATGGTGAGCCCCACGGAACCGCGGGGCGGCCCATGCTGACCGTGCTCCTCCACAGCGGGATCGGCGAGGTCGTAGCGGTGTGCACACGCTACTATGGGGGCGTGAAGTTGGGGACGGGCGGCCTGAGCCGTGCCTATGCTTCCGGCGTGAAGCTGGCGCTCGAATCCGTGGCCACCACGCCCAAGGTCGACCGGACCCTGGCCGTCGTGACCGTCGCATACGAAAGCGTCGACGCGGTCCAACGCCTAATGAAGGAGATGCACGCCTCGGTGTCGAAGGAGGACTACGGAAGCTCGGTTCGGTTGGAGTGCGGGGTCCCGACACCCTCCTTCGAGGCCCTCGTAAGTGCGGTCGCGGACGCGACGCGGGGGACGGGATCGGTGGAGCGGATCCCGCGCCCTGTTGGTCCCTCCCCCGATTCGCCCTAGATTCGGGTTCCTCTTTACCGGATTGAAAAGGACGGCACATGCGATTTGGCCTAAAGTGCGCGATGGCTCTCGCTCCCCTCACTGTGGTCGGCTGCCAAGCGTCTGTCGAGACGGACGATCAGATGATGAGCTATGCCATCGGTAGGGAGGTCGGCGCCTCTCTCACTACGACGGGAGAGCACCTGGACCTGGCCGCGCTGATTAGGGGGATCGAAGACGCCCTGGCCGAACTCGATCCCGCAGTGTCGGGTGAAGATCTCTCCGCGGCCAGACTACGAGTAGGGCAGATGATCCAAGAGGAACAGCGCGCAGAAGGTGAAGCCGCCAGCGAACGGAATCTGGTCGAGGGTGAGGCATACCTGGCGGCGAACGCCACCAAAGAAGGCGTCACGACCACCGACAGCGGCCTACAATACGAGGCCCTCCGAGAGGGCGACGGTGCGCGACCCGCAGGCGCCGACCGCGTAAGCATCCACTATCGCGGCACGCTCATCGATGGCACCGAGTTCGACAGCTCTTATGAACGCGGCGAGCCGGCCGTCTTCGGCGTCGGGGGTGTCATCGGCGGATTCAGCGAGGGACTGCAACTGATGACCGTGGGTAGCCACTACCGTCTGGTCATCCCCTCGGACATCGGGTATGGCGCCCAGGGAGCGGGCGGAGTGATTGGTCCCAACGCCACACTCGTCTTCGAGATCGAGTTGCTGGAAATTCTCTGAACGCCTATTGAACCCGGTCGTACTCAGCGTGCGTGACCCGAACGATATCTCCGTCCTCGTCTAAGTGCACGGCTCCATTGGAGAGGGTGTTTCTGTCCCCCGAGAGAACGCTGACGATGACCTGATGGACCCGACCGTCCTTTCTGTTCGTGATCCTCGTGGTCCAGTCATCGAGGATCTCGACAGCGGTCTCGGCGTCCCGCTGGCCAGTAACCTCTCGGAACACCCCGTCGAACATGGTAACGTAGCCCCACTTGGAGTCCTGACCCTGCGAGTCCGTGGACTCCACGGCAACCTCCATCCCGCCTCCCCGTAGGGTTCGTACGCGACGATCGTAATGACGGCTGTGGACGCGCTCGATCTCATTCTCCACACGCCGAGACGCGGAGGAGGAAACGGCGTCTCCATGAGCTCCGTCTTGGCAGAATCGTACTGCCCGGCGGTCGCGTGCGGCGCGAGGTCGATCTTTAGCTTCGCCAATGCCTCCCTGGCGTTCGCGTCGGTCCGAAGGTGGTCCCGAAACTCTAGGTACCCGTCCAGCACGGCATCGCCCTTCACCGAGGCGAACAGACGGTGGGGGGAGAAGTCGCGCTTGCTCGGAAGGAACGGGACGTCCGGTCCCTTACGACGGAATGTCTCTGCACCCCCTACGCCGACGTGTCTCTCATGGATATACCCGATACGCTCGAGTCCCTGGATCACCGATTTTTTGCGAGACTCTTTGGAGACCACGACGCAGAGATCGAGAATCGGCCTGGCCACGAGTCCCTCCACCGCGGTGCTCCCGATGTGCTCGACCCCTAGACCGGGATCTTCCTCCACCAGCAGGTCGATAAGACATGCATGAATTTCGCCGAACTTCCTGGGCCAGTCTTCGTTGTAGCCGACTATCGTGATCATGTGATCACTGCCTCCGCTCGTTTTTCTTCCCTCGGCTCCATTACCGACCCCTTTGATCCAATTTGTCACTGAAGAGGGTCTCTTGAAACTGATTTCGCATGACCACAGTTTGATGCGCGGCCCTCACCCTTCCCACCGGAGCGACAACCCGTGCACAGGCGAATCCCGATTTCCTCGGTCATGCTCATCCCCGCTCTCGTCTCCTGCAGTGGGGGATCCGCCGACCTTCTGTTGACGAACGCACGGGTCTACACGTTTACCTGGACTGAACCGGATGCGAGCGGAGCCCCAGCCCTGGACGCGCCGTACAATGCCT
>CAUZAE010000088.1:0-12136 GCA_963577685.1 Gemmatimonadales bacterium UBA6960 | reverse complement strand
CGACTGTGTCGATGTCACGGGCTCTTTGCAGAGCCTCGCCGTTCCGAATGAGGATCCCATGCTCAGCGGCCTTGCCGACGGCCACCATGATCGAAATAGGCGTCGCCAGGCCCAACGCACACGGGCACGCGATCACGAGGACGGAGACGGCCACGACCACGGCGTAGCTCAGTGCCGGAGCTGGGCCGAAGGTGTACCAAGCCGCGAACGACACGACCGAGATGATCATCACAGAGGGCACGAAGTAGCTCGCCACCACGTCCACGATCCTCTGAATGGGGGGCTTGGCTCCTTGAGCGTCTCGGACCATCCGAACGATCCGGGACAGGACCATGTCGCTGCCCACTCGCTCGACCTCGAAGTAGAGGACCCCCACCGTGTTCATGGTCCCCCCCACGACCTGGTCGCCCACGTTCTTCTCCACGGGAATGCTCTCGCCCGTGACCATCGACTCGTCCACGACGCTTCCTCCTGCGCCGACGCGCCCGTCCACCGGGATTTTCTCCCCCGGACGCACCACCACCCGATCCCCAATTGTCACTTCGAGGGCGGGCACCTCCGTTTCGACGCCGTCACGTATGACCCGAGCCACGAGCGGACGCAGATCCATGAGCCGCCGCACGGCCTGGGACGTCCGGCCCTTGGCCCGTGCTTCCAAAGCCTGCCCCAAGACCACGAGGGTGATGACGACAGCCGTCGCCTCGTAGAACGGGTGCGCCGTCCCTTCCGGAAAAAGCTCCGGAAACGCGACCGCCACCGTGGAGTAGATCCACGCAGCGCCGGTACCCAGGGCTACGAGCGTGTCCATGTTCGCGTCGTGACGGCGAAAAGCCGACCAGCCGCCCGAGAAGAACCGCCCACCCACGTAAGCCATGATCGGCACGGTCAACACGCCGCTCAGGGCCCACCACGGACGCATTGCCTCGAGGGGCACATCTCGTAGGGCGGGGATCCAGTGCGCGTGCCCGATGAGCACCACCGGTAGGCCCAGGACAAAGCCGAGCCAAAAGCGCCGAAAGAGTCGCGCGGTCTCCGCTTCCCGCTCCTCGTCCCGCCGGCGAAGCGTCTCCTCCATCTCCTCCGCCTCGGCCGCGGCGTCCACCCCGTAGCCGGCGGCTGTTACGGCCTCACGCATGGCGTCGGAATCGAAGCCTTCAGGCACGTATCGGACGCGGGCCGTCTCGGTGGCGAGACTTACCTCGACTTCCTTCACGCCGGGAACAGAGCCGACCGCGATCTCCACGCGGCGAACGCAAGCGGCGCAGGTCATGCCTGAAATCGGGAACTCACGGGTGAGGAACTCGGTGGGGAGCTCCGTCTCTCGGACTGTTGCTTTGTCGTTCACAGGTTCCCCAACAAGACGCAGAATCCCTAGAAGGCGCCCGACAGTTTTCCAAACAGATAAAGAGCGAGCAGCACTCCGATGACGATCGTCCAGCGTACAACCGTGGACATCGCCATCGCGTCCGGGTCCACGGCGCTCTTCGCGGTGGAGACGCCGCTCGATCCCCGGTGGATCCCCCTGAGCTCGGAGAGGTTTCGGAGGAGGGCCCCGAGTTTCACCTCGAGGTCCCGAACGTCTTCCGGCTTCGTGATGAAATGATTCCCGCCCAGGCCATAGCTCTTGGCGACGTCCTCATCACGGTCCGACGAACTGAGCACCGGCACCGGAATGGGGCGGAGCCGGCCGTCTCCCTTGATCTGCTCCAATGCGTCGTGGCCGCTCATACCCGGCATCTTCAAGTCTAGGAGCAGCAGGTCAGGCGCCGACTCACTCAGCAGGAGACCGCTTCTTCGCCGTTTCGTGCTCGGCGAATCTCCACCGGTATACTCGACGCCTTTTCCAGCGCTCGCTCGACCAAGACGGCGTAGTCGTCATCATCCTCTGCGAGAACGATCGACCACTTAGTCCTCTCAACTCGCTGGGCCGTCATCCGACAGGCGCTTCCAGGGCGACGTCCGCTACGATCGTCGCGTCATAGCCGAACTCACGGATTCTAAGCATCAACTCCACAGCCGTCGCGCGATCGGCATAGCTGCCGGTGCGCACATGAATCAAGGCGCTTTCCCTCACCCGCACCAAGCGCGTCGTAAACCCGGCGTCCTCTACGAGTACCATGAGACGCTCGGCTAGCTCTTCACTCAGGAATGCCCCCAACTGAACCGCATACCTCGCCAACGCTTCTGACAACGTCGTCTCGACAGGAGGCGGGGCGGGTGTCCGGAGAGCTTCCTCCGCTTCCTCGACCGCGGCTTCGTTCTCAGAGAGCCAAGCTCGTGCGCTCCTTCGCTCGGGACTTCTTGGATAATCACGAACGAGCGTTCGGAAGAAGTCCGCCGCCTTTCCAAGGTTCCCGTCCGCCGCCGAGATAAAGCCCAGCCGCGTCAAAGCGTCGGCGGAATATGGACCACCGGGGTAGCCCAGCACCAGCCGTTGGTAATCCAGGCCCGCCATGCTGGGATCCACCGTAAGCACAGCCCGTAGCCACAGGGCTCGCTGACGATCGCGTCGGCCGGCCGTTTGGCGATCGTCCTCCCACCACGACTCGAGAGTCGCGCGCGCCTCCTCGGTCCGACCGGCCGAAGCCAACGCGTCCACAGCGTCCAGACCCTCCTGAGCCTGTAGCTGCACCCCGAGACCCGCCGTGGCAAGCAACAACACGAGAGCGATCATGCCGCGATGCCTTCGCTGTCCATGAGCGTGAGAAGCCATTCTTCAAGATGGTGCTGATCCGATAGTGAACTCGCCTTCAATAGTCGATCTACCCTCAAGAGTCCCAGAATTCCCTCCCGGATCGCTTCCGGTGTCCAGCCCCCGGCTTGGCTCCCGATCTGCCGAGAAAGCCACTTCTGATGCGGCGGCAGAACCTCTTCGAGGGCACCCGCCCCCTGCTCGACCGCCACCCCGATCCTCAAGAGGTGGTTCGATAACCCGACGACGAGGCCGACCCCACTCTCTCCCTGACCGAGAAGCACGGAGAGTCCCGCCACTGCTTCCCCGAACTGCCGGCCGCCTACGAGGTCGAACCACTGCCAGCGATCCTGCTTCGGAAGCACTGTTCCCGCTCGGCGCACGTGCTCCAATGTGATGCGATCACCTTCACCGGCCACGCCCGACAGCTTCTCGAGCTCCTGGGAAAGAATACCGAGGTCGACCCCGATCGACTGAGCCAGCGCTTTTGCGGCATCCACCTCCATCGTCATCCCGAAGCGGGCCTGCGTCTGCTCCATCAGCCACCCCGGAGTATCCTCGAGGGTCATCAGCGGGAATCCTACCGACTGAGCTCGTTTTTTCAACGTCTGGTAGAACTTCGCCTTGGATCCCTGTGGAATTCGTGCCGACAGAATCAGTGCCAGATCACGCGGCGGAGAGTCGGCCAGGTCCAAGATGAGGTCCCGGGCTCGCGCGGCGCCGGCAAACACTTCTACGTCCTTTACGGCAACCACCCTCCAATCCGCCATCATCGGAGGCGTCGCGAGGATGCGCGCCAGATCCTCCACGCTCGTCTCACCAGCCCGCAGAACGTCCACGTTGAAGTCACGCATTCCGGAATCCACGTGGGCGTCGACCAGGTCTCGAAAGGCTTCCCCCTTCCGGTATTCGTCGTCGCCATGAAGAAAGAAAACCCCACCCCGGGAGCCCTGGTCGAGGACCTTCCGGAGGGGGCTGGTCATGGTAACGACAGCCTGTTGACGCACGGTTCTTCGGTCAATCGAGACCCGTTCGTCGAAGCACGCGGTTGGTTCGGTACCGCTCCCGCATGGGCGAGTACTCGTACAGCAGAGAGTTCGGGTCCGACCACAGGCCTCCGGTCAGATTCAAGGCTGAAGAAGGCAACTGGAACCCCCTGGGGTCGGTCAGCAACAGGGGGTCGACGCGTGGAGGACCGGAAACCACGATCGCTGGAAGCTGGACCTCGGGGGTTCTCTGTACGGCCCTCGGCGCCCAAGCGATGACCGTGAGGAGAACCGCCATCCCGAGCGCAGTCGTGACCGACACGGCCGAAGCGCTGGCTCCGGTATCGACCAGGGCGTCGTCGAGATGGTATAGACGATGCTGGAGCCTCGGCCTGAAGCTCTCCGGAACCTCGGCCCGGGGCATGGACTGTAGCACTCGGATACCCCGATCGACCACGCTTTGATAGCGGGCGCACTTTGGGCACTCCGCCACATGAGCTTCCGCTTCACGCCGCAGCGAGCACTCCGCTGGAGCGTCGAGGAACTCGGAAAATCGACGCAAAAACTCCGAGCAATCCATGTGCGTGACCGACTCCTTGTTCCTGTGTGCCGTTCCGTTCTGATCGTCGAGGTTGATGTACTACGTGGAGCGGCATCGCGGTGTTCCCTCTCCACGACATTGGTACCGAGGGGAACGGAACGGGGTTCCGAGACGAGGACCACCCTCTGTGGTGGACCCGCCGTTAGACGTGGGTTAGTTGAGCGTCGGGGCGATCACGCGAGCGAAGTTGTTCCTCGCTCGATTCAGGCGACTCTTCACCGTGCCGAGGTTGCAGTTGGTGATCTCCGCGATCTCCTCGTACGTCTTCCCCTCGAGCTCTCGGAGAACGAAAACAATCCGGTGGTGCTCGGGCAACTCGGCGACCGCCTTCTCGACCAGCTCCTTCAAATGCCTCTTCCGAAAGAGATCGTCCGGCCTGAAGGTGGAATCTTCCCACTCCAACGGCCGGTGATCGGCCTCCCAATTCTTCCGAATCGTCTGGAAGAGAACCAGCGGATTCCGTGATCGGTTTCTCAGTTCGTTCTTGGCCAGGTTCCCGGCGATCGTGTAGATCCAAGTCGAGAACTTCTTTGACTGGTCGAACCGGTGCATGTGTCGGTACACCCGCACGAATGTCTCTTGCACCAGATCTTGGCCCCGCTCACGGTCGCCTACCGTTCGGAAGACGAAGTTCAGGAGGCGGCTGTCATAACGCCGGACGAGCTCACCAAACGCCCGCTCGTCACCGTCCAAGAAAGAACGGACCACATCGCTGTCGCCCAGGTTGGCCAGCATCTTGCGATGCTCCTTGGCCCCCTGGCTCTGTCCGATTCGATTTTCCGCCACGTTCTTCACGCTTCTACTCCGGTCGGCGAAGCTCATTTCTATCCACCCCCCTCACTCGCACGTTCCGTGCCAACCCAATCCCGTGAAAATACAACCCCCTGGCCAACTCCGCACCCCGTTGCGTCCCATATTTGGGACGCTCGATCTCAAAGGTGTGACATGAGGCATGCCATGCGGTCCCCCTAGCGAGGGTCCTCTTGATCCCGTTCCCGAAGAAAACGATCGACATAGAGGACCGTCGCCACACTCTTACAGTCCACGATTCGTCCATCCTTCACCATCTCGATCACCTCGGAGAAGGGGAAGCGGATCACTTCCAAGAACTCGTCGGGATCACACGCTGCCTCCCCCTCCTCCAGGTCCGCGGCCACGAACAATCGGATCACCTCATCCGTGAATCCTGGCGTGGTGTAGATCTTCGTCAGAGGAATCAACCGTCCCGCCCTCATGCCGGTTTCTTCTTCGAGTTCCCTCCGAGCACAGTCCTCCCAACTCTCCTCAGGCCCCAACGGCAAGCCGGCTGGGACCTCGTACAGGTACCCACCGGACGCGTACCGATACTGCCTAACCAATAAGACGTCCGGATTTGTTTCCGAAAGCGCCCCAACGAAGGGTAGGACCGCGGACGCCCCGACATGGCGGATCATCTCCAAGCGGCCCTCGGAGCCGTCCGGGAAGCGAACCTCATCCACGCTCAGCCGTACGACCCGCCCCTCGTAGATCATGTCACGTCCGATGCGACCCGTCGGCAGCTCGGACTTCAGGTCCGTCGTATCGGGGTCTGTGGCGGTCATGGAGCCGACTCGATCTCCAGGGGAGCCCACCCCAACGCCTCCAGGGGCGAGCGCACTCGTTCCGCATCGCCTCCGATGACGACGGTCGTCTCATCGGGTCGGATACAACGTCGGGCCGCCTCCGCAACCTGGTCTCGGGTTACGCTGCGTACGCGATCTCGGTAATCCGAGTGATAATCGTCGGGCAGATCGTAGATGAGCAGCTCCGCGATCCGGGACGCGATCTGAGTGGTGGTCTCCAGACGAAGCGGGAAGATCCCCGCGATGTAGTCCCGAGCCGCCTCGACCTCCTCGTCGGTGGGCCCGTCGGCAACGAGGGTTTCCACCTCGGAAAGCGCCTCGCGAACCGCGTCGGCCGTGACCTCCGTGCCTACCGCCGTGGAGATCGTCCAGGGTCCCGGACCCCGACGGAAGGCAAACTGGGATCGGACTCCATACGTGAAGCCGTGCTTCTCCCGCAGATTCATGTTGAGCCGGCTCGTGAAGGCTCCCCCCAGGATCACGTTGAGCACCAGGAGTGGAAAGTAGTCGGGAGTCGATCGCGGCTGACCCACGTGTCCGATGCGGATCTCCGATTGGACCGCATCCGGCCGGTGGACCACGACCATTCTGCGCGCCGTCGTACGCGGCTCTGCGCCGATCCCGTCTACCCTAGGTGCGTCTCCCGACCAATTCCCGAAACTCCCCTCGGCCAACGACTTCACATGATCGATGTCGACGTCACCCACGACCACCAGCCCAGCCCCCCCGGGGCGGTAGCGAGCCTCGACGAAACCAGCAGCGGAATCAGAGCCCAGTGAGGATACGGACTCCTCGGTGCCACCGAGCGGTCGCCCATACGGAGCACCGTCACTGTAGGTCGCCGCACGAGAGGCATAGGTGGCGATGGACGCCGGATCCATCCTTCCTTGCTTTATCGCGGCGAGACGCTGGCCACGAATTCTCTCCACCTCATCAGTCGGGAAAGTTGGCTGAAGGACCACCTCCGCCAACAGCTCCATGGCCTCATCGAGGCGATCGGCCATGCACGAGAGGGCGATCGCCGTCGAGTCCCAACCTGTGCCCACCGACAGCCCCGCGCCGATCCCTTCCAGTGCCTCCGCCAAGGCGACACCGGAGCGCACGGCCGTGCCGCCCTCCAACGAGTCTCCCGTCAGGACGGCTAGGCCCGCATGGCTGTCGTCCACGTTGCACTCACCGGCGTCCAGCACCAGGCTCACCGTCACGACGGGGAGCCGTGGAACCCCCACGCAGCGAAGCTGCAGTCCGTTGTCCAACACTTCGCGGCGCACCCGTGGGAAATCGAAGCTGCGAATGGGCCCTGGAGCGGGCGCGCTTGCCCTGCCGGACGAGCTCATGGCGACCCTCCAGCGACCACCCCGGAGTCAGCAGGCACGTAAGTCAGCACGGCCCGGTTATTCGTCCCGAGAAAATCCTCCGAGAAGGCTGCCACGTCTTTCGGACTGACGTCCCTCATGCGCTCGATCTCACTGTTGATGCGACCCGGATCGTCAAAGAGTTGATCGAACATGGACAGCAGGTCGGCCCGCTGGCCCACCTGTTCGATCTCACGCACCCAGGCGGTCTCGGTCAACGCCACTGCCCGGTCTATCTCCTCGTCCCGAACCGTACCCAGGGCTTCCACCTCTCTCGAGAGCGCGGCCTCCAAAGCCTCGGGATCCGCGCCAGGAAATCCCGTCGCCCAGAGGATGAGCATCCCCGCCCCCGAGGTGAGCGGAAAAGCCATGCTGGTCACGTCCTTCGCCTCACGACGCTCTCGCACCAGAGATCGATACAGCCTCGAGGCCCTACCCGTCCCCAGCACGGCGCTCGCAACGTCAGCGGCGTAGAAGCTGGGGTCCGAGTAAGGCGGAATACGGAAGGCCATGAGGACTCGAGGAAGCGGCACCTCGGCCTCTACGCACTCTCTGACCGTGGAGCCGATCGTGGCGCTCAACTCCGTGTCACCCGGGATCGGCGGTATGTCGGCCCCCCGCGGGATGTCCATGAAGTGGCGTTCTATGAGCTTGATGGCATCGTCCCGCGTGAAGTCGCCACACACGGTCAGGACCGCATTGTTCGGCACGTAGTAGATTCCGAAGAAGTCCGCGACATCCTCCAGCGTGGCGGCCTCGATGTCCTCCATCGATCCGATCACGGTGTGGTGGTAGGGGTGGGTTTCCGGAAAAACCATCGCCTGGATCCACTCGTCCCAGTCGCCGTAGGGCTGATTGTCATAGCGTTGGCGCCTCTCGTTCATGACGACATCGCGCTGGTTGTCGAGCTTCTCCTGCGTCATGGCGGGGAGCATCCAACCCATACGATCCGACTCGAGCCAGAGAGCGAGCTCGAGGTGATGGGACGGCACCGTCTCGAAATAGTTGGTCCGGTCGAACCACGTCGTGGCGTTGAGCGAGCCTCCGGCCCTTTGGATGAGGTCGAAGTGCCCGCCCTTCGGAACGTGCCTCGAGCCCTGGAACATCATGTGCTCGAAAAGATGCGCGAAACCGGTCTTTCCCACTCTCTCGTTTCTCGATCCGACACCATACCAGAGATTGACCGCGACTACGGGGGTGGTCGGGTCGTGTGAGAGGTTGACGCGAAGGCCGTTGTCGAGCGTGAATCGCTCCGCGGGAATCGACAGCATCGCCTGCATTTCTCTTTTCGGGGTGCGCAAAATACCGTGCGCCAAGATAACCCACTCTTTGAGACGCACGAGAGGATCAAACGGGACGTTAGCGGCGTTACAGTCGTGTCATGAGCCGTTCGCGCAGAGCGCTCGAAACCAGCTCTTCGGTCAGGAATTCCTCCGACGCCTCACCCCCATCATCGACCCGATCGAGGACCGCCTCCACGATCGCCAGATCCCCTGTGACGGTCCTGAAGCGGGCACGCTCAATCAGCTCATAGGCTCGCTCCAGGTCGTCACACACGGCCGCGGCCAACGCCGCCAACAGTGTGATCTCAACGTCCTCTGGTCGCAGATCAGCCGCGCTCAGAAGATCTCCGAACGCGTCTTCGATCCGGCCAAGACTCACGAGCGTGAGACCGGCCAGTCCCCTCACCCATCCGTCTTCGGGGTCCGCCGAGCAGGCGTCGTAGAAGGCGTCCACCGCTTCCTCCAAGCGTCCGGCCAGCGTGAACGCCACGCCCCGTTCGGTGAGCACGTCCGGATCCTCGGGCGCCAAGGAAAACGCGGCCTCCAGCTCCGTGAACGCATCATCGAAGAGACCCTCGCGCGCCAAATACCCCCCATACATCGTGCGGGCATAGGCCAGTTTCGGGTCCACGAGCGTAGCTGTGCGAAGCACGGACTCCGCTTCGGGATCATCGAAACGGGCCAACCCTCCCCCACAGATCGCGAGAATGTTCGCATCGGCCGGCTGTGCCGCGACGGAGGCCTTGAAGCGCTCGTACGCGATGCCGTCCATCCCCAGTTCCCGTTCGGCAACACCGAGCCAACACAGAACGGTAGCGTTGTCCGGATGTTCCTCGAGCAATTCCCGGAGATGTTCGGCCATGCCCTCCCAATCACCCTCGTCTCCCAACGCCAGCGTATGCTCCAGCCGCTCCTCCGGGACGTTCATCAGGCTCCGTACTTGTCGAGGCGGGTCGCATGGGCCAAAGCCAACGACATGAGATCCTTACCGGGCAGGGTACCGATGTCCCCGCCGCGACACGCCGACTCGCCGAACTCGCCAGCGGACGGACGGGCCCAACTCGAGGCGATGAGGAGCGGCACGTGGTGCCAGGAGTGCTCCCGATACAACGCTGGCGTGGAGTGATCTCCAGTGACGATGACGACGTCCGGCTCCAACGCCATGACCCTGGGCAACAGAGAATCCACCACTTCGATGGCCGACACCTTACCAGCAAAATCTCCATCGTGGGCGCAGGAATCCGTGTCCTTGAAGTGCACGAAGTAGAAGTCGTAACTACCGAAGTGGTCCTCGAGCAGAGCGACGGTCTGCTCGTTCGAAGTGGGGACCCCGTCAACGCTCATACCCACCAGGCTGGCCGCACCCCGATACATCGGGTACTTGGCCACCGCTACCGCGCGGAGCCCGTAGCGCTCCTCGAACGTCGGGTAGCGGACATACTGCGCAAAGCCACGCGCCAAGAAGGCGTTCGCCACGGGCTCATCGGACAAAATCCCACGGGTTTGCTCGAGGAGATCCCGGACGATATCGGCTGTACGCTCCGAGTCCGGGTGACGCGCTTTGGCCGGAACGGGCGGGAGACCGGTCCTCTGTGGGTCCGTGTCCCCCACTTGAGCTCCGAGACCGGCACCCCGCATCACGAGGACCGCCCGATGCTCCTTCTCATGGACGAGTGTCACCTCTACGCCGTCGGGCGCTTTGATCGCTCCCTTGACCTTGCCGATCACCCGTCGACCGTCTTCGTCCGTAGGGCGCCCGGCCCTACGATCCGTCACCAGGCCGTCCACGTCCACGTTCGCCAGATTGAGGCGAGCGGCGACGTCTCCCGGCTCGAGCGCGAGTCCGACGCCCAAGGCGCTCAGGACTCCCCTACCGATCATCGACTCGATGGGATCGTAGCCGAACAGCGCGAGGTGCCCCGGTCCGCTGCCGGGCGTGACCCCGTGCCCCACCGGCATCAACATGCCCAAGGAACTCCGGCTCGCCAACGCGTCGAAGTTGGGCGTGCGGGCGGATTCCAGCTCGGTTCGGCCGGTGTCGGGATGGGGTAGTCCTCCCAGCCCATCCAACACCAGCATGATGATCGTCCCGCTGTTCTTACCCCGAATGGCGAGGTCATCGGGGAGCGAGAAATGCGTCATGATCCGGTCCTGAGAATCGTGTAAAGAGAACTCGTCTCGATGAACATAACGGCTCGATGGAGCCGATACGACGCATGGGGGTATCGCGCTCAACCGCGATCTACGCCCGATCAAGCAGGAGGAGTTGAACCGTGAGGTACGATCCATTCACGATGGAGCGCTGGCAGTCGACCTACGAGCACAGGGTACGCTTCAATCTTTCGGAAAGCGGCGTCCACCCGCTCTCCCTTTCAGAGCTGCTGGAGCTGGCGGACCGGGACTCCGATGCGCTCGACGTCCGCCTCGGCTACGGGCAGTCGAACGGCAGCGACGAGCTGCGTGCCCGCATCGCGGCCATGTATCCTGATACGTCACAGGCCTCCATCGTCGTGACGACCGGTGGAGCCGAAGCCAACTTCGTGGCATGCTGGCAGCTCATGGATTCGGAAGCGGGCACAGCCGTGACGCTACCCAACTACATGCAGGTCCCGGGTCTGCTCGACAGCTTCGGCGTGCCCATCCACCCGGTACACCTTGTCGAAGAAGACGGCTGGCAACCGAACCTGAACGAGTTGGAGAGTGCCCTGTCGAAAGGCGCGCGGTCGATTCTGATCACCAATCCGAGCAACCCCACGGGTGCCGTCCTGACAGAAGATTCGATGTCCAACGTCATCTCCCTCGCAGACCAGTACGGCGCCTGGATTCTGGCCGACGAAGTGTATCGGGGGGCAGAACTCAGCGGCGCGGAGACCCCCTCGTTCTGGGGCCGCTATGAGCGGTCCCTGGTGACGAATTCCCTCTCCAAGGCTTACAGTCTGCCGGGACTCCGTTTGGGATGGATCGTGGGACCGGAGGACATGATGGAGTCGCTGTGGGGCCGGAAGGATTACACCACCATCGTGCCGGCAAGCCTGTCGGACCTGCTCGCTTGCATCGCACTCGAACCCTTTACGAGAACCAAGATCCTCGAGCGCACGAGAGGCATCCTGACCCAGAACATGGCCGTGCTCGCCGATTGGATGAACTCCCAAGAGGGCCGCTTCACGTACCGGCCACCCGACGGAGGCGCCATCTGTTACGCCCGCTATCACACCGACGTGAATTCCTCCGAATTTGCGGAAAAACTCCGTACAGAAATGGACCTGTTGGTCGTTCCCGGCGATCACTTCGGGATGGACGGTTATCTGCGACTCGGCTTCGGACCTCCGGTGGGAGAACTGGAGGAGGCGCTGGGGAGGCTCGCAGAAGCCTTCGACCAGGTGGACAGCGGAACGGCGGGCAGTAGGGTTGATGCGTCATCGGCGGCTAGCTGAGTTGGCGTGAGCCTAGCCGATCCCATCCACGAGCTGGTACTGCTCGTTCGTTCTGGCCATCAATTACTCCATCTGAATTCAGATGAGGACGAACGAGTTTCGGCGCTCCTCCTCCACGTCGCTGAACGCCTCGATTATCCGCTGTTCACCTGGACACGGATCCGGGGGCTCGGACGCGCGGATC
>CAUZAE010000087.1:0-12197 GCA_963577685.1 Gemmatimonadales bacterium UBA6960 | reverse complement strand
GGCCAGCGTCCCTTCCTCACGCACGATCCCTACCTTCTCCTGCATCAGGTCCTGAAGCTCGTACTGCACCTTGTAGGCGCCGATGCTCTCGCTCCCGTCTTGTCTCTCGAAGGGAGATAGGGCCTCCCGTTGAGCTCTTTCGACCGCTTCGGGATCGAGTGTGCCGCGCCCGTGCTCTTTGGCGAACGCCGCCGCATACTCCCCTGCCCGTTTGCCGAACACGACCAGGTCCGAAAGCGAATTGCCACCCAGCCGGTTGGCTCCGTGAAGCCCCGCCGCGACTTCCCCCGCGGCGAAGAGGCCCCGGACGGTCGACATCTGCGTCTCGGGGTCCACCCGAAGGCCGCCCATCACGTAGTGCGTCGTGGGGCCCACCTCCATGGGCTCCTTCGTGATGTCGAGGCCCGCCAACTCCTTGAACTGGTGGTACATGGAGGGAAGCTTCCGCTTGATGTGCTCCTCCCCGTTGGGGATTTTTTCCTTGATCCAAGCGATGTCCAGGAAGACTCCCCCGTGCGGGCTACCCCGGCCTTCCTTGACCTCGCGCACGATGCAGCGTGCCACATGGTCTCGGGTCAACAATTCGGCGGGACGGCGAGCACTACGGTCACCCGTCACGTATCTCCAGCCCTCTTCGGGCGTGTCCGCCGTCTGGTTCTTGTAGAGGGGTGGGATGTCGTCGAACATGAAACGGCGGCCCTCCGAGTTCTTCAGCGCACCGCCTTCGCCTCTTACACCCTCGGTCACCAGCAACCCTCGCACGCTCGGAGGCCACACCATGCCGGTGGGGTGGAACTGGATAAACTCCATGTCGATCAGCTCGGCGCCCGCGTCGTAACCCAGGGCGTGGCCGTCCCCCGTCCCCTCCCAACTGTTGGAGGTGATCTTGTACGCCTGGCCGATACCGCCCGTTGCGAGGATGACGGCGCCGGCATGGAACACTCGAAAGCGCCCACTCTCGCGATCGTAGCCGAAGGCCCCCACGACCCGATCACCGTCTTTGAGTAGCCTCGTGATCGTGCACTCCTGGTAGTCGTCGAATCCCTGGTGCACTCCGTGATCCTGAAGTGTGCGGATCATCTCGAGTCCTGTGCGGTCACCCACGTGAGCGAGCCTCGGGTGCGCGTGTCCGCCGAAATTCCGTTGGAGGATCCTGCCCTCCTTGGTCCGGTCGAAGACGGCTCCCCACGCCTCCAGCTCTCGCACGCGGTCTGGAGACTCTTTCGCGTGGATCTCGGCCATCTTCCAGTTGTTGAGGTACTGGCCCCCCCTCATGGTATCGGCGAAGTGGACCTCCCAACTGTCCCGCTCGTCCACGTTGCCCATGGCTGCTGCCATGCCTCCCTCGGCCATCACCGTATGGGCTTTTCCGAGCAGGGATTTGCTGACCAATGCGACCGAAGCGCCCAACGCCGAGGCCTCGATCGCGGCGCGGAGGCCGGCGCCTCCCGACCCGATGATCAAGACGTCGTGCTCGTGACTCGTGTGTTCCGCCATCCTAGAAGATCCTCCAGTCGGTCCAGATCCCCATCGAGCAGAGTCGCACGTATACGTCCGAGAATCCGACCCAGACCAGGCTCATCCAGGCGAACAGCATGTGGCGTCGGTTCAGGCAGGTCACACAGTCGTGCGCGACCCGACGCACGGGCTTGTCGAACAGCACGTTGAGTCCGCCGCCGACGAGATGCCGCAAGGAGTGGCAGCCGAACGTGTAGCCACTCAAGAGGATCACGTTGGTGGCCAGAACCAAGGTTCCAACACCGACGCCGAAGGTCTCCTCGCCGGTCGCGGGATCGACGAACCAGAGGGCGTGCCACACGTCGAGGGACAGAAAGACCACCAATAGCAGTGCGAAGAACAGGAAGTAACGGTGCACGTTCTGCATGATCAGCGGGAAGGAGCGCTCGCCCCAGTACGATTTGCGGGGCTCGCCCACGGCACACGAAGGAGGATCGGCCCAAAAGGCCTTGTAATAGGCTCCACGATAGTAGTAGCAGGTGAGGCGAAATCCGCCCGGCGCCCACAGGATCAGGAAGGCCGGAGACCACGGGAGCCAGCTCAGCCACCAACTCGGCTTCGGACCAAAGAGCGCATGGGGCGTCTCGCCGAAGATCTCCGGGGAGTAGAAGGGCGACAGTAAGTTCCCGTACGCATAGTACTCTCCCTGGAACGCGGCCCAGGTCGAGTAGACGACAAAGCCTCCCAGGCCCAGGAAGACGACTACGGGTTGCAGCCACCACAGGTCAGAACGCGTCGTCTGTCCGAACGATCTTTGCACGGGGAGTGAGGTCGTACTTGAAGCCATACGGCTCTCCTTTGGGCACTCAGGCGATCTTCAGAAAGACAATACCTAAAGGGGCGACGAAGTCCAATTGGTCGTGCGGAGAATCGCGCGTCGGGGGGCCTCGGGGTTCGGAATGACCTGGTGTCGGGACGGATCCTTGCGCGATCGTCGGCATGACCGGGGGAAGGGGGTAGGGTGGGGGCGCGCTTGGCGCGGAGGGCCGCTGTCGTCTACCTTGAGCCCGACCCGACGATCTGCCCCGATCCGCCAAGCCGGCGGCAGGAGTGCGCTGACGATGGACATCTCTCGGAGAGAACTCCTCAAGGCCTCGGCTCTCGCGGGTGGGGCCGGCCTGGTGAGCGCGCTGGGATTCGACTTGAAGCCTGCGTACGCGGCCGCTCACGATCTCAAGATCTCCAACGCACGGGAATTCAAGACGGTGTGCCCGTACTGTGCCGTTGGATGCGGGGCGATCGCTTATGTGCACGGGAGCGGGGGTATCAACACGGTGAACTCCATCATCCACGTGGAGGGCGATCCGGACAGCCCCATCAACGGCGGGACGCTGTGCCCGAAGGGCGCCGCCCAGATGCAGCTCGCCATGAGCCCACGCCTCCAGGAGGGTCCCCTCCACCGTGAGGCGGGCGCCTCGGAGTGGACCGAGGTCACCTGGGACTGGGCGATGGAATGGTTCGCCAGGAAGTTCAAGGATTCCCGAGACGCCTCGTTCGTGGAGCGGGACGAGGAGGGCCGGACGGTCAACCGCTGCGAAGGCATCGGCTGGGTGGGAAGCGCCACGGTGGCCAACGAGGACGCCTACCTCATCACCAAGACGATGCGCGCCATGGGCCTGGTCTACATCGATCACCAGGCCCGAATATGACACAGCCCCACAGTGGCCAGTTTGGCCGCAACGTTCGGTCGGGGTGCCATGACCAACCACTGGAAGGACATCCAGAACGCCGACGTAGTGTTGGTCATGGGAGCGAACCCCGCGGAGAACCATCCTTGCGGGTTCAAGTGGGCGCTCGAAGCCAGGGATGAGCGCGGCGCCAAGATCATAACGGTCGACCCCCGTTATACGCGCACCTCGGCCGTCGCCGATCATCACCTGCAGATTCGGCCCGGCTCAGACATCGCAGTCCTGGGCGGGATGATTCACAAGATCCTCGACGAAGGGCTCTTCCACGAGGAGTACGTCCGGCTGCACACCAATGCGTCCTTCATGGTGGTAGAAGGCTTCGGATTCGAGAACGGTCTCTTCGCGGGCTTCGACCAGGCCCAGGGCGCCTACGACAAGACGGCCTGGGAGTACGAGCTCGGCTCGGACGGCTTCGTGCGCCGGGACCTGACGCTCCAGGACCCGCGCTGTGTCTTCCAGTTGATGAAGACCCACTACAGCCGATACACGCCCGACGTCGTCGCGCAGATCGCGGGCTGCTCAGCCGAGCAGTTCCTCGCCATGGCGGACATCGTGTGTTCCACGGGGACCGCCGACCGGGTCGGCACCATCATGTACGCCGTGGGCTGGACCATGCACACCGTCGGGAGCCAGATCATCCGCACGGCGGCGATCCTCCAGCTCATCCTCGGAAACATCGGCCGGCCGGGAGGGGGCATCAACGCGCTCAGGGGTCACGCCAACGTGCAGGGCGCGACGGATCACGCCATCGTCGCCGGGATTCTTCCTGGCTACTTGAGCGTTCCGAGCCCCGCTCAGACGTCCCTGGCAAGCCATCTCGCGGAGTCCATACCGAAGCCACTGGTGCCCGACACGGTCAACTACTGGGGCAACTATCCCAAGTTCCTGATCTCCCAGCTCAAGGCGTGGTTCGGCGACACGGTCGGGCCGGAGAACGAGTACGGCTATCACTACCTGGGCAAACCGGCCGGTGATGCGACTTGGCTCTCCATGTGGGACCAGGCGCACCAGGGGAGGCTAGAGGGGCTGGTGGCCTTGGGCTTCAATCCGCTCCTCGCGGGACCCGATGTGCCCCGCCTCCTTCAGGCCATGGCGAACCTGAAGTGGAAGGTGGTCATCGATCCGTTCATGCTGGACTCCGCGGAGTTCTGGAGGGCACCGGACGTCGATCCCGCCGACATCCAGACCGAGGTGCTCTTCCTCCCGGCCACACACTGGGTCGAGCGCGCGGGCTCCTTTACCAACTCGGGCCGGTGGGCCCAATGGAAGGAGCAGGCCATTGACCCGCCGGACGGGGTCCGATCCGACACCTGGATCCTTTCCGAGCTCTTCTGGCGCGTGAAGGAGCTGTACGAGGAAGAGGGGGGAGCGTACCACGAGCCGATCCTGAACCTGCAGTGGAACTACCTTAACCAGCGGGAGCCACGCCTGGAGGAACTGGCCCAGGAGATCAACGGGTCCGACCTCCGCACCGGCGAGCTCCTCTCGTCCTTCGGACAGATCCGCGACGACGGCACCACCACGTCGGGGAACTGGCTCTACACGGGCAGCTTCACGGAAGAGGGGAACATGATGGCCCGGCGCGGGACCGACGATCCCAGCGGAATGGGCTTCCATCATGACTGGGGGTTCAGCTGGCCCGCCAACCGGCGCGTGTTATACAACCGGGCTTCGGCAGACGGGGACGGCAAGCCGTGGGACGCCAGCCGGCCGGGGATCCGATGGACGGGCGACAAGTGGATCGGCGACGTCCCGGACTACGGCCCGACCACGCCGCCCGATCAGGCGGGCGCCTTCATCATGACCGAGGAGGGTGTGGCTCGGCTGTTCACCACGTATCTGGTGGACGGACCGTTCTCCGAGCACTACGAGCCGGTAGAAAGTCCCACCCCCAACATCCTCCACGAGGACGTCCCGACCAACCCGCTGATCCATTGGTACGACGGTGTCCGAGAGACGCTGGCCAACGGCAGGGACGACTACCCCTACGTATGCACGGTCTACCGTGTCGTAGAGCGCGAGCACTTCGTCACGTCCAACGTCCCCTACCTCGTCGAGTTGATGCCGGACTTCTTTGTCGAAGTCCCGTACGGCCTCGCCGAGGAGAAAGGGATCAAGAACGGCGAGCAGGTCCGCGTGTGGTCCAAACGTGGTGAGGTGCAGGGAGTGGCCGTGGTCACGAAGCGGATCAAGCCTCTCATCGTAAACGGCGAAACGTGCTGGACCGTCGGCGTCCCCGTTCACTGGGGATTCAAGGGAATCACTACCGGCTCGATGGCCAACAACCTCACGCCCTTCGTTGGGGACGCCAACACGAGCTGCCCCGAGTTCAAGGCCTTCCTCGTGAACATGGAGAAAGCCTGATGGCCCCGGACGAAGGCGTGCCGGCCCAGGCCGCGCAGGCCCCTCAGGGCGGCCTCCGCATCAGGCGGATCTCGGCTACACCAGGCCACTCGCTCGAGCTAGGGCCCGACGGCGCGCCCGCTCCCCGAACGGGACCCGAGTACGCAAAGCTCATCGACATCTCGCGCTGTATCGGCTGCAAAGGGTGCGAGGTGGCGTGCAAGGAGTGGAACGAATTAGGTGTGGAGCCCACGGAGAACTTCGGGAGCATGCAGAGCCACCGTGACCTCAGCCCGGATACGTGGCTCCTCATGCGCTTCAACGAGATCGAGATCGATGATGATCTCCAGTGGCTGATCAAGAAAGACGCCTGTCTGCACTGTGAGGAACCCGGCTGTTTGTACGCATGCCCGGCGCCCGGAGCGATCGTTCAGTACGAGAACGGGATCGTCGACTTCAACCAGGAACAGTGTATCGGCTGTCAGCTATGCGTGTCCGGTTGCCCGTTCGACATCCCCCGGTTCAATCCGGAGAGCAAGAAAGTCTACAAGTGCAACATGTGCGTCGATCGGGTCGAGGCGGGCCTTGAGCCAGCGTGCGTAAAGACGTGTCCCACGAACGCGATCTCCTGGGGCACAAAGGAGGATATGCAGGCATTGGCGGCGAAGAAGGTGGCGGGGTTGCAAGCCAGAGGTCTCGAGCACGCTACCCTCTACGATCCGGCCGGAGTGGGTGGGACGCACATGATGTATGTGGTTCCGCACGGCGATCAGCTCGACGAGTACGATCTGCCGGCCGATCCCACGGCCGCCCCAGGCGCCTTGGCCGCTTTGGGAGGCCTTAGGCAGCTCGGTGCGTCCGCGCTCGGACTCGGGCTCCTTGCCACCGCGCTTCACTACCTGGGATTCGGTCCCCAGGAGCCGGAGACGGAGAGCGTCGGGACAGACGCGACGGGTACTGGAACGGTTACGGCTGGTGGTGGCACGGTAGCGGCGCCCGGTAATGACTCCGGGGGGACGGAGGGATGAGTGGTAGCGGCGACGTCCAACGCTTCACGTTTGCCGAAAGGGTCACCCACTGGGTGGCTGGCCTCTCTTTCGTGTTCCTCCTCTTCACGGGACTGGCCTTCTCTCATCCCCGGCTCTTCTGGATAACGAGCCTCGTCGGTGGTGGATCCACGGCTCGCGTCCTTCACCCGTGGATGGGCGTGCTTTTCACCGGATCCATGGTCGTCATGTTGGTGATGTGGGCCAGGGAGATGGGGATTGGGGAAGGGGACCGGGCGTGGCTGAAGGCGGTGAAGAGCTATGCGGTCCACGACAAAGACAACGTCCCGCCGGCGGGAAAGTACAACGCCGGTCAGAAGCTGTTCTTCTGGGCGATGGCCCTGCTCGGCATCGCGTACATCGTCACGGGGGTTCCCATGTGGTTGCCCGGGGGCGCTCTCGGCCTGGGTCCGTTCTACGGCGGTGTCGTGAACGGCATGCGCTTGGTCCATTACCTCGCGACGGTGGGCGGCGGCCTGCTCTTGATCGTGCACGTATACCTCGGCACGATCGCCTATCCGGGGACCCTCCGGGGAATGCTCCACGGATCCGTGACGGGCGCCTGGGCGAAGTTCCACCACCCGCTTTGGCAGAAGGACCAGTCGGGGCCTTGAGCCCCGACGGCTCACGATCCCTGGAAGGCCGCTCGGTGGAAACCCTCTGGAGGATTCGGCGCGCACGTGCCGTCCATCTCCTCGGTGAAAATCCGCACGCGGAGGAGATCCTCGACTTCTACGTCGGACTCACCGAGGCGCAGGAACGCGTGGCGTACAATGTGCCGGCCGTGGACTGGTTGGAACTCGTCCGGGCCAGCGAAGGTGACTTCCCATGGTTCCAAGTGCGAAAGATCCCACTGGATGAGCTCGCCGACTCTTTCCGCGACTTCCTGTCCGAGATTGAAGCAATCGGAACCGAGACCCTGAAAGACGGCGCCCAGGCCCTCCTCTCTCGAGACGATAGCGACCGACGCGAACCGCTTTGGGCGGCGCTCGAGGCTTGGGGGAAAGCAAACAACGAGGACGACGATTACCACTTCTACACGCGAGCCTTCCTCGAGCCCGTAGTCACGTCAATCGCACAGGCGCACTCGAGTCAGCCCACGACTTGGACCGGGAACGTCTGCCTCGCATGCGGCGGGCTACCGCAGCTGGCCGTCATCCGAGATCTTCCCGACGCAGTCGGAGCTCGCAACCTGACGTGCTCCATGTGCGCTACGGAGTGGCGTTTTCGGCGCCTGACATGTCCGTACTGTGGTGAGACCGATGCCGCCAAGCTTCCGGTGCATACGGCGGAGTCCATCGCCCATGTTCGGGTCGACGCGTGCACGAGCTGCTCTCGGTACATCACGACGGTGGATCTGCGTAAGAGGGGCGACGCCATACCTCTCGTCGACGCGTTGGCCACCGTCGAGCTGGATCTTTGGGCCCGAGAGCAGGGGCTAACGAAGATTCGAGCGAACGTTCTGGGATTATAGGAACCGGCCGGCCCCGGCTCACATCCTCACCTCGCGCGTAAGCTATGGGGCTTCGCGCACGACGCAACACGACCTTGATCGGGTACCAGCGGAATGACCGTCCCGTCATCGTCGTACAAAACGGGATACGTGTAGGAAGAGGATCGATCGATCGGTTCGGGACGAATAGACGAGGGGGTGACGTGGAGATCGAGTCATGGAGATGGGCCGGGCTTTTTCTTGTTTTTGCTTCAATCGGAACGACGGCGCTCAGCGCTCAGGACAGCTCGCCGCTGCCGACGGGGGTTCGAGAGTGGCTCGAGCGCGATCAAGTCCAGCGTTGGGCACAGATGATCGAAGAGGGAGACGAGCTCTTTCACGGCCGAAGCTGCGTGAGGTGCCACGGCGAAGGCGGGAAGGAAGGGCGGTGGGGTCCCGACCTGACGGACTCGGAGTGGGTCCAGAGTGACGGCGATCTACAGGGTACTTGGGACACGATCTTCTGGGGCGTCAAGCGAGATGACTTCTCGGACCCTGCACGCCGGTTTGAAATGAACCCGGGTGGGGGCGCTCGGCTGGAATGGGATGAGCTCTCGGCGGTCGCGGCCTACGTATGGAGCCTGAGCAACGGTACGTATCTGCCCACTGGCCCGGGCGGCTAGAGCGCTGAGGAGCGGTCGTTGTTAGCTCGCGGCGAGAAAGTCATTCGGAGAAGAACGATGCCATGGCGTCCGCACTCGCAGCCAAGCATTTCTCCCCCAATTCCGCACTCAGGCCTCGACCGTCCCCGAGGATCCCATTCTCCGTTACGGCCTGCAGACCCTCGCGGAAGATCCGATCCAGGAGTTCGCCCGACAGCTCACCCGGGTACCCGCTCTCGGCCCGCTCGATCTTGACGAGGTCGGGGCGGATGGCCAGCATCTCCGACCCCTCGGCTACGTCGGCGTGGCCGCCCACCCGCTCCTCCATCCCCGCTTCGCCGCCGACCCGCTTCCAGATTTCGAGGAAGCCCAGCAGGTCCGTATAGGCGAGGACCGTGCAGCCGGGTTCGACCGCCTTCCGAAGCTCGTCGAGCATGTTGGCCAGCGGCAGGAAGTTGCCACCGTGGGACGGCACTATACAAATCCGTGTGAACCCGTGGTGGGCGAGGCTCACGCAGTAGTCCGTACATACCGCCCGCAACGTCGACTCCCGTACCGAGATCGTTCCCGAGAAGGCCATGTGATGTTCGGAGCAGCCCACCCGGATGGTGGGCGCGACGAGGGCATTGCCGAGGCGTTGGGCCACATCGCAAGCGAGCCGTGTGCCCCGCTCGGCATCGACGCACAACGGGAGGTGTGGACCGTGCTGTTCCACGGCGCCCGCCGCGACGACGACAGTGGTCTTGCCGTTCTCCAACGCAGCGGCCACGTCCGGCCACGTCATTTCCTCGAGCTTGAGAGTCTCCATAACCATGCGTCCGATTGTGAACGTACGTCGCGGCTCTGGCAAGAGAGGCGAAGAGAGTTGGACCGTGTCAGCCACATCGTGGCTGAGGCTTGTCGGGTCGGCGACCATTTCGGTACTCTCGGTGCTCCCATCGTAGGCCACCCCTGTAAGACAGGAGACTTCTTGGGCGAGAAAAAGCATATCGTGCTGGTAGGGGGCGGACACGCCCACATCCAGACGCTCAGCCAATTCGCCAGCACGCCTCCTCCCGGTATGCGGACCACCATGGTGGTAGACCTGCCGATCGCCGTCTACTCTGGAATGGTGCCCGGCTTCGTCGCTGGGCAGTATCGTCAGGAGGAGGTCGAGATCGATGTGGTCGGTCTGTGCCGCAAGGCCGGCGTCGCCCTCATTCTCGGCCGAGTCGTCCGGGTCGACCCTGACGGCCAACGAATCCTCATGGAGGACGGAGCCTCCGTTTCCTACGACGCGGCCTCGTTCAACATTGGCTCCACCGTTGCGGGCCTCGACCTCCCGGGTGTCCGCGAGCACGCTCTTCCGACGAGGCCCATCGGCCGATTCTGCTCACTTGTGGAAGAGGCTGTGGAGCGGATTCCACGTGGGACACCCAGCGAGCCTGTTAGCGAGCCTGTCAGGGAGCCTGTGCAGGTCGTCGTGGTCGGCGGTGGAGCGGGAGGGGTGGAGGTGGCGTTCACGATAGAGCAGAGGATTCGCGGCCTCGGTGCGCCGGTGCGGGTTCGGATACTCGAGGGCGGGCCCGAGATTCTCGCCAACTATTTCGAGCCACTGCGCCGACGCTTAGAACGTCAGGCCCGGAAGAAAAACATCGAGATCCTCCGTGAACGCCGGGTCGAATCGGTTGATGGCGGCTCGGTCATGCTTGCGGGAGGCGAGAGAATCGGCTGTGACATTCTCCTGTGGGTTGCCGGCTCACGCAGTCACGACGTCTTCGAAGCGTCGGGGGTTGCGGTGGACGATCGTGGCTTCGTCCTGATCCGTCCCACGTTACAGTTCAAGGATTACGACAATCTGTTTGCCGTGGGCGATTGCGGGACCTTCATCGACTTTCCCGAGACGCCGAAGGCGGGCGTATACGCGGTGCGCCAGGGTCCGTTCGTGACACACAATCTCGTAGCGTGGCTGGATGGCCTTCCTCTGCGTCGTTATAGGCCACAGGGGGACTTTCTGACTCTGATGAATCTGGGCGACGGAAGCGCGGTAGGGGGTAAGTGGGGCTGGTCGTTCCAGGGGAAGTGGGTGATGAAGTGGAAAGACCGTATCGACAGGGAGTTCATGGGGCGCTTCCTGACTACCCCTTGACTTGTGCAAGATGACCTATTTGCTTGCCGATCTATGTTGCGAAGGCGGGAAATTTGCTGTACAGGAAAGGTGTGACGAGCGAATGCAGAGACGCGTGCCGATTATTGCGGTTACCGTTCTTTCGCTCGCCGGGGTCGTAATCGATCCTGTCGAGCGAGGGTTCGCGTGTGCCTTGCCCGGGGTGACATAGACCGGAAGCAAAGCGAGAGTGACGCGGCGGGCCCTCCAAGCGAAATCGGGGGCCCGCTTCTTTTTTTGCCTTCGCCTTCGAGGGGCCCCGAGTGTACGCTCGACTTCAGCAGGAACAAATCCAGAAATGACCGGAGAGACAAGAGCATGACTGACCAGGCGCCCAGGGAAGGATTTTTCGAAGCGAGTGATGCGGACCGCAGCGTGTTGGACGGCCGACGCGTGGCCGTGATCGGGTACGGAAGCCAAGGACACGCACATGCCCTGAACCTCCGAGACAGTGGCATTTCAGTGGTCGTGGGGCTCTATGAAGGGAGCCCTTCCGCGGCTTCGGCCCGAGAGCAGGGCCTCGAAGTCAAGACGGTTGCCGAGGCCTGCGAGTGGGCCGACATGGTGGCACTGCTCATACCGGATACGATGCAGGCCGCCGTCTATCATGTCGACATAGAGACCCATCTCGCCGATGGCGACGTGCTTCTCTTCGCTCACGGCTTCAACGTCCACTACGACGAGATCAAGCCCCCGGAGAGGGTAGACACCATTCTCGTCGCGCCCAAATCTCCGGGAAACAAGGTTCGCGCCGAATACGAGGCGGGCCGAGGTGTTCCCGCGCTCGTTGGTGTTCACAACGACGCCAGTGGGCGGGCGCTCGACATCGCGCTGGCTTATGCCGACGCACTCGGCTGCGCAAGAGCGGGTGTTCTACAAACTACGTTCGCCGCGGAGACGGAAACGGACCTGTTCGGGGAGCAGGCCGTCTTGTGTGGCGGCTTGAGTGAGTTGGTGAAGGCCGGATTCGAGACGCTCGTGGACGCGGGCTACGATCCGCAACTCGCCTACTTCGAGTGCTTGCATGAGATGAAGTTGATCGTCGACTTGGCCTACGCGAAGGGCCTTTCAGGGATGAGGACCGAGGTCAGCGACACGGCTGAGTATGGCGACTACGTGAGCGGTCCCCGAGTCATCGGGGAGGCGAGCCGCGCCGCCATGAAAGAGGTTCTGGAGGAGATCCAGTCCGGTGCGTTCGCTCGAAAATGGATCGAAGAGGCGCGCTGTGGCAGCCCGAATTTTCACCGTAAGCGCGCCGAAGAGCGTAACCACGGCATCGAGGCTGTGGGGGAAGAGTTGAGATCACGCATGGCCTGGCTGTGAGTAGAGGGGAGGAACCGACGATGTCGACGTTCGCCGAAA
>CAUZAE010000086.1:0-12294 GCA_963577685.1 Gemmatimonadales bacterium UBA6960 | reverse complement strand
AGAACGCCCCGGTTTTCGAAAAGCGGGTCATCCTCGAGTTGTCGTCAGGTGTTCGAAGAGGGTCTTGTTCAGCCATGCGTTCTTGCTACACCTTGAAAGGCGTCAGAGTCCCACATCCTTTTCACAAACTCGCTATATACGGCAAGTGGCGGAAGTTTTCATCGCAATCTAGTCCATAGCCCACGAGAAAAACGTCTGGCGCATCGAAACCGACCCAGCGCGGTTGTTTCACCAAACGGGGTGGCCGTTTCTGAAGGAGAGTACAGAGCTCCAAACTGCGAGGGCCACGGCTTTCCAAGAGCGGGACCACCCGGTTGACCGTGTTTCCACTGTCGACGATGTCTTCGACGACGATGACGGAGCGACCGGCCAGATCGGCCTCGGGGTCATAGAGAAGCTTGACGTCCCCACTACTCACCCGATCGCTCCCATAGCTCGCGGCCATGACGAAATCTATCTGGTGCGGTAAATCGATCGCCCGTACCAGATCCGCGAGAAAGATGAAGGAGCCCTTGAGAAACCCGAGAAGCAAGAGGTTGTCCTCTTCCGAATAACTGCCGGCAATTTCTCTGCCCAAGTCCACCACCCGTTCGGAGATGCGTTCTTCGGAGTACACGATGGCGGTCAATATCGGATCCGCGAGGCCCGCTCCCGTGGTCTTCACATCTCCTCCAATATGTTTACAGAGATCGTCAACGTTTTTCCCTTGTCGCCTGGCGGCACGAGCGAAGAGCGAGTCACGCCGGGAACCCAGAGGACTCTCCCCTGGCCGTCTACGACGATCGGCATCCGGGCGCGGCCGTCCCGAGGTATACGAGCCTCACCGAAGACTTTCTTCAATTTCTTGGACCCGTACGAGTATCGAATGCGGTCCCCCGGGCACCACGCCCGGACCCGTACGGGCAACTCGAGATCAGCGGTTCCGAATCGTTCGAGCCACCGTCCCGTAGATAGGTCATCCATGGACCAGACGGCCGTCCCCGTCCTCCCCCCGATCTCGAATCCCCCGCGCCCCTCTCCAGGCTCGTCAATCTGCAACCATCGATCCCTGCCAGGGTTCGACAACGTCTCGAGCACGAATCGATCGAACGAGCGGACCAGGCGCACAGATCCGGAGATCGGACACTCCCGGCCGCTCGCGCCGCTGGTTGTAAACGCGACCGCGGAACGGGTTCCGCCCTCGGTCAGTCTCGCGCCGAGGCGGCGCGCCCACGCGCGAAGCGCCCGAGAGCGGAGTTCAGGCGGGTAAGCGAGAAAGGAAGGCCGATCAACTTCGATTCGGTCGTCCGAAGCGCGGACGATGAGGTGCTCGTCGAGTTTGTCGAGGGCCACGGTCCAAGCCGCTTCGTCCGCTCGTGCCGTACGGCCGAGGCGAATCAGTGATCGCCGCGCTCCGGGAGCTACGCCTCGCTCGAGCCGTGGCAGAATGTCATTTCGCAACACGTTGCGGGCGAAGCCACCGTCGACATTCGAGGGATCCCAACGGGGGCGCAGGCCGACCGCATGCGCATAGGCGACGAGCCGATCCTTCGCAAAGGGGAGTAGCGGCCTCAGGATTCCAGGCGGCCTCTGCTCTGGAATACCTCCGAGGCCCTCGAGACCCGTCCCGCGGACGATGCGAAACAGGATCGTCTCGGCCTGATCGTCCTCATGGTGAGCCGTAAGGATCCAGCGGGAGCCCAACGTTGCCATGGTCCGTTCCAGGAAGTCATAGCGAGCGACGCGTGCCTCCTCCTCGCCCTTCAGGGGAGCTCCGGCCTCGCCGATCGTAGAGTCGAGACCCCAGGCATCGGCGAGTCCACGAACCCACAGCGCGTCTCGACCGCTCTCGGCGCGCATGCGATGGTCGAAGTGTCCGACGACCAGGTCGAGTGTTGGAAGTGCGCCCGTGAACCGCAGGAGGTGCAGGAGCGTGAGCGAATCTACCCCCCCAGAGACGGCCACGAGAAGTCGGTCGCCCGGGGAGAAGAACCTCCGCACTGCCACGTGCTCTGAGAAATCACGTGCCAGCGCCTGCCACTCCTTCATGGGACGATCCCGCTTCGCGGAGGAGGCGGACGACCGGCCACGTCAGAGAGTACGCGAGAAAGCACGTCCAAACGATCGGTCTGAATTCCGTCGACACCCCAGGAGAGCAGGCGCCGCATCTCGTGCTCTTGATCCACCACCCAGACGTGGACCGCGAGGTTCATCCGGTGCGCTTCGTCCAGAAACCGGGGCGCCACGACACGGATCCCGTTCCATACTTCGGGGACCTGCAGAACATCGAATCGGGGATCGAGGCGAGCCGTCATCCGTGTATGCACGCCACCCCAGAAAAGAGCGATTTGGCGGCGGGACGCCCCCCAGGGTCCCTCGTATCCCCGTGCGTCCCTACGGTTGGATTCGACTTCAGCCGCGAAAAGCACCCGATGTTCTGCTCTGTGCCGTCGAATGATGCGCAGAAGCGGCCCAGCCACCTCTCGCGATTTGGCCTCCACATTGATCCGAACCTGTGAAAACGCCTCCAGCACGTCGTCGAGCCGCGGAATTCGAACCCCAGAACCGCGAAACGAGAGTTGCCCGCCAAGGTCCCGGAAGTGGTAACCCGCGTCCAGCGTTCTCAAGCGGTCCCAGGTCAATCGAGCGACCGCGCCGGTGCCGTTGCATGTCCGGTCCACCGTGGCGTCGTGCATCAAGACCACCTCGCCGTCAGCCGAAAGTCGTGCATCCATCTCCAGCATGTCGACGCCCCAGGTCTCTACAGCGAGACAGAAGGCCTCCATGGTATTTTCCGGCGCTAGCTTACCCCCTCCACGGTGGGCGATCAGGAGAGGGCTCCCAGCCAGATACGGATGGCCCGGTCGCGGCCCTCGTCCGACGGCCACCGACCGAACCTTCAGGTCGCCGGAGCCGCGTCCCTGAACCCCTCTGCGTCGGCCGGATCCACGCCGTGCAGCCGGAGCAGCACCAGGTCGAGGAGGCGATCGGTCACCGCAAGATCCCGTTCCCGATGACCTTCCTCCCCATCTTCAGGCTCTCCAAGGTCGTCCTGTAGCGCCACAACACGCTCCGCTAGAAAGTCGACGACCTCCTCGACGATCTCCGGCCTTGGGTTCGCCGGAGCCAGCGAATCTGGCATGACCTTTTCGAGGAGAAGTCCCTGGATGAAGGCCAGAAATCCCGCGAACGTCAATTCAGCCAACGGTTCTCCCTCGACCTCCTCCTCATCCGTGATGTTCTCCCAGGCGAGCTCATTGAGGTAGAGGTCCGTCGCCGCATTCTTCAGGTGCTCCCGCTCGGACTCCAACAACGTGGTCCCCTCATGAGCCGACGGCACCGCAAGCGGGCGCCCCACGGCACGCCCCAGCTTCTCTCTTCGTCCCTGAAGCAGCGTCATCGCCCGATCATTCATGCTGTGAACTCCTGAGGTCGAAGAGTACTTCACGGTACGGCAAGTTATCCACCGAAGTCCCCTGTTCGCCACCGCAATTCGTCACCCGCCACTCCTGAGGTCTTGCTCCCACGCCCGGAAGGCCACCTCGTAGTATAGAGGATTGAACATCGCCCATTCCCCGAGCGTCGTAGGGACCGAATACTCACGTGCGGCCTCGACATGGGGTACACCCGCCTCGACCGCCCGCGTTGCCGCCTGCCCCACGTCTTCGAGTAGGTCGACATAGGGGCCGAGCTCCGCAAGATTGGCCGCGTCACCGTGTCCCGGGACATAGACCGCGTCCGGGTCGGAGAGCACTTGCCGCACGTGACGGATGAGTCGGGTCGGGCGAGCGTCTCGATAGTTGGGGAACAGGCCGTTCCACACGAGATCGCCGCACCAGATGACGCGGGGCTCCGTGATTTCGACCGTCACGTCGCTCGACGTGTGTCCTTCGCGAGCGGTCAGCGTGACGACGCGGTCGCCGAGATCGATCTCGGTCGGGCGATCGGTTTCGGTGATGACTAGATTGGGCAGCAGACGCTCCTGCCCCTCTAGTTCGAGGAGTCGATGAGTTTCCTCCGTGGCCAACACGCGAAGCTCACCCGCCCGGCTCCTGTATCCGCTCTGCCCAACCGAGTGATCACCATGGTAGTGGCTGAGGGCCACGTGGGTCGGCCGGCGTCCGGTGAGCTCCTCCGCTACGTCACCGACCCATCGCGCACCCGCAACGCTCGCGAATCCTTCGACCGCGAGGACGCCGTCACGGCCCGCCACGATTCCGCCGTTCGACAAGGTGGTAAAATCGCGGTCCGCGAGGGGTGTCGAGATGACCACCCAGGCCCCGTCGGCAATCTCTTCCACCCGCCCCCAGGGCTCCTCGGCTCGAACCTGCCCCTGCGGCGACGCGGCGAAAGCCGTGCGAGTAAACGACGTTGCGAACGCCGAGGCCAGAACCAGGTGGGCCCCGCAGGACGCGGAGTGGCGAACAAAATCGCGGCGTGAAGGGCCTCGTCGATCTGAAACGCCTATTTCAAGCCTCCTGCCGACGCAGAAAATCCGGCCCGAGGGCCGGGCCCGGAGTAGCGGAGGAGGGACTCGAACCCCCGACACGCGGATTATGATTCCGCTGCTCTAACCACCTGAGCTACTCCGCCGTCTGTTTAGGCCGTGAAAGCTCAAAGGAGTGTTGAGGGGTGTCAAGGCAGCACATGGAGCCATGTCCCCCTCTTTAGGGTATGGTTCTGGTGGGTCAGCTGTTCGCAGGATTTCCGGACTAACCACCCGTGCCCTCAGGGGGTCGAGCCATGGATTTCGGATCGGTACTTATTCCTGCCGCCGCCGTAGCGGTGATAGGCCTGCTCTCCAGCCTCAGGATTCTCATCGAGTATGAGCGCGGTGTGGTATTCCGACTCGGCAGGCTCATGAGGGCCAAGGGACCCGGTTTGATTTTCCTCGTCCCCTTCGGGGTCGAGCGCATGAAAAAGATGGATCTACGAATCGTGGCGCTGGACATCCCCCCGCAGGACACGATCACGAAGGACAACGTGAGCGTGAAGATCAACGCGGTGGTCTACTTCCGGGTGGTCGATCCGGTGAAGGCGGTCGTAGAGATCGAGGATTACTACTTCGCCACCAGCCAGCTCGCGCAGACCACCCTCAGGAGCGTCATCGGTCAGTCGGAGTTGGACGAGCTCCTCATCGAGCGGGAACAGATCAACAGCGTCGTCCGGGACATCATCGACAAGGGAACCGATCCCTGGGGGATCGAGGTCACTTCGGTCGAGGTCAAGGATATCGACCTTCCACAGGAGATGAAGAGGGCCATGGCCAAGCAAGCCGAGGCCGAGAGAGAAAGACGCGGCAAGGTGATTGCGGCGGCAGGAGAGGCCCAGGCCGCCGCGAAGTTGGCGGAGGCCGCGGAGACGATCCAAGGCTTCCCCGTCGCGATCCAGCTTCGCTATCTGCAGACCGTCGTGGAGATAGCAGCCGAAAACAACTCCACGACGATCTTCCCCGTTCCCATGGACTTGTTCAAGCCCTTCCTCGACGCTGGGGCGGCACTCAAGACTAGCAAAGACCCGGAGAGCCTGTCGCTTTCGTCGGGCACGGAAAGAGCTGAGCTAACCTCGGACGTGGATCAGTCGCTGCTAACCGACGCGGCGAAAGCCGTCTTGGGCATCGGAAGCGGTCCCTCTGGGGCGGAGCAAGCGTCACAGGATAAAGAGACGGAGGAGCCTGCCACGGGGGAATGAGAAAGTCACCTACCCTGCGGCACCTGAGACGAATCTTCGGGCTCGGCGATTCGGTAGAGAACCTCACCCCTTCGAATCATCCCATATCGTTCGCGAGCCACCCGCTCGATCGTCGCGGAGTCAGACTCCAACGACTCGGCCCAAGTACGCAGAGAATCGTTCGCCCGCTCCAGGTCTGCCAACCGGCCCTCGAGCTCACTCCGCTGTGCCCGCACCCGCCGCATCTCGAGGACGGAGTACTCTCCTCCGAAAAAGGCGAAATACGCCGAGAGCCCGACCAGCGCGGGGAGAATGAGGCGCCTTACTCGGACCACAGATTCCTGCCCGGAAACGTGGCGGAGTCCCCTAGTCGCTCCTCGATCCTGAGAAGCTGATTATACTTGGCCACCCGGTCCGTGCGACTGGCACTACCGGTTTTTATCTGACCCGCCATCGTGGCGACCGATAGGTCCGCGATCAGGGTGTCCTCGGTTTCCCCCGAGCGGTGTGAGACGACCGTCTTGTACTTCGAGTCGTCGGCGAGGCGGATCGCCTCCAGGGTCTCAGTGAGCGTTCCGATCTGGTTCACCTTGATGAGAATCGCGTTGGCGACACCATTTCTTACTCCGCGCTCGAGCTTGCGGACGTCGGTCACGAAGATGTCGTCACCGACGATCTGTACGGCACCGCCGACGGCGTCCGTCAGCTTCTCCCATCCCGCCCAATCGTCCTCTCCGAGCGGATCCTCCAGGGAGCGGATCGGATAACGATCGATCAACCCGACCCAGTAATCCACCATGCCCGCCGCGTCGCGCCGCTCCCCGGTGGACCACTTGAAGACGTACTCGCCATCCTCCATCCACTCGCTCGCCGCCGCGTCGAGTGCCAGAACGACGTCGTCTCCCGGGTGAAAGCCCGCTCTTTCGATCGCAGTGAGGACCAACTCTACAGCTTCTTCGTTACTCGACAGATCGGGGGCGAAGCCTCCCTCATCCCCTACCGCGGTGTTCAGACCCTTCTCCGAAAGGACCCCCCTCAGATGGTGAAAGATCTCGACCCCACAACGCAGGGCCTCCGAGAACCTGTTGAACCCCACGGGCATGATCATGAACTCCTGAATATCGACATTGTTCGGTGCGTGGGCACCGCCGTTCAGGATGTTCATCATCGGAACGGGTAGAAGCGTCGACTCGGCGGTTCCAAGGTAGCGATAAAGCGGCAGTTGGTTCTCCAGGGCTGCCGCCCGGGCCACGGCGATCGAGACCGCAAGGAGAGCGTTGGCTCCCAGGCGCTCTTTCGCGGGAGTGCCGTCGAGGTCGATCATGGTTCGATCTACGTCGAGCTGCTCCCTGGCCTCGAACCCTCGGATGGCCTCACAGATTTCGGTGTTGATCGACTCTACCGCACCCAAGACCCCCCTTCCGAGATATCGAGTCGGATCGCCATCACGACGCTCGATCGCCTCGTGCCCGCCCGTAGACGCGCCACTCGGGACTGCGGCTCGTCCCCTCACGCCGGTCTCGAGAAGCACCTCCGCCTCGACCGTAGGGTTCCCACGAGAATCCAGAATCTCCCGCCCTCTCACATCAATGATCGCTGACACGCGTCTTCTCTTCCATTCGAATTGTGGTGGGCCAGGCTCGGCCTCACGGACTCAAAGTTGACTGCGTTCCTACGACGTCGTCTAGAGCCACCTCTCCGGCCAGGTACGAGGTCCGGCCCTCGCCCCCTCTCAGCCGCACCACTGCGTCCCGGACGGTCTTCCTCAAACGATCCCTATCAGAGTGCTCCAAGCCGGTCGCGGAGATGGGCTTCCCGATGCGCACCACGATGTTTCCTCGGCCGATCCTGAAGGATCCCTTCGGCATAATCGGCCGTGATCCCACGATCGAGACCGGTACGAGGGGAACCCCACCCTCTATTGCCAAGACGAACGGGCCCTTCTTGAACGGCTGCAGTCGTCCGTCGGAAGATCTCGTGCCCTCGGCGAAAAGCATCAGATGGAGCCCACCCTCTTTTATCTGCCGGCCCGCTCGCGCCATCGACACGATGGCGGAGTCACGGTCCGTCCGATCGATCTCGATATGGCCGCAAACCCGCCAAGCTCGACCAAAGATCGGAATCCACATCAATTCCTTCTTTCCCACGAAACGGATATCGAACGGAAGCCAGCCCGCGAGGGCCCATACGTCGAACCACGACTCATGGTTGGCGATGACGATAGACGCCCCATCCATGTCGAGATGCTCGGCCCCTTCGATCGTGACTTCAACCCCCGCCAAGGACAGGATCGCGCGCGACCACGCCCGGGCAGCCGGAGCGCAAGACCTGCACAAGGCCTCGCGCATACCGAATATGGAAAGGAGGTAGACCTTTCCCAGATACCAGATCGTGAGAAGCATCCCCACGCCCAGAACCCACGCGGATCTCAGCATGAGCCCCTACCGGGCGCGAAGTGGTCGAAGCCACCGGCACCGATCTTCCTCAGTCCTCCCTCCGTGCGGACGTGAACGCCGTCACCCTCCTCCACGTACCCCACCCGCGTGAGGTCGGCTCCGAATCGCTCTTTGAAGCTACCCACGATGGGCTCGATGACACCCGGTGTGGACGCGAAACAGAGCTCGTAATCCTCGCCCCCGAACATCGCCAGCCGTGACGCCTCCTCCTCCGGCAGGCCACCATGAATCGGCACCGCCCCGGGGTCGAGGACGATGCGAACGCCTGCCGCAGCCGCTAGATGTCCAGCATCCCCCACGAGACCGTCCGAGAGGTCGATCATGGCCCGGACGCCACCACGATCGACCAGCCAAAGAGCCTCCTCGATCCGAACCGTCGGACGTACGAACGCCTCACGGAGCTCAGCAGCCGGCTCGGTGCCTTCTTGCCAAGCGTGCACGGCGCCGGCGCTCCCACCCAACACACCGGTGACCCACATCTCGTCCCCCGCGGCCGCGCCCGCCCGCGTCACCGGCGCTTCCGACTCTCCCACCACGGTGACGTCGATGACGATGGGTCCGGGCGAAGTGGTGAGGTCACCACCGACCAGCGGCACACCGAGGGCGTCCGCTGCCGACCGAATCCCCTCCCCTAGCTCTCCCAAGGCATCGGACTCGTCCGCAGCCACCGCGAGCGAGACCAGAATAGCCACGGGCGAAGCGGCCATCGCGGCCAAGTCGCTTGCTGCCGCCAGGACTGCGCGCGACCCCGCCTCCGCGAGCGTCACCCACGCTCGACGAAAATGAACGCCCTCGATCGTCAAGTCCGTGGACAGTATCGCGCGACTCAGATCGAGCACCGCCGCGTCATCGCCGGGGCCCACCACGACCGCCGGCCCCAAGTCGGTAGGCGGCCCCAGGAGTTGGCGAATCAGGTCGAACTCGCCACCGGAGCCCATACGAACCGAGGGACCTGGTTTCGGCTCCACCGGCGCTGCGGGCGTGGTCATCTGGCCGCGTCCTGATCAAAGAGAATAAAAGGCAGGAGAAGATCGGTTTCACCCGAGCCCTTCTCCGTCCACACCGCGGCCATTTCGTCGACCACGTCCGACGGGGTGAGGGCCGGCCCCATCTCGGTGCGCACGGCGGCACGACCCGTGAGATAGAGCGCGAGGGCACCCGCCCGACTCGGTGACATCCCTTGAGCCAAGAAAGCCCCCACCACCCCCGTCAGCACATCTCCCATGCCACCGCTTGCGAGATCAGACGTCCCCACCGTATCGACACGACACACACCCGCCGGCGGGACGACAATGGAGGGAAGGCCCTTCAGGAGAACGGTCACACCCGTGCTCTCGGCCAACCCCCGCGCGGCGGACACGCGGTCCCTCTCGATATCGTCCGCCCCCATCTTCGAGAGGCGCCGCATCTCTCCCAAATGGGGGGTGATCACGACGGGACGCCCGGTCGCCCACTGCTCGACGGTCGGTCCCTCGCCTGAGGCGGCACAGTTGAGCGCATCCGCATCGAGCACCGTCGGCAACCCTTCGCTAACCTCGCGAACGGACATCAGGAGTCGGCATGCCTCGTCACCGTCACCCAACCCGGGCCCGAGGGCCAACGCGCTCGAGGCCCGTGCGGCCTCCTTCACGGCCTCCGCATCGTTTCCGGGCACAAAGACAGCTTCTGGAACAGCGCCCTGTAGAATGGAGCGATTCTCGGGGGCCGAAACGACCCTCAACAGTCCCACTCCGGCCCGTAAGGCTCCACGCGCCGCCATCACGGCGGCTCCGGCCATACCGGCTGCTCCGGCCACCAGGAGGAGCGATCCCACCTCGTTCTTGTGCGTAGCCGGCTGCCGCGCGGGCAGAGCTTCCATGGCCCAGGCAGGCGTGACGACCACAGCCCCAAACAGCCCCTCCTCCACCGGTGGGAAGCCGATCTCCACCGCGATGAGACGACCCACCTTGGCACGCCCGGGTTGAAGGAGGGTGCCGAGCTTAGGCCAGCCAAAGGCAACCGTCACCTGTGCTGCTACCGCAATCCCCTTGATGGAACCTGTATCCCCGTCGACTCCCGACGGAGTGTCCAAGGCGAAAACGGCACGTTCGGAGGCGTTGATCGCCTGGATGGCCCGGGCTTGCCGAGACCGGGGGGCACCACGGATACCCGTACCGAGGATCCCGTCGACCACGATGTCCGCTCGCCCGACGGCTTTGCCAGGCTCCCCCCCGTCGGTCGCCAAGAGGTCCGCGTCACTGCGCAGTGGCACGTCCCAACTGTGGAGCAGATCCTCCCGCACATCCCCATCCCCGACGAGAACCGCACGCACCGGACGTCCCCACGCTCGGAGCGTTCTCAGGAGGACGAGGCCATCTCCACCGTTGTTTCCTGTACCGATGAACGCCACGACCTCTCCACGCGGGAAGATCAGTTCGAGAACGTGGGCGGCGGATCTGCCCGCACACTCCATCAGCGTTTCCTGGGGAACGCCCTGATTATCGATGGCGAAGCGGTCGAACGCCGAGGCCTCGGCACCGGTAGGAGCCCATACCCGTCGCGCACCGAAGGGTCGGATCGGTATGGGGTTCATGCGAACGTGCCTCTACGGGACCGCTCTCCTGCGGACCCCGTCAAATCGGGAAGCGACCTACTTGTAGCTTTGGCCGATGCTTCGGCCCAGCGAGATCTCCCCATTATCGATCCGGATGTTGAACCCACACTCGGGGTTGGAGCACACCCAGGCCTTGTAGCGAATGGCGGCGCCATCACGGCCGTAGTCGGATAGGGGAAGCAGGATCCCCGAATCGCACTTCAGGCAACTAGGAAACCCAGTTTCTTCTGCCATCTTCTAGCCCCTCTCCCCAACGTAAAAAATTGACATATCAATTAGATCCCTGAAGCCCAGGGGTAACTGCTTTCGAACGCTTCCTCGAAGTCGAAGACGTCTCGAAAGTCTTCCCGGCTATCACCCTCTTGGCGGACGAGCACACCGCATTCTACCAGGGCAAAAACGATGTCTCCCAAATCCTCTGTCGCATGTATTCCCCAGTGCTGAAGCACAGTGCGCGCCATAGGCCCATAGCGCTCCAACGCCAGACGGCGAACACCATTCGCAAGCTCCTGGCCCGAGATATGACGTGGCTCTTCTAGCCCCTGTATGACATGATGCAGGGCGGAGAGAAGAAAAAGATAGGACTTCCCGTGGAATCGCGGGTGCTTTTCCTGCAGTTGATCCAGAACCTCTTCGGCAAATTGAAGATCGGTCATGGCGAAATCTGACGCGCTCGCGGCCCCGGCGCTACCCTAGCCACTTTCTCTCTTCGCCTGAGTGACGAGTTCTGGATAGAGCGGAAACGCCTCGCACAGCACCTCGACCTCGCGACGGGTCGTCTCGATCAGGTCGTCGTTCGACGGTTCGGCGAGCACTGCGACGATCCAGTCGGCGATCTGCCCCATCTCCTTCTCGCGCAGCCCCCTCGTCGTCACAGCCGCAGTGCCGATTCGAAGGCCAGACGTGACAAAGGGAGAGCGCGATTCCCCAGGGACCGTGTTCTTGTTCACGGTCATGCCCGCGCGCTCCAGCGCCTTTTCGGCTTCCTTACCGGTCAGATCCTCATGACTACCCCTCAGATCCACGAGGAGGAGGTGGGTATCGGTGCCACCACTCACCAAGGAAAGGCCCCGCTCGAGGAGCCGTTCGGCAAGCGCCCTGGCGTTGTCGACGATCTGCGACTGATAACTCTTGAATCCGGGTTCCAGCGCCTCCTTGAACGCCACGGCCTTCGAAGCGACGACGTGCATGAGGGGACCTCCCTGCGTGCCCGGGAAGACCGATTTGTCGATCGCTCGGGCGTGCTCTTCCTTGCAGAGAATGAGCCCACCCCTGGGCCCTCGGAGGGTCTTGTGGGTCGTCGACGTAACCACGTCTGCATGCTCCATCGGACTGGGATGGAGGCCGCTCGCCACCAGGCCGGCGATGTGTGCCATGTCGACCAGGAGGTACGCACCTACCTCGCGGGCGATCGTCCCAAAAGCTTCGAAGTCGATGGCCCGAGGATAGGCGCTCGCCCCGGCGATGATCATGTTGGGGCGAGTTTCCAACGCCTGCACGCGCAGGGCGTCATAGTCGATGCGACTATCCGACTCCTGGACTCCGTACGCCTCCACCCGGTACAGTTGGCCGCTGAAATTCACCGGTGACCCATGC